>SLDY01000057.1 GCA_007125005.1 Natronohydrobacter sp.
GGAGACTGCCCATGTTTATCCAGACTGAGTCCACCCCCAATCCTGCGACACTGAAGTTCATACCCGGGCAGGAAGTGCTGGGATTGGGAACGGCAGATTTCCCCAATGCTGAAGCAGCAAACGTATCGCCGCTGGCACGACGCCTTTTTGAAATCCAAGGGGTCACGGGTGTGTTTTTGGGCAGTGATTTCATCACGGTCACCAAAGCTGATGATGTGGACTGGCAACATGTGAAACCCGAGATTCTCGGCGCAGTCATGGAGCATTTTCAATCCGGCGCACCGGTCATGGAGGGCGAGTCAGCTTCCGAGCATGCCGCCCATGATGGCCCCGATGCAGAAATCGTGGTCCAGATAAAAGAACTGCTGGACAGCCGGGTGCGTCCTGCCGTGGCCCAGGATGGGGGCGATATCACCTTTCATGGGTTCGAGCGTGGCGTGGTGTATTTGCACATGAGAGGGGCTTGCGCAGGATGCCCGTCCTCGACCATGACGCTGAAGATGGGCATCGAGAATCTCTTGCGTCATTACATCCCGGAGGTGACAGAGGTGAGACCGGTTGCGCTCTGAGTCGCTGATCCTAGCCTTTGATACATCGGCCGCGCATTGCGCGGCCGCATTGCTCTTTGGCGAGACGCTCCTCTCCGAACATCATGAAACAATGGAGCGCGGGCAGGCTGAACGACTTCTGCCCATGCTTGAAGCCATGTTGCGGTCCAACGGGTATGACTGGAGCGATCTCGATGCCCTTGCGGTTGGCACAGGGCCGGGAAACTTTACCGGCATCAGAATTGCAGTCGCTACGGCACGCGGGCTCGCGCTTGGTTTGGGTATCCCGGCGGTGGGCGTCTCTATTTTCGAGGCGCGCGCAGAGGGATTGCCCAGACCTGTTTGCATTGTGGAGCCCGCCCGCCGCGGCGAGGTTTATCTGCAGTTTTTCAGTCCAGAACCCTCCCCGCCGCAGATCATCGCATCCGATACCTTTCATGCCCCGCCTGAATACGCGATTGCGGGGAGTGCCGTTGATCTCCTTGCGGATAAAGGTCTGCAGAACCTTGGCGTGCGATACAATACAGCGGAGGCAATCGCGCGAGTTGCGCGGCGCAGACTTGGCGAGACGCCTTCCCGCCCAGTGCCGCTCTATCTCAGACCCGCTGATGCGGCGCCGCCCTCAGAGCCGCCGCCTGTCCTCCTGCCATGACACCCGAGGCTCTCGCCAAGTTGCATGCCGTGTGTTTTGATATTCCACCCCCGTGGTCAGCGCGGGATTTTTCATCATTACTCACGGATGCCTCCTGCATTGTTTATACACACGCTTCGGAGCAAGATTTACTGGCCTTTGTAATCTTTCGGGTGGCTGCAGATGAAGCGGAACTGCTGACCTTAGCGACTGCACCAGACGCGCGGCGGATGGGGCTTGCAAGGACTTTGATCCAGAAAGGTTTGCTGGAGGCTGCACGCCGGGGCGCGACCCAGTGTTTTCTTGAAGTTGCGGAGACAAACCTGCCAGCGAGAAGGCTGTATTCAAGTTTCGGTTTTGTCGAGATCGCCACGCGCCGAGGCTACTATCACGCGAACGGGAAGTCGTACGACGCGGTTATTTGTAAAGCAAAGCTCTAGTCACGATCAGGTAACCAGTGGCTCCTTATGGCGAAGGTTTGAATTTGATGTTGACCGATTGTCGGAAACCAGACTTAATCGCCGGTAATCTGGGCGCAACCGGGTCACTCATCAAACCTCAGACTCGCGGAAGCGCATAATCATTGGCACAACAGGAGAAACCGGAATGACGAACGTTAAGTTTTTTCTGAGCGCAGCTTCTGCGCTTGGCATGACCGCTTCGCTGGCACATGCCGACCCAGCACTCATGTTTGATCTTGGCGGCAAGTTCGACAAGTCTTTCAATGAGGCCGCCTATAATGGTGCCGAGCGCTGGCGCGCCGAAACCGGGGGGTCGTATCGCGAAATCGAGATGCAAGCTGCTGCGCAGCGCGTGCAATTTGCCCGTCGTCTGGCTGAAGCAGGCTCGAACCCGGTTGTTGTTATGGGCTTCCAGAATGCGCCCACGCTCGAAGAGGTCGCTCCCGATTATCCAGATACCTCTTTCGTGCTGATCGACGCTGTGGTTGATCTCCCCAATGTTCGCTCGGTGATCTTTGCAGAGCATGAGGGCAGCTATCTTGTGGGTATGCTGGCGGCGATGGCCAATGAAAGCGGCACCATCAGCTTTGTCGGGGGCATGGAGATCCCGCTGATCGCGGCCTTTGCCTGCGGCTATGCACAGGGCGCCAAGGCGGTGAACCCGGATATCAATGTGATTGTCAATTACACCGGAGACACGCCAGCGGCGTGGAATGACCCAGTGCGTGGTGGTGAGATCGCGCGCGCGCAGATTTCCCAAGGCTCTGATGTGGTATTCGCCGCAGCGGGTGGTACCGGGCTTGGCGTCTTGCAAGCCGCAGAGGATGCAGGCGTTTTCTCTATCGGTGTAGATTCCAATCAGAACTATCTGCATCCCGGCTCCGTCCTGACATCCATGCTCAAGCTTGTCGATCAAGCGGTCTATGATGCATTCATGGAAGGCCCAGGGCTTGAGACTGGCGTCGTGGTGATGGACCTCGCTGCTGGCGGTGTTGGCTATTCGATTGATGAGCATAACGAACACCTGATTTCGGCCGAGATGCAGGAGGCCGTCGAAGCTGCAAAAGCTGCGATAATTGCAGGCGAACTCAGCGTGCATGATTACCGCACGGACAGCGTCTGCCCGGCTTTCTGATCCGGGTATGTCGCAGGAAAGCATTTCGGAGGCGGTTGTGCAAACCGCCGCCTCTTCTGCACTGGCGATCGAACTGAAAGGCATCTCAAAGGCTTTTGGTCCGGTTCAGGCGAATAAGAACATTTCAATTCGTGTGCGGCGCGGGACGATCCACGGCATCGTGGGCGAGAACGGGGCCGGTAAATCGACGCTGATGTCGATCCTTTATGGTTTCTATCGTGCTGACTCGGGTGAGATTTTCATCAATGGCCAGCGAACTGAGATCCCTGATAGCCTGGCCGCGATCCGCGCCGGTATCGGAATGGTGTTTCAGCATTTCAAACTGGTCGAGAATTTCACGGTCCTTGAAAATGTGATACTGGGAGCAGAGGCAGGGGCGCTATTGCGGCCATCTTTGTCCAAAGCGCGGGGGCTGTTGAAAGATCTTGCGCGCGAGTTTGAACTCAATGTCGATCCCGATGCCAAGATCGAGGATCTCTCTGTTGGGCATCAGCAGCGCGTGGAGATCCTGAAGGCGCTCTATCGCGAAGCCGATATCCTGATTCTCGATGAACCAACCGGGGTGCTGACCCCATCCGAGGCTGATCACCTGTTCCGCATTCTGCGCGGGCTTAAGGAACAGGGCAAAACAATCATCCTGATTACTCATAAATTGCGTGAAATCATGGATGTAACAGACGAAGTTAGTGTGATGCGTCGGGGTGAGATCGTTGCGACCCGTCCGACGGGTCAAACCAGCCCGACCGAGCTTGCGGAATTGATGGTGGGCCGCAAAGTCTTGTTACGCGTAGAGAAAACACCTGCGACCCCTGGTGATGAAGTGCTGCGTGTGCAGGGAGTGCGGTTGGTAGACTCGCAAAAGGTAGAGCGGTTGCGTGGCCTTGACTTCAGTATCCACGCTGGCGAAATCCTCGGGATCGCAGGTGTGGCTGGAAATGGCCAGTCGGAGCTTTTGGAAGTGCTGGCAGGTCTGCGCCCCGCTGAGGGGCAGGCATGGTTGCGTGGCGCGCCTTTGCCGTTATCTGGGCCGGGATGCGATGCGCTGGCGCGCCGCGGGCAGCGCGTGGCGCATGTCCCTGAGGACCGCCATCGCCGAGGGCTGGTGCTGAATTTCCACGCATGGGAGAACATCGCGCTCGGGTATCACAATGACCCGGCCTATAATCCGAGCCCTTGGAAGATGAACAACGCCGCAATCATGCAGGATACTGAAGACAAGATGGCGGCTTTCGATGTGCGGCCACCTGATCCGCACCTCAAAGCGAGCGGCTTTTCGGGGGGCAATCAGCAGAAGATCGTGCTCGCGCGTGAAATCGAGCACACGCCGGACCTTCTTCTTGTCGGGCAGCCAACGCGCGGGGTGGATATCGGTGCGATCGAGTTCATTCACCAGCGGCTTATCCGGCTGCGCGATGCAGGCTCAGCCATCCTTTTGGTCTCGGTCGAGCTTGACGAGATCATGGCGCTGTCAGACCGCATCCTGGTGATGTTTGACGGACGGATCATGGGTGAGCGGCATCCGGATGATACGAATGCGCAGGAACTGGGGCTGTTGATGGCGGGGATGACATGAGCACGTCCGGGCGCATTCCTAACTGGGCAGATGTGACGCTGGTGCCACTTTTCTCGGTGGTGCTTGCCTTCTTGCTATCGGCAGTGCTGATCTGGGCGATTGGCGAAAGCCCATGGGCGGCGCTCAAACTGATGGTGGAAGGGGCATTCGGCTCGAGCTATGGCTGGGGCTACACGCTTTTCTATGCCACGAACTTTATCTTCACCGGCCTCGCAGTCGCTGTGGCCTTTCAGGCGCGGCTCTTCAATATCGGGGGTGAGGGGCAGGCGCTGCTGGGTGGGTTGGGCGTGGCGTTGGTCTGCCTTTATATTCCGTGGCCGCATTGGTCGCTTGCGTTGATTGCTGCAAGCTTGGGCGCAGCGCTCTTCGGTGCGGCATGGGCGCTTATTCCGGGCTATCTGCAAGCACGACGCGGCAGTCATATCGTTATCACGACGATCATGTTCAATTTCATTGCCGCCTCATTGCTGGGCTATGTGCTCGTAAACATCCTGCGCCCGCGCGGCTCGCAGGATCCAGCCTCGCCGCGCTTCCCGTCCGAGACGCATTTGCCAACGCTTCATGAGATGTTGGCGGTCGTCGGTATCCCGTTCAGCCGTGTGCCGCCGGTCAATATCTCGTTGCTCGTCGCAGTCGGCATGTGCTTTGCGGTATGGTTCCTGCTCTGGCGCACGCGGCTGGGTTATCAGATCCGTGCCTTCGGGGAATCCGAGCCCGCAGCGGAATATGCAGGTATCAGCCCTGCGAGGATTACTATTTATGTTATGCTCATCTCGGGTGGGTTGGCAGGGCTGATGGCCGTGAACTCAGTTATGGGTGAGCAACAGCGGCTCGTTCTGAACGCGGTGGAGGGCGCTGGCTTTATCGGCATTGCCGTTGCCCTGATGGGGCGAAATCATCCTGTCGGCGTGTTTCTGGCCGCGATACTCTTTGGCTTTCTCTATCAGGGCGGTGCTGAGCTTGCGCTTTGGACCTCTATCCCGCGTGAATTGATCGTTGTCATTCAGGCCCTCGTAATCCTCTTCACAGGCGCGCTCGACAATATGGTGCGCATACCGATTGCCCGCGCCTTTGCGCTCAGGAGGGCGCGGTGATGGATATCGCAACCATCGTTCAAGTGCTGGAATCCACGCTGCGGCTGGCCACTCCGCTTCTTTTTGCCTGCCTCGCGGGGCTGATCTCGGAGCGCGCGGGCGTGTTCGATATCGGTCTTGAGGGCAAGATGCTGGCTGCGGCCTTCATGGCTGCGGCGATTGCCTTTGTCTCGGGTAATGTCTGGATCGGGGTTGCGGCGGCAGTGGGTGTCTCGGTGGTTATGGCGCTGATTCATGGCGTGGCCTCGATCACCTTTCGCGGCAATCAGCTCATCTCCGGGGTCGCGATCAATTTTCTGGCCGCAGGGATCACGGTAGTCATCGCGCAGAACTGGTTCAGGCAGGGCGGGCGTACGCCATCGCTTTCAGGCGACGCGCGGATGCAGCGGATTGATCTGCCCTTCGCCGAGGCGCTGAGGGATGTGCCGGTGATCGGACCGATCTATCATGGCATCCTCTCAGGGCACGGGCTGCTTGTCTATGTGGGGCTGCTATGTGTGCCGTTAACATGGTATATGCTCTATCGCACCCGCTTCGGCTTGCGGCTGCGCGCCGTGGGGGAAAACCCGGCGGCAGTGGATACGGCAGGCGTGTCAGTGATCGGGTTGCGCTATGGTGCCGTGGCGATCTGTGGTGTGCTCTGCGGGTTAGCAGGCGCGTATCTCTCCACCGGGCTTTCGGCAGGATTCGTCAAGGACATGACGGCAGGGCGCGGCTTCATTGCGCTGGCGGCTATGATCTTCGCGAAATGGCGGCCTTGGCATGCACTTGGAGCAGTCTTGCTCTTTGGTTTGCTCGAAGCTCTGGCCAACCGCTTCCAGAATATCGACATTTTCGGCCTCGCGCTGCCGGTTCAGGCGATGCAGGCCTTGCCCTATATCCTGACGGTTGTCATTCTGGCAGGGTTCGTGGGTAAAGCCATTCCGCCGCGTGCGGGTGGCTCGGCCTATGTGAAGGAACACTAATCGGCCCGACGCGGCCCTGAGAGCGGCATGCAGATTTACCTGCCCATCGCCGAGACATCGGTCAACGCCTTCACATTGCTGGGGGTTGGCGGCGGTGTGGGTTTGCTCTCGGGCATGTTTGGAGTGGGCGGTGGGTTTCTGATAACGCCGCTGCTTTTTTTCATCGGCGTGCCGCCCACCGTGGCCGTGGCCACGGGTGTCAATCAGGTTGTTGCCTCGTCGATCTCGGGTGTGCTTGCGCATCTCAAGCGCAAGACTGTCGATCTGCGGATGGGTACCGTGCTCCTTATCGGCGGTCTGGTCGGGTCGATCATCGGGATCTGGTTTTTCAATCTGATGCAGCGGCTGGGCCAGATCGACCTGATCGTGCAGCTTTCCTATGTTATCTTTCTGGGCATCATCGGGGCTTTGATGCTGCAGGAAAGCCTGCGCGCGCTTCTGCGGTCCCGAAACCCCAATGCGCCGCGCCGCAAGCTACATATCCACACATGGATCCATAACCTGCCCTTCAAGATGAAGTTCCGCGCCTCGGGGCTTTATATCTCGGTCTTTCCGCCGCTTCTGGTTGGGATGGGCGTTGGCGTGCTCGCGGCGATAATGGGCGTGGGGGGGGGCTTCATCCTTGTGCCCGCGATGATCTATCTTCTGGGCATGCCAACAAAGGTTGTGATTGGCACGTCGCTCTTTCAGGTAACGTTCGTGGCGGCCTTTACCACGATGATGCACGCGATCACCAATCAGAGCGTCGATGTGATGCTTGCAATCTTCCTGATCATTGGCGGGGTGGTTGGTGCCCAGCTGGGCACACGGATCGGGCTCAAGCTGCGGGCCGAGCAGTTGCGTATCCTGCTTGCGCTTCTTGTGCTCGCTGTCTGCGGAAAGATCGCCTTTGATCTTCTCTGGACGCCGTCTGAATTTTACACGATCACTGTGCCGGGGCGGTTCTGATGCGGGTGCTTTTCTTCTTCCTGCTCCTGATCGCTGCCTTTCCAGCAAAGGCCGAGGAAGTCATCGCCGGTCTGAGCCAGAACCGCGTATCGCTGACGGTTAATTTCGAGGGCTCGGATATTCTGATCTATGGGGCAGTGCGGCGCGAGATGGCGCTGCCCGATGACTCTGAGCTTGATGTCATTGTTGCAGTGGAGGGGCCACCGCAACCCGCTGTGATCTGGCGCAAGGCCCGGCGTCTGGGCATCTGGGTCAATACCGATGCGCAGGAAGTGCGCGCGGCGCCGAGCTTCTATGCAGTCGCCACCACGCGGCCTTTGCGCGATATTCTCTTGCCTGAGGCTGACCTTACACATCGTATCTCCACGCGGCTTGCGATCTTTGAGGCGCGCAGCACAGCCGACAGAACTGATCCGGCGGCATTCACCGAGGCTCTCATCCGCATTCGGGAACGGGAGGGGCTTTATCAGAGCCGCGACGGGGCGGTGGCGCTGGAGCGCGATACTTTGTTCAGTACCCGAATTCTATTGCCCAAGAATATTGTTGAGGGCACTTACTCGGCGCGGATCCTGCTTGTCCGCGATGGGGATGTAATTGATGAGTTCGAAACATTCATTGATGTGCGCAAAGCCGTTTTGGAGCGCTGGTTGACAAATCTTGCCTATGACAGACCCTTTCTCTACGGGCTGCTCGCGCTTGCTCTGGCTGTGTTTTTTGGTTGGGGCGCTTCCGCACTTTTCCGATTCGTTCGGAGCTGATCCGGCTCAGAAGGCGCGAAAGGTCATTGTTGTCAGCGTGCGGTTTATACCGTGAATGTCGAACAGCCGGTCAGTAAGATAGTGCCCGACATCCTCATCTTCCGGGATATACACCTTTGCAATGAGGTCATATTCGCCGGAAGTGGAGTAAAGCTCCGAGACCACCTCGCGGTCGTAGATGGCATCGGCCACCTCATA
>SLDY01000006.1 GCA_007125005.1 Natronohydrobacter sp.
CCAATTCCGACACCCTTACTTTTTTCGCCTCCTCATCAGAACAAAAAAACTTGATTGCTAATCACAATCAGGCAATCCTGCCTCAAAAGGCGCGCGCTATGCGGCTCAAACCAAAACAAGATAACACGCAGGGAGTGTTTATGCCGGGAAGCGGCCATCCGGTTCTGCAGGTGCAGAACCTCAAGACAGTTTTTGCCACACGAGCAGGTGATATCCACGCTGTAAATTCTGTCAGCTTTTCGCTGCAGCCGGGGGAGTTGCTGGGCGTGGTCGGTGAATCCGGCTCGGGCAAATCGGTTACGATGATGTCACTGATCGGACTCCTGCCATCGCCCCCTGCGCAGGTCCGGGAAGGATCCGTGCAGTTTGGCGGCAATGATTTGCTCAAGCTCGGGCGCAAAGAGCTGCAGGCATTGCGCGGACGCGATATCGGGTTTGTGTTTCAAGACCCTATGACCTCGCTCAACCCTGTCTTTACAGTGGGCTTTCAGATCATGGAGCCTTTGCGCAAGCATATGGGCATGGACAAAGCCGCTGCGCGCCGCCGTGCAACAGAATTGCTACAGCTTGTGGGCATTCCTGATGCCGAGCGGCGGTTGCGTGACTTTCCGCATCAGTTCTCGGGTGGGATGCGCCAGCGGGTGATGATTGCGATTGCGCTGGCCTGTGACCCGAAGGTGCTGATCGCTGATGAGCCGACCACGGCGCTTGATGTGACCATTCAGGCGCAGATTCTCGAATTGGTGAAGGAGCTTAGGCAGAAGCTGGGCATGGCGATTATCTGGATCACGCATGATCTGGGTGTCATTGCCGGAATCGCAGATCGGGTCATGGTGATGTATGGCGGGCAGGTCGTGGAATATGGCGCTGTGCGCGAGATCTTCGCCAACCCGGCCCATCCCTATACTCGCGCGCTGATGACAACTGTCCCGTCAGTTCGGGGTGAACGGGCAGCAAAACTCAATGTCATCGAGGGCCAGCCCCCGATGCTGTCGGCGCATCCCACGGCCTGCCCGTTCCGCGCGCGTTGCCCGCAAGCCTTCGGGCGCTGCAGCCGCGAGAATCCGACACGGTTTACAGTTGCGCCGGGTCATGATGCGGCCTGTTTCTGGGATCACAAGACCGGAGGCGAACGCCATGTCTGAACGGCGCAAACTGGTCGAAGTGCAGGATCTCAAGATGTATTTCCCCATCACCTCGGGCGTCTTGCGGCGTCATAGCGGGGATGTGAAAGCTGTGGATGGTGTGAGCTTCGATATCTATGAGGGCGAGACACTCGGGGTGGTGGGCGAGTCGGGCTGCGGGAAATCCACCTGTGGGCGCGCGGTGCTGCGGCTTTATGATATCACCTCGGGTTCGATCAAGATTGACGGGGTCGAGATAGGCTCCAAGAGTCAGCAGAGCCTGCGCAAGATGCGGCCCACGATGCAGATGGTGTTTCAGGATCCGCAAGCCTGTCTGAACCCGCGCATGACAGTTGCGGCAATCATCGGCGAGCCGCTGGACGAGCACACCAACTGGAGCAAGGCGAAAAAGCTCGACCGGATTTATGAGCTGATGGATGCTGTTGGGCTTAACCGCAATTTCGCAAATCGCTATCCACATGCCTTTTCCGGGGGTCAGCGCCAACGCATCGGGATTGCGCGCGCTCTGGCGCTGAATCCGAAATTCATCATCTGTGACGAGCCTATTGCTGCGCTCGATGTGTCGATTCAGGCGCAGGTCGTCAACCTGCTCGAGGAATTGCAGGATGAACTCGGGCTGACCTATATGTTTATCAGCCATGATCTATCGATGGTGCGCCATATCGCGGATCGCGTGGCGGTGATGTATCTGGGCAAGATCATCGAGCTTGCGCCGCGCGACAGGCTCTATGACAACCCGATGCACCCTTATACCGAGGCGCTTCTATCAGCCGTGCCCGACCCGGACCCCAAGGTCGAGGCGCGGGTGGAGCGCATCATCCTGAAAGGCGATGTGCCTTCGCCCGCGAACCCGCCCAGGGGCTGCAATTTCTGCACACGCTGCCCCAAGGTCATGGATATCTGCCGCGAGATAGATCCTGAATACCGCGAATTGAGACCGGGCCATTTTGTGGCCTGTCATCTGCATAATGACACCGTGCCAAGCGGTGCGCCGAGGAACGAGCTTACCCAACAAGGAGAAGACGCATGAAAACCAGAATAGCCCTGCTGGGCACTGCCGCCGCCATCATGCTGGCGCCTGCAGCTGCAATGGCCGAGCGCGAGCGTGGCTCATCCGGCCATCTGAACGTGATCTATTGGCAGGCCGTGTCGACCATGAACCCGTATCTTTCGGGCGGCACCAAGGAGATGAACGCGGCATCCATCGTGCTGGAACCACTGGCGCGTTTCGACCACATGGGCGAGTTGGCCCCTTGGCTGGTCGATGAAATTCCGACGCTGGAAAATGGCGGCGTATCCGAAGACCTGAAGTCGATTACATGGCGCCTGTCCGAAGGGCTGCTGTGGTCCGACGGAACGCCTGTTACCTCTGCTGATGTGGTGTTCAGCTATGAATACTGCACCCATCCCGAAGGCGGCTGTTCGTATCGTGACCGTTTTGCCGGGATCGAGCGGGTCGAGGCGGTGGATGATCTGACCGTCACTGTGCATTTCGAAGATGTCACACCAAACCCGTATCTGCCCTTTGTGGGGGCCGGGTCGGTCGTTATCCAGAAGGCACAGTTCGAGAATTGCATGGGCGCGCGCGCACCCGAATGCACCGATGCGAATTTCGCGCCCATCGGGACCGGACCCTATGTGGTCAGCAATTTCCGTCCCAATGACGTGATCGAATTTACGGCGAATGAAAACTACCGCGTGCCGACACAGCCCTATTTCGCGACGATCACATGGGCCGGTGGTGGTGATGCCACTGGCGCTGCCCGTGCCGTGTTCCAGACCGGCGAGATGGATTATGCGTGGAACCTGCAACTCGCGCCGGAAGTCATCGAACAGATGGAAGCTGCCGGTCGCGGGACATTGCTGGTTGATTTCGGCCCGCTGATGGAACGCATCGAGCTGAATTTCACCGACCCGTCGCCGGATCTGCCCGATGACGAGCGCGGCACGCGTCTGCACCCGCATCCGATCCTCTCGGATATCCGCGTGCGCGAGGCGCTGAGCCTTGCCATTGATCGCGAGTTGCTGACCGAGATCGGTTACGGCCCGGCCGGCAAGCCCACCTGTAACTTCATCGTGGCACCTCCCGCGATGGCGTCGCCCAATAATGATGCCTGCCTTACGGTAGACAAGGACCGCGCACGCGAGCTCCTCGACGAGGCTGGCTGGGAAGTGGGTTCCGATGGGATCCGCGTCAAGGATGGCAAGCGCCTTGAGCTGTTGTTCCAGACCTCGACCAATGCCGTACGTCAGGACTTCCAAGCGCTGATCCAGCAAGACTGGCGCGAAATTGGCGTGGATACGCGGTTGCGCAACATCGACGCGGGTGTGTTCTTCGGATCAGATCCCGGCAGCCCCGATACATATCTGAAGTTCTGGGCTGACGTGCAGATGTATGCGTCGCTGTTCGAGGGTACCGACCCGACCCCACATCTGGAACAGCGTCGTTGCGGCCGCGAACCCAAGCCCGAGACGCAATGGCAGGGTCAGAACATCAACCGCTATTGCAACCCGGAATATGACGCTCTTTGGGCAGAACTGAGCCGCGAACCCAATCCGGAGCGGCGTCAGGAACTGGTCATCGCGCTGAACGACATGTTCGTGCAGGATTTCGCGCATTTGCCGCTGGTTGCCCGTGGCCGCGTCTCGGCTGCAGCGAACACCGTTGGCGGGATCATCCTCAACGTCTGGGATTCCGAGCACTGGAACCAGGCTGAATGGTATCGCATCGAAGAGTGATCTTTACCTGACAGCGGCCTGTCCCGGGTGCCGGGGCAGGCTATCTTTTTGATCCGAGGCACTTTTAATGCTTTCCTATACTCTGCGCCGCCTTGCCTTTGCTGTGCCGACTGTGCTGGTCATCAGCCTGATCGTGTTCCTGTTGCTTGATATGGCACCGGGCGATCCGACTGCCAGCCTGCCGCTCACGATCCCGCTGGAGGTGCGCGAACAGATCCGCATCTCGCTTGGCTTGGGAGAGCCTGTTCTGGTGCGCTATTTCAAATGGTTGCAGATGACGCTTTTCACCGAGCCCATGCATATACTGGCTGGGCTTACCGGCTGGAATATCGCACCGGAAGGGCCACGCATCCTGTCATGGCAGACCCGCTCGCCGGTCGGCGATATCATCGTGCAGCGCGTGCCACAGACACTCTGGGTCGTTGGGATGGGCTATCTTTTCGGTATCATGATTGCCCTGCCGATCGGGGTGATCTCTGCCTATCGCCAGTATAGCTGGTTCGATCAGGTCGGCACTTTTGTATCGATGGTGGGATTTTCTGTGCCAACCTTCTTTACCGGTGTTGTGTTCATCCTTGTTTTTTCGGTCTGGCTGGGTTGGTTTCCCTCCATGTATGACACGACGCATGTTGTGCGTGACTGGAACTCATTCGTGTTTCAGGTCAAGCAGATCGCGATGCCGGTTGCAGTGCTCGCTCTTTACAATGCCAGCCAGATCAGCCGTTTCATGCGTGCCTCGATGCTCGACAATCTCAATCAGGATTATGTGCGGACAGCCCGCGCCAAGGGATTGGGCGAAAAGGCGGTGGTGCTGGTCCATGTGCTGCGCAATTCCATGATCCCGGTGGTGACAGTGATTGCCATCGGGATTCCAACTGTCTTTACAGGCGCGATCATTACCGAACAGATCTTCCGCGTGAACGGCCTTGGTGATGCTTTGATCCGCGCGATCTATGTAAGCGACTGGCCCATGGTGCAGACGATAACCTTCATTTTCGCCGTACTGATCGTGCTCTTCAATCTGATTGCTGATGTGCTCTACGGCATCCTTGATCCGAGGATCCGCTATGACTGACGCCGCCAAGCCCTTCAGCCCGGACGAGGCTTTCAGCCCACCGCGGAATCAGTGGTGGGATGTCTGGGACCAGTTCAAGACCCATCGCGGCGCGCTGGCCGGGCTTGCGGTGTTTATCAGTATCCTGCTTTTCGTGCTGGTCGGGCCATGGATCTGGCAAGTAGATCCCGGACAGATCAACATCCGGGTGCGCAATCAAGGTGCAAGCTGGGCGCATCCTCTGGGTACGGATCAGCTTGGGCGCGATTTGCTGGCGCGGATGATGTATGGCGGGCGCATTTCTGTTGCCGTGGGGCTGACCGCGATGCTGTTGGGATTGATAATCGGAACGCTGATTGGGGTCCTGGCGGGGTATTTCAAGCTTCTCGACAGCCCGCTCATGCGCCTGACAGACCTTTTTCTTGCTCTGCCGCTGTTGCCATTGCTGCTGATCCTCGTCACGCTCTTTCGTGACACGCTGGCAAAGACTTTCGGGGAGGCGATCGGGGTTTTCTTCCTGATCTGCTTTGCCATCGCGATCACAAGCTGGATGCAGACAGCGCGGATCGTGCGCGGTGATGTGCTTGCGCTGAAAGAACGCGAATATGTGCTCGCGGCGCGCTCCATCGGCACACCTTCGCTGCGGATCAACACACGCCATGTGCTGCCTAATGTGCTTTCGCCGATCATGGTCTCGGCCACTTTGGGCATTGCGACGGCGATCATAACAGAATCGGCGTTGTCTTTCCTTGGTCTTGGTTTCCCACCTGATTTCCCGACATGGGGGCGTATCCTTTTTGATGGGCGCGACTGGATCGAGCAGTATCCTGCGCGTGTGGTCTGGCCGGGTGTTCTGATCTCGCTGACTGTGTTGAGTGTGAATTACATCGGTGACGGTTTGCGCGATGCACTGGACCCACGGATCCGCGGGCGATGACCGCGCAGGCTTTGCTGCTTGTGGCCAAACGGCGTTGAAAAAACGCGCATTCTCCTGAAGTTACTCAAGATAACTGTCTTGTCAGGCAGGCGCGCACTTTATTCTTGCGCGCCCTGTGCTAACTCAAAGCAGGCATTGCTCGAAACTGTCGCCCAATGAGGAGAGCGCCATGAAGTGGATCCGGCTCATTGCTGTGTGTGTCGTGTTGACTGCGGGCGCGCTCGCTGGATGGGCGGTGTTTTTGCCGTCATCGCACCCGGTTCTTGACCGGATAGGGCTTCTGCAGCCGATGCGCGCCTTGGGGCTGCCCGTTGCGGAGGTGGATGCAGGCGGTGGCAGGCCCGGTGGCCCGCCCTTCGGTGGGGGTGGCGATGGCGTGCGCGTGGTTGCGCAGGAAGTGGGCTTTGTGGATGCCAATGATCGGCTGGGCGCCATCGGGACGGGTGAGGCGCTGCGCAGCGTCTCGCTGATGCCCGAAGTCTCGGGGCGGCTGGACTCGGTTTTCGTATCATCCGGGGATTGGGTCGAAGCTGGGCAAGCCGTGGCACAGCTTGAAAGCGAGGCGCAGGAACTCGCGCTCGAACGTGCCCAATTGCGGATGCGCGATGCACAAGCCCGGGCGGATCGTATCGCGCGATTGCGCGACAGCGGCACTGCGACCGAGGTCCAGATACAGGATGCCGATCTGGCGCTTAATCAGGCGCAGCTTGATCTGCGTGATGCCGAATTTGAGTTGCGCCGCCGTCAGATCGTCGCGCCGATTGCCGGTTGGATCGGACTGCTGGCGCTGGAACCCGGTAATCAGGTCAGTGCTGGCAGCGAAGTGGTCCGGCTGGATGATCGCAGCATTCTTCTGGTCGAATTCAATGTGCCTGAACGCTTTGTCGGCCTGATCGGGCCGGGCGATGTGCTGGAGGTAAGCCCGCTTTCGCGCCCGACGGAGCGCGTGGACGGGCAGATCCGCGCGGTTGACGCGCGCGTGAATCAGGCCAGCCGAACACTGCGCATTCAGGGCGAGATCGATAATTCCGATGACAGATTACGGCCGGGAATGGCGTTTCTGATCTCTGTGCTGTTGCCGGGTGAAAGCTATCCATCGGTTGATCCGTTGTCGATCCAGTGGGATCGGCGCGGCTCTTTTGTCTGGGCGCTTGATGATGAAGATCGCGCGCAACGTGTGGGGATCGAGATCGTGCAGCGCCGCGACGATGCAGTGCTGTTGCGCGCGCCTCTGCAGGCAGGCCAGCGCGTGGTGCTCGAAGGTGTGCAGAATCTGCGGCCGGGAGCTCCGGTCAGTGTGGTGGAGTTGATCGCACCAGCGGCACCGGGGCAGGGCGATCTGTTGAGCCGACGTAGCGCACAGACGCCTGATATCTGAGGAGCGCAGCCATGCATAGCGACACGCACACAACGCCCAAGGCAGTAGCGGGGGCAGAGGCAAATCCCCGTGCTGACATAGCGGCCAGTGACAGTTTTGATGCTGATGAGGCTGCCAAATCGGGCACGGCGCTTTTCGTACGCCGCCCGATTCTTGCCTTTGTTCTGAGTGCTCTGGTGGTTATTGCGGGGCTTGCGGCGCTCTTTGCGGTGGAAGTGCGCGAATTGCCGAATGTGGACCGGCCCGTCATCACTGTGACCACACAATTCAGCGGCGCAGGCCCCGAGACGATTGACCGCGAGATTACAAGCCGGATCGAAGGTGCAGTCGGGCGCGTCTCTGGAGTGGAGAGCATCTCTTCAAGCTCGCGTTTCGGGCGCAGTCAGGTTGTGGCCGAGTTCTCCGACAGCACCGATATTGATGTGGCCGCAACCGATATGCGCGATGCGATCGGGCGAATTCGCAACAGCCTGCCCGAGGGCGTGCAGGAGCCGCGGATCGTCAAGGCCGATTCGGATGCGGATGCAGTGATGCGGATTGGTGTTACATCGCCCACGCGCTCGGTGCAGGATTTGACGCGACTGGTGGAGGATCTTGTCGAGGACCGGCTGATCTCTGCTCCCGGCGTTGCGGATTTGCAGGTTTTTGGGGCGCGAGATGCGATTTTCCGGGTCGATATCGACATGCTCGAACTTGCCGCGCGCGGGTTGAGCCTTGCGGATTTGCGCGCCGCGCTGCGCAATGTCGCTTTTGATGTACCTGCCGGAGCCTTGTCGAATGAGCGCCAGAGTATTCAGGTGCGCACCACCGCCAATGTGACCACGCCTGAGGCTTTCGAGGCGCTGGTGCTGCGTGAGGGCACAAGATTGGGCGATGTCGCCCGCGTAACATTGGGGCCTGCGCCGGGGGAGACGATCCTGCGCGCGAATGACCAATCCGGGATCGGTCTGGGAATTATCCGGCAGGCACAGAGCAACACGCTGGATATCTCGCGGACGGTGACAGCGATTGTCGAGGAGTTGCAGGATATTCTGCCCTCGGATGTGCGTATTTTCGTTACCTCGGATGAGGCCACATTTGTGGGTGGCGCGATTACAGAGGTGCTGAAAACGCTGGCATTGGCGCTGATGATCGTGGTGGCGATTATCTTTCTGTTCCTGCGGGATGCACGCGCGACGATGGTGCCCATGGTCAGCTTGCCCGTGGCGTTGATAGGCACTGTGGCGGCGATTCATATGGTTGGTTTTTCGGTCAATATCCTGACCTTGCTGGCTTTGGTTCTGGCCACGGGTATGGTTGTGGACGATGCCATCGTGGTGCTGGAAAATATCGTGCGCCGGCGCGGGCAGGGCCTTGGCGCGCGTGCTGCGGCTGTCTTGGGCACGCGGCAGGTGTTTTTCGCCGTTGTCACCACGACTGCAACCTTGGCTGCAGTTTTTGTGCCGCTCTCATTTCTGCCGGGGCAAGCGGGTGGGTTGTTCCGTGAATTTGGCTTCACACTGGCAATGGCAGTCCTGATTTCGTCTTTCGTGGCGCTTACGCTCTGCCCGGTGCTGGCCAGCAAGCTGTTGCGCCCGGTCGATGAGACAGTCCGCCCCGGCCATGTCGCGCGCTTTGGGGATGCGATGGCGCGGCTATACGCGCGCAGCCTGAAAGGCGCGCTCGCAATGCCTTTCGCCGTGGTTCTGGCGGCGCTGCTCTTTGCTGCGACGGGTTGGTTTGCGGCACAATCCATCCAGCAGGAACTGACCCCGCCAGAAGACCGTGGTGTGGCGCTCCTGAGTGTGTCTGCTCCGCAAGGCGTGTCGATAGATTACACGGACGCAAAACTGCGCGAGATCGAGGCTGTGATTGCACCGCTGCGCAACTCTGGTGAGGTGACGAACCTCTTTTCCATTATCGGCATAGGCAATCAGGATAATCGGGCCTTCATGGTGATGACGCTCGCAGACTGGGATCAGCGTGAGCGCAGCCAGCAGGCGATTGTGGGCCAGATCAATGCCGGGTTGCGTGACATTATTGGTGTCCGGGCCTTTGCAATCCAGCCGAATTCGCTGCGTATTCGCGGGGCCGGGCAGGGGCTGCGCTTTGCTGTGCTGGGCAATAACTACGATGATCTGGCCGAAAACGCGCAGGCGCTGGTGGATCGCATGAACGAGGACGGGCGGTTTGGTCAGGTCCGGCTTGATTTCGAGACCACACAACCGCAGCTCTCGATCGAGGTGGATCGTGAACGCGCGTCTGACATCGGCGTGGATATCGATGGGCTTGGTGAGGCCTTGCAGGCCGTGCTGGACGGGCGCACATTGGGCAGCGTCTTCATTGATGACCGGAGTTTCGATATCAAGCTGCTTTCGACGCGCACGCCAGTGCGCGATCCCGGTGATCTTGAGCGGAGTTTCGTGCGCACTGATGCGGGCCAGATGGTGCCGATTTCCAGCTTTATCACGCTGACAGAGCGCGCCATCGCGCCGCAATTGACGCGCGAGAGCCAGCAGCGGGCCGTGCAGGTGACTGCAAGCCTTTCGCCTGATTTCCCGCTCGGCACTGCATTGGCTGAAACGCAGCGTCTGGCGGCTGAAATTCTGCCATCAGGTGAGCGCGTATTGCCGCTTGCCGAAGCGGCAACACTGGATGAGACATCGGCGGGTATTCTGCTGGTTTTCGGATTTGCGATCCTGATCGTGTTTCTGGTCTTGGCGGCGCAGTTCGAGAGTTTTGTCTCGGCGGTGGTCGTGATGGTGACTGTGCCTTTGGGGCTGGCTTGCGCAGGTTTTGCGTTGCTCCTGACCGGGGTCAGTCTGAATGTCTATTCACAGATCGGATTGGTCTTGCTCGTGGGGATCATGGCAAAGAACGGAATCCTGATCGTGGAATTCGCCAATCAGCTGCGCGATGCGGGGGCGGATGTGTATGAGTCGATCCTGCAAGCCTCCATCATCCGCCTGCGGCCTGTGATGATGACAATGACATCGACTGTGCTGGGGGGTGTGCCGCTGATCCTGTCTTCCGGACCGGGGGCAGAGGCGCGCGAGGCGCTTGGCTGGGTTGTCGTCGGCGGCCTTGGGCTTGCGACACTGGCAACCCTCTACCTCACACCTGTCGCCTATCTGCTGCTTGCGCGCTTCAGCCCCCCGCGCGCGGCCGGGCAGGCGCGGCTTGAGCAGGAACTGACACGCGCGCAGACAGGTTGAATACCCTCACGCCTGGCGCGGTGTGTTATCTCTCATCTGTGGCAATGGTGCTGCCTGCCCGAAAGCCCGCATGGATTGCGGCGCGCGGCCAGCCTGCAGCCTTTTTTCAGAGGCGCAGCGCAAGGCAGGTGCCCCATGGGTCGCGCAGTAGCGTTGAGGTGGCTTCATTGTGGATCGTGATCCCGGCATGTTCTGCGCGGCCCAGGATCGCGTCGCGCGTGGTCGTATCGCGCGCGATGATCTCGATGGTTTCAAGCCCCGCTACGCCTTCGGGCCGCACATCTGCCCCGCGGCTGTTCCAGATATTCGCGGCGATGTGATGATGGTATCCGCCGCTGCCAAAGAAACTTGCGCCGCGATAACGGCTCGCAATGTCAAATCCCAGAATGTCGCGGTAGAAACCCTCGGCGACGCCTGTGTCGCCGACTTGCAGGTGAACATGGCCGATAAGTCCCTCGGTTGGGAACCCCGCCCATGTGCCCTGTCCTGCGGCCAGCAAGGCGGGCGTATCAAGCGGATGGGTTGCCATATGGATCTGCCCGCGACCATCGCGCCACTCGGTGACGGGCCGGTCAGCATAGACCTCGATGCCGTTTCCTTCAGGATCAGAAAAATAGACCGCCTCGCTCACAAGATGGTCCGAAGCGCCAGCCAGAGGCAGCCCAAGCGCGCGGAAATGCTCCAGCCAGCGGGCCAGATCGGCACGTTGCGGCAACAGGAAAGCTATGTGAAACAGCCCGGCTTCGCGGTGATGCGCTGCCCGAGCCATTGGATCCGCATGTAGTATCAGTAACGGTTTTTCACCAACCCCCAGCGTGATGCCAGATGCGCAACGCTCCAGGGGTGTGAGCCCCATCGCCCGCTCATAAAACGCGGCAACGGTATCGATGTCGCGCACGCGCAAATGCACTTTCCCGATCCTGAGCGGCGCTTCTGCGTGATTGAAAAAGGCGTTCTCCATGGTTTCCTCGGCGGTGCGGGTCGGGAAAGCCGATGCCCGGTCGGGCATCGGCTGAAATACTCAGCGGTCGCGACCAAGTGCGTAGGCACCGTTGCCGAGCAGCGCCTGAACGATCAATGCCACTGCCCAAAAGGCCGGAAATTCCCAGCCGCCGCCTTCATTGGAGAAGAAGAAGCCTGCGCCCCAGTGCGGATAAATCGAGCCCAGAAGGATAGGCAGCAGAGCCAGAGACACCCAGCGCGACCAGACGCCGAGGATCAGGGCGATCCCGCCAAGCAGTTCGGCTGCAATCACGACATAGGCAAGAAAGCCTGGAAAGCCGAGGCTCTGGAAGAAGGCGACAGTGCCTGCTGGGGTGAAGATGGCGATCTTGAGCCAGACATGGGCAAGAAAGAAGATGCCCATCGTCACGCGCAGGATCGTTGCGGCGAGATCGGCATTGCTGACACCTGCGAGCATCTGCGTGCGCTCTGTGGACGGGTTGGCATAGGTCATGTTGGGTCTCCTAGGAAGCTGTGTGAATTGAAGATGCCCGTTACATGGCCTCACATGATGTGATTGATAATCCGCCCAATCAGAAGATGATTGCTTCCAAAATGGAAGAAGTTTTACCAGCCCTGATCCCAGGGTGGCGTGCCGCGATACCGCTCTGCCAGAAAATCCACCAGCACGCGTACCTTGGCGGCAAGGTAGCGGCTGTGGGGATAGAGCGCGTGCACACCATAGGGTTCTGCTTCAAACTCCTGCAGCACATGCCGGACACGGCCTTCACGCAAGGCATCAGCAGCAACGAAGCTCGGCACACAGGCAATTCCCAGTCCGGCTTCAGCGGCGCTCAGGCAGGCCACGGCGCTGGAAAAACGCAACCTTCCGTGCACTGCCACGCCCAGGATCTGCCCGTCTTTCCGAAATGGCCATCGATCGGGGTCGCGGAAATTGGTGTCGATGATGCAGGGGAGATCTGTAAGCGATTCTGGTGCGGTAGGTGCGCCATGCGCTTCAAGCCAGTGCGGCGCTGCAACAGTGATGATGCGGACATCGCACAATCTGCGCACGATCATGGTGGAATCGTCTGGCCGCCCCACACGGATGGCCATGTCGAAGCCTTCATCCACCAGAGCCACAACCCGGTCGGAGAAATTGACATCAAGCGAGATTTCGGGCCAGCGCAGCGCGAAATCATTCAGGATCGGGGTGAGTTCCAATCCCCCGAAAGTGAGCGGAGCTGTCAACCTGAGCCGCCCGCGCGGTGTTTGTGTCTCATCACGCATTGCCGCATCGAGGTTGTCGAATTCATCAAGCAGAGGGCGCAGGCGATCGAAATAGGCTTGGCCCGCTTCAGTCGGTGCGACTGCGCGCGTGGTCCGGTTCAGGAGCCGGACGCCAAGCGCCTCTTCCAGCCGTGACACGAGCTTGGAGGCCTGACCAGAGGTTGTTCCCAGCCGTTCTGCGGCAGCGGTGAAGCTGCCCGTTTCCATAACAGATGCAAACATGCGGTCACAACTGAGACGGTCCAAGGATTTCTTCCAGACTGGCAGCAGGGCTTGAGTGAGGGCAAGGATTGCACGAAATCAAGCTATAATGGAAGCACCCACGCAAGGATGGGGGCTTGCCCTTTGGCGGGTTCGCTGCCCCATCAAGGATTGAATGCCATACCATCCCTGCCAAAATCCTGGCAGGGATCACTCATCAAACGCCTCGCGCGCTGCATCCGCATCCTCGATCTGCCTGTCGGTTCTCAGATCAGGCGTCTCGATCTCGGTGTCCTGGACGGGTGCGTTGCGCAGCACTGCGGGCGTTTTGTCTGCGCTCATCCGCAGATCGGAACTGACCTCAATCACCAATACCACCGCCACGAGCGCTGCGATGGCGGTCTGGCCCAAGCGCCAGCGTTGCGCATGATCGGCGAGGATGCGCGGCACCGCAATTCCAGTCCTGCGAACCGCGCGCCGCTTGGCTGCGGAGAGGGTGCGCAACCGCTCGGCCATTGCGCGGGTCGGAGCGGTGAGCACGTCAAAGAAAGCGCGTGGCCCGATCTCTTGTGCATACGCGGTGAGCGCTACAGTGAGTGCAATTCCCAACCCCATGGCGACAGGCCAGAATGCACCAGTGCTTGCCGATGCAATGGGCCCTGCCAAGTGTGCGTCAAGCGTGGGCCATATCACAGGCAGGGCGAATGCACCGCCTGCGAGGGTCAGGAAGGGCAGGGCGAGGGCTTCGGGTCTGGTCTCGGGGGCCTTGGGAGGATTGCGCAGCAGCATAGCACCTGCGCGTGCCAACAAAAGCGTTGTGGCGATGCCGGAGAGTGTCAGCGCCAACGTGATCCAAGGCAGCCAGACATCGGAGCCAAGCGCAAGGGCGGATTTGAGTGCCTCCTTGCCACGCGCACCGGAAGTGTAGGGCAACCCTGCCAGCACCAGCGCAGGCACAAGAAATGCAACTCCCAGCACAATGCGCGCGATCTGTCCGGTCTGGGCGGCCCATGCACCCACCCCCAGAAACAGCGCGCCCTTGGCCAAGGCATGATGCGCTGCGAGAAACACCAGAACCGGCGTGATGGCTGGCCAGGCTTCAGGGGTCAGGAGCGCTGCACCCAGCCCCAAGGCGATGATCCCCATCTGGCTGACGCTCGAAAAGCCCAGAACGGTCTTGGCGTTACGTTCCTGCACGCCGAGCAGGAGCGCTGCAAAGATCGTCACCATGCCTGCGGCCATGACAATGGTGCCGTGATCGGCATAGGCCACAACCCCCAACGGTACGGCAGAGATAATGCCGAAAAGCCCTGCCTTGATCATGGCACCGGAAAGCACGGCGCTGGCAGGCACCGGCGCAGCGCCATGAGCGGGAGGCAACCACAGATGCAGCGGCATGACACCAAGCTTGATCCCGAAGCCAATGAGCAGGAGTGCCACGGTAAGCCCGGAAAGTTCGGCCGCACGCATATCCGCAAGCAGGATCGAATTCGCTTGCGTCGCTGCCAGCACAAGCCCCGAGAACAGGATCAACTCGCCGATCACCACAAAGCCGATATAGAGCCGCGCTGCCCTTTGCGCACTATCATCGCGATTGTGAAGAACCAGCCCGTAGGAGGCGAAGCTCATCAAGGCAAAGGCACCATAAAACGCCATCGCATCCTTTGACAGGATCAGCCCGAGATTGCCGCTCATCGCCATCAGGAAGAGCACACCAAAGCCTGTGGCGCGGGGATCGTCATGCATCCAGTGGCGTGCGGCACTGCCAGCAGCAATCCAGAGGGCGGCGGTGAAGATGACAAATAGTCGCGAAATCTCATCGAGCCCCATGCTGAGTCCCAGCACGAACCATTCGCCTTGTAGAAGTTGTTGTTCTGATGTCAGGAGCCCAAGCATCAGCGCGGGCAAGGCGGCGAGCGGCATCATCCGCCACAGGACCGGGCGCGCGGCCTCAAAGAGCAGCGCGAAGGCCATCGCGAGCGGCCAACCAACGGCGAAGAGATAGACGGAAAGCGCCATAGCCTACTCCTGATACTCGATTGCGACGACGAAGCGGGTCCATTCCAGCGGGCTGAACGGGGCATTGGCAAAGCCTCCCACGGCCAGCACCATCAACGCCGTGGTGATAGGTGGCGCGGCCAGCATCCAGCCAATGCGCTGTTTTGCGGGAGCATCGCCGTCCTGTTCCTTCCCGTCGCGGAACCACGCGCGGTGCAGCATTGGCAGGAAATAAAGCGCATTCAGCAAGCTCGACCCAAGGAGTAGCGCGATGACCCAGCCTGCGCCCGCATCAAGGCCGCCCTGTGCCAGATACCATTTGCTCACGAAGCCTGCGAGCGGGGGCAGGCCAATCATGGCCAGCGCCGCGGTAGAGAAGGCGAGCATAGTGCCGGGCATCGCGCGGCCCACCCCATCCATCTGGCTGACTTTCTTCACCCCCAGCCCCTCGGCCAGATTGCCTGCGGCCATGAACATGGTGATCTTCATAAGCCCCTGATGGATTAGATGCGCCAGCGCGCCAATGGCGGCGATGGGACTTGCGAGCGCGACGCCCAGCGTGATGTAGCTCACCTGCGAGACAGTCGAATAGGCCAGCCGCTTCTTGATGTCATCCTGCGTGATCGCCTTGAGCGAGCCGTAAAGGATTGTAATCGCGGCCATCGCTGCGAGTGGCGCTGTCATCCCCAGTGCCTGTGCGGTCTCGATGCCGAAGACTTCATAGACCACGCGCATGATCCCGAATGCACCCGCCTTGACCACCGCCACTGCGTGCAGAAGCGCAGAAACCGGCGCAGGGGCGACCATTGCAATGGGAAGCCACGCATGGAAGGGCACCAGTGCGGCTTTTACCCCTACAGCACCCACCAGCACGACAAAGAGCATCTGCGCTGCGAGTCGGTTTTCGGTCACCACCTGATCGAGAACCCCACCGGGGCTGAAATCGGTCGTGCCTGCAAGCACCCAGAGCGCGAGTGTTCCCAGAAGGAGCACCAGCCCCCCGGCGAGGGTGTAGATCAGATAAATCCGACCTGCGCGCAACGCCTCTGCCGTGCCGCGATGGATGACCAGTGGATACGTTGCAAGGGTCAGCAATTCATAAAAGATCAGGAAGGTGAACAGATTGCCTGCCATGGCAATGCCCACAGTCGCCGCCACACAGAGGCTGAAAAAGCCGAAGAAGCGCGCACGATGTGGCCCGCGTTCCAGATATCCGACCGAATAGACCGTGGTGATCAGCCACAGGATCGCCGAGAGCGAGATGAAGAGGATCGCCAGCGGATCGGCCTGAAGCTTGAATTCGAGACCGGGCAGCATGGTGAAGCTCACATCGTAAATCACGCCTTGGCTTACTTTCCAGCCCAGCCATGCAACCAGCGCGACCTTGAGTGCCGCCACGCCCAGATTGATGCCTGTTCGCAGGCGCGCGGCGCTCTCAGGCAGGGCGAAAAGGATCGGCGAGGCGAGAAGCGAGGTCAGCAGGATGAAGAGCGGCAGAAAAGGTGTCTCGGTCATGGAGCGGCTCCGAAAGGATAGCCCAGTTCAATGAAGCTCAGGATCGGTGCGGCCATCAGACCAAGCGAGATAGCAGCGGCGGCAAGTGTCAGCGGTGCGACATCAGCCAGTGCCCAGCCCTTGTGTTCTGACAATTCGCCGCGCATCCTGTCAAAGCGCAGGAAGCCAGCGAAGACGCGGCTGAAATAGGCCACAGACATCAATGTGCCGATCATCGTCACCGCCACCCAATGCCAGTAGCCTGCCGCCATCGCGCCTTCCATCAAAGACCATTTGCCGATGAACCCCAGCGAGGGTGGCAGACCGATCAGGCTGATCGCCGCGATTGCGAAGGTGAATTGCGCAAGCGTGGGGCGGATTTCGGATTTGTCGAGATCGGCGATCCTGTCATGTCCGACCTCGTCCTTGATGCGCCCTGCTGCCAGAAACATTGCGGCCTTTGCCATTCCGTGCGCAAGGATCAGAACCGCTGCCGCTTTCCAGCTCTCGGTCAACCCGGCCTGCCCTGCGCGGGCAAATGCGATGAAGATCAGCCCGATCTGCACCACGGTGGACCAGGCGACGAGCAGTTTCAACCTTTCGGTGCGCAGGGCCTGCACACCCCCCCAGAGCACAGCACCGGCGCCAAGCGCACCGATCAGCGTGACGAGTGTTTCGTCGGGCAGGGGCATGTAGGTGCTCAGGCGCAAGAAGATATAGAGCGCAGCCTTTACCACAAGCCCCGAGAGCAGCGCCGAGGCAGGTGCAGTGGCATTGGCGTGTGCGGCGGGTAGCCAGAAATGCAAAGGGAAGAGCGCTGTCTTCAGCAAAAGCCCTACCACCATAAGTGCCAGCGCGGCACTTGTAGCGCCAGAAGCCTCGGCTGCGATCAGGCCAGCGAAATCCAGCCGTCCGATCTGCAGATAGATAAAGCCCACGCCCATCAGAAAAAGCAGCGCGCCCAGGATTGAGGCATACATGTATTCGAGTCCTGCGCGCACGGCCTCGCGCGTGCCGCTGAGCACAGTCAGACCAACAGCCCCCAGCGCGATGACCTCGATCATGACATAGAGATTGAAGAGATCCGTGCTGAGATAGACCCCGTTCATGCCAGTCAGCAAAAGCAACCAGAGCGGCCAGAAATACTGCCGCTGGCGCAAATCGCGCAAGCTTTCAAGCGCACCGAGAGACACCAGAAGCCCCACCAGTGCGGTCATGGCCAGCATTGCCACGCTCAAACCATCTGCGCGCAATGTAATCCCGAGGGGTGGCGCCCAGCCGCCCAATGGCACGAGCACCTCCCCTGCTGCCAGTATTTTCAGTGCAAGCACGAACACTGCGCCACAGGTGCCAAGAACCGCAAGCAAAGCACTTACGGTGGCTACGCGAGGGAATACGAACGTAAGGATCGCCCCGAACAGCGGCACGAAAATCGAGAGAGTGAGCGGATCAATCATCATCTTCGGCCTCGAGGCTTTTCAGACGGCGGATAAGGGCAAGGGCGACAGCAGTGGCGCTGACCATCACCACGATGCCAGTAATAACCAGCGCATGAGGCACAGGATCGGGCGCGGCCGAGGGTGTGCGCCAGGCTCCCACAACCAGCAGGAAGCCAGCGCCCACCGAGCAGAGCTTGAGGGCAAGCACGCGGCGCAGGCGGTCTTGGGCGCAGAGTGCTCCGACAAGGCCGATGGCGAATACTGCGATGCCGGTAAGGCCGTAGATCAGATCAGGCGTCATTATCACCTCTTTCGGCTGGCACGGCGACAGGCTCGCGCCCATGAAAGAGCGCGGCAAGTGTCACGGCGATAGAGATTGTGACCAGCCCCTCGATGAGCAGGATCAGGGTCTTGGCGTGTTCCAGCGGATACTCGAAGGCGACGCGTCCGCCACTCGCCACCAGCAGCGCCACGCCGGCAAACACCCCGGTTCCCAGCACGAAAGCCCACCGTGCAACGGCCCGGTGTGCAGGGCGGGGGACATAAAGCCGCGATAGCAGCAGCATCAGGCCCACCGCCGCCAGCACGGCCCCGCCTTGAAACGCACCGCCCGGTGCTTCCGAGCCTTTCCACAGAAGATATGTGCCAACCACAATGATCGCAGGCAGCGTAAGCCGCGCGAAACCTTCCCAGACCTCACCCAGTGCAGGGGCGGGCGCATCGGAAAGGCCACGCTCAATCTGCCAGACTGCAATCACGGCGGCCAGCAACACAACGACTTCCATCAGCGTGTCATAGGCCCGAAAATTGAGCAAAACGCCAGTTACCGGATGTGAGACGCCGCTTGCAGGCATTGCTTCCGCGACCAGACCTTCCAGCCCCGGTCCGGCATGTGGTGCGCCAAGAAAGGCAGTGGCAAGCCCAAGTGTAATGAGCCCGCAAAACGCCGCATTGGCCCAGCTCACACCTGCCGGAACGGGCTGCACAGGCGACAGGCTCTCAACGGCATTTGTCCCGAGGCTTCCGGTGACATAACGCAGATGGTGCAATGTCTTGAGGAGCAGCGCGCCTGTGACACCGGTTCCGATGGCGGCTTCGGCCAGCGCGACATCGGGTGCAGAGAGCCGCACCCAGGCCAGCGCCGATAACAGCCCGAAGATCACGAAGAGGATAATCGCCGCGAAAAGATCGCGCACGGTCAAGGTCGCAATCGCAAGTGCGATGACAGCGCCGGCGAGCAAGAGATCAAAGAGCAGAAAAGGATCGCTCATGTTTGCCGCTCCCTGTCAGGGTCGTTTTCATGCACCCGGTCAACAAGGCGCGCATGTGAGGCGATCAGATGGCTGCCCGTCGCGCTGGCCACGGCCACAAAGAACCAGATCAGAAGGATGCGGAACACCTCGCCGAAACTGTTGGCCATCAGCGCAAGCCCGAGCGCGATGAGCGCAAGGCCCAATCCATCGGCCTTGGTCAGTGCGTGCAAGCGGCAATAGATATCCGGAAAGCGCAGCAGACCCACGGTCCCCGCAATGAAGAACACCGCGCCCGTGGCGATGAAGGCTGTCGCAATGATTTCAAGCATCATGAGACCTTGCGCCCTGCAAGCACGACATAGGCAACCAGTGTTACCGCTGCCAGCAGTGCAAAGACCATTGCCACATCCAAGAGAGCAGGCATTTCCATCATGCGCGACAGGATCAGGATGATGGCCACTGCGGTAGTGCCGAACAGCTGTGCAGCAAGCATCCGCTCGACAGGGCGCGACGCACGCAAGACCCTGACCAGACCGGTAAGGATGCTGGCCAGAAGAATGAAGCTGATGATGCCAAGGAAAGGGATCATCCGGAAACCTCCGTGTCAGGGGAAAGGCCGAAAAGGGCTGCCACACGCAATTCCAGAGCGCGCAGATCGGCCTGCAGATCGGCGGATTTATCCAGCATATGCACAATCACGTCACTGCCCGAGATTTCTGCTGAGAGCGTGCCGGGCAGAAGCGTGATGGTATTGACGAACAAGATCCGCGGTGCGCCTTCGGGGAGCGCGGGGCTATAGCAGCCAAAGCCCGGCTGCAATGGCAGGGCAGGGCTGAAGGCGCGCCACGCAACATCGACCGCACCGCGCACGGACTGGATTGCAAACCAGATTACAAACCCCCCGGCACCGTATGGTGAAAGCCGCCATCGGGGTGTTGAAGGGGTCAGAAATACCAGCGCAGAGCCAGCGAAAACCGCAGGAATGCCAAACACCAATGCGTCAAGGCGAAAATCCGTCAAGATGAGCCAGATCAACATGAGCGCCACGAAGTTTGACGCAAAACGCCGCCACCGGGGTTGCGGGTTTTGCGCTCTCAGGGTCAGTGCGCGCGTGGGCAGAGGCGCCGATGCGTGGTCGTGCTTCGGCGCTTGCGGTGTCATATGCATTTGGCTCGTTTTCACAACAAAAGGCTACCTTGATGTTCATATTGCGCAGGGTGTCACCAAAACATTCCCTCGGTCAATAAACGCATGTCAGGGCCATATCATCCCGATGAACTCAGAAAATGTGCGGCCATTGCAGTGATCCAGACCTTCAACACGGGGCGCTGATTGTGGGCGGTGATATTTCAGGGATGCAGCGACGGCGCATTCAAGATGTGCCAAGCCACCACCTTAGCGTCGAACCACATCATTGGATCTGTTCCCGGAGGTATCATCCCCCAGCCTTGTGATCAACGCCTGCAGGAGCATTGACGCATTTGCTCTTTGCAGATGATAACTGAAGGCTGAGAGAAACCGACATCAATGAGGGCAAGAGGCTTTATGAACAGGCTCGCGACAGGTGTGCTGCTGACAGTGCTGCTTGGCTTAGGTGTGGCGCAAGCAGATGTGCCATTGCCTGTGCCCGTAAGCGATGCCGATTATGTCAGCCACCCGCCGGATCTGGTTCTGCTGGGAAGAGATCTGTTCTATGATCCGGTTCTGTCGGGCAATCGTGAAGTGGCTTGCGCCACCTGCCATCATCCTGCCTTTGGCACATCTGACGGGGTGTCGCTGGGCTTGGGTGATGGAGGGCGCGGGCTGGGGCCTGCGCGTGTGGCAGATCCCGCGAATAGGCCCGAGCAACGCATCCCGCGTAATTCGCCAGCACTCTGGAATCTGGGTGCGCGCGAATTCACCCGCATGTTTCATGATGGCCGGATCGAGCTTGATCCTGCGCGCCCCTCGGGTCTGCGCACACCGCTGGAAGAGGATATGATGGCGGGTTTTGCATCGCTTCTTTCGGCGCAGAACATGTTCCCTGTCCTCAGCCCAGATGAGATGGCGGGTCATTACAGCGAGAACGAGATCGCGCAGGCCGTGCGGCAGGGCAGGATCACTGGGCAGGGCGGTGCCTGGGAGCTGATCGCAGAACGAGTACGCGCCATCCCCGATTATGCCGCACGTTTTATCGAGAGCCATTCGCATATCGCGGAGCCAGACGAGATTGCTTTCACCGATATCTCAAACGCGATTGCCGCCTTTGTTGCAGTCGAATTTCGCTCTGACACGAGTCCCTTTGATGCCTATCTGCGCAAGCAAGCGGCTCTGAACGAAGCAGCCGCGCGGGGTATGGCGCTGTTTTACGGGCGTGCGACATGCAGCACATGCCATGCTGGCCCGTTCCAGACGGATCACGGCTTCCATGCGCGCGGGGTGCCTCAACTCGGGCCGGGCAAGGCCGCGCGGTTTGAAACGCATCGCCGCGATACAGGCAGGATGCGCGTGACAGGACGCGCGGAAGATGCCTTTGCCTTTCGCACACCTTCCCTGCGCAATGTCGCCCATACAGCACCCTATGGGCACGCAGGATCACACGCAACGCTGGAGGCATTTCTGCGTGATCATGCCGATCCCGTGGCAGGGCTGGCGCGGTATGATCGCGCGCAGGTGATCCTGCCTGCGCTGGATGTGGAGGATTGGCGCATCATGGATGACGCGGAGGAGGTGGCGGCAATCGCTGCGGCTGTTCAGACCCCGCCGATCACGCTGAGTGAGGGTGATATCGCTGATCTGGTGGCATTTCTCCATGCGTTGAGCGATCCGGGGGCGTTGGCCGGGCGTCTGGGTGTGCCGGAAAGCGTGCCGAGCGGCCTTCCTGTCCCCAATCCGTGAGCAGCGCCGCAAGCGCCGCAATCGAGTATTTTTGGCAAGATGAAAATGCAGGTCAATCGCGCGTGATGTCGATGGTCTGATTGATCTGCCGCACCGCGTGCAGGCTCTCATATCCGTCTGGCCATATGATGCGGAGACGGGCTTCGAGGGCTGTGCCGATACCGAAATGGAGCGGCACAAGTTGGCCGCCGGCATGACCACCACCGATGCTGAGTTCCTGCCATTGGTGCGTATCGGATGTTTCGACATAGACACGCGCACCGATGGCGAAGCGGTTTGCGCCCCGCTGATGCAGATTGACCTTGAGCCAGTTGCCTGTGCGCTCGGTTTCGTTGCGATAAAGGCGGGCAGGGGCGCGGCGGTTCACCACCACAAGATCAAGCCGCCCGTCGCCATCGAGATCCACCAGCGCCGCGCCCCGCGAGCGCGCGGGATCGGCGACACCGGCGATATGCGCCATTTCCTCAAATTGTCCATTCGGGTTCTGGATCAGCAGGTTATTGGGATCTGCCATGGCCAGATCTGGCATCTGATCAACATTACCCTTGGCCACGAAGAGATCAGCGCGGCTATTGTTATTCACATCCCCCCACTGTGCATGCCAGCCAGTTGAGGGGCGGCCATCATCACCAGTGAAGGGGCGATGGGCGGTGTGCCCCATCTCGAAGGGGGCCGTGCGATATGTGCCGTCGTCCTGGGCCAGTTGCAGGATCTGATCAGCCATGGAGGTGAGATAGACATCGGCGCGACCATTCCCGGTGATATCACGGCTGGCGATGCCCATGCCCCAGAGCATCAAGTCGGGCCAGCCATCCTCTGCGCCGAGATAGCGTCTCTCGCGGATATCCCACATCTGTTCATGGCCGCCGCGCACATAATAGTGCCGGTCATTCGAGAGGCGCAGCGTCATGCGCTCACGGGCATCGCGCGCGGCGAGCACTGAGAGCGGGCAATAGCCGGGACCGAAGGGAGCGGACTGCCAACCCTCGGCGATTGGACGCAGGATTTGATTATCGTCACAGGCGAAAAATGGCCCTTCCGGGTTTTCGCGATCTACATAATTGCCCACGAAAACTGTGGGCCTGCTGGCGCCGTCTTGCCACCAGGCAGCGAAGGCGGTGGACCATGCGTTGCCCGGATCTATGCCGAGCGCTTTGGTTGCATCTTCAAACGCGCAATCGCCAAGGCCGCGCAACACCATATTCGGCCCCACACGGAGCACGAAAAGATCGAGCAGGCCGTCATTATCGATATCAAGCGGAAAGGCCCCCGTGACATCGGTGATATCCAACACCATGGGTACAAAGACCATATCGCCTTGATTACGCAGCAACAGCGATGGCCCTTCGCCGCCAGCGAGAAACAGATCAGGCAGATTATTGCCGCTGCAATCGAAGGCCGCAACACCGCCGCCGACGAAGAATTCCCAACCTCCGCGGTAGACATGCTCGGGCAGCCTATGGCTGAAATCGGTGAATGCCGGGTTCTGCGCGACGGCTGGTGCCGCAAGAAGTGCCGCAAGCGCAGGGGCCCTCATGCAGCGCTGCCCTGTGCAGCCAGCCCGCCCAGCAGGGTTTCGGTCAGTGCGCCGAGCGCCAGCGCCACTGCGCCCTGTGCCCAGACAAGATCTCCCCAGGCGTGGATCTCGACCCGCGCGGGCGCACGCGCGCCCATCAGGGTCAGCGCCTCTATTTCGGCCATGACCTCACTGGCATAGAGGTAATCATATTGCATCCGTCCGCCCGAGAGGATCACCACCTCGGGGTCGAACATCTGCACGACATTGGAGATCCCGAGTGCCAGATAGCGCCCGGCACGGCGGAAGATCGAGAGCGCGGCCTCATTGCCATTGCGTGCCTGCGCGAAGAGATCCTCAAGCAGTGCGAGCGGGCTTTCGGGCAGGCTTTCATGCTGGTCAAGCGCTGTGGCGGCCTCGCGCGCCAGTGCGTAATCGGCGACATAGGCCTCCAGACAACCGCGTTTGCCACACCGGCACAGCGCACCATCAAGTTGTACCTTGGTATGGCCCAGTTCCAGCCCGACCCCGCGCGCGCCGCGATAAAGCTGATTGAACAACACCAGCCCCATACCGACGCCATGTTCGATCGTGACGACTGCAAAATCCGATTTGCTGCGCCCGCCGCCGAACCAGAGTTCTGCGAGGGTGAGAAGATTGGCGTCATTGTCGAGATAGGTGGGCGTGCCGAATGCGGCCTGAAATCGCGCATCGAGCGCCCGGCAAGGTGCATCGAGCATAGGCGACCATGGAACATTGCCGGTGGCGTGATCGACCATACCCGCCATGCCAACGCCGATAGAACTGATATCGCCCAGGCTCATGCCCTGATCGGCGAGGAGCTTGTCCATCAAGGCGCGCGCTTCTGCCACCAGAATCTCGGGGGTCTTGCGATGGGGGCGCGTTGGCAGTGTTGCCTCTGCTATTCTGCACCCTGCAAAATCGCTGAGCACCGCCGTGTGGCGCAGATCACCCAATTTGATACCCACAACATGATGCGCCTGGGCAACGACCTCCAGCTCGACCGCCGGACGCCCCCGCCCGCTACGCGGCTGATCCGGGTTAATCGGCGTTGGAGAGGCGGTCTCGCGCAAAAAGCCCTCGGCGATCAGTTCGGCGGTCGTCGCGCTCACACTTGCGGCGCTGACGCCAAGCGCCCGCGCGATCTCCACCCGCGCGGTTTTGCCATGTGCGCGCACATATTCGAACAGCATCTGTCGCAAGGGGCG
>SLDY01000152.1 GCA_007125005.1 Natronohydrobacter sp.
CTCGGTGATGGGTGTGTCGATGACCCGGCGCGCACCGAACTCATCAAGCAGCCCTTGCGTGATCTTGTAGGCGCCCTGATACTCCGCGACCTCCTCGCCCATGACAAAGACTTCATCCGTGCTGCGCATCTCTTCGGCCATGGCGTCGCGCAGCGCCTCGCGCACGGTCTGACTGCGCATCTCGGTGCCTTCGGGCCAATCGGGCGCTGTGTCGGCTTTTGGTGCTGCAGGTGCCGGGGCGGCTGAAGCAGGGGCTGCGGTCTTGCCCTCTTCGCCATTCAGCGCTGCCGGGGCGGGCGCGGTCTCGGCTTTCGCGCCCTCGGCGGGCACATCTTCACCTTCAGCCACCAGAATGGCGATGGGCGTGTTTACCTTCACACCTTCGGTTCCGGCTTCTACAAGGATCTTGCCGATCACACCTTCATCGACGGCCTCGAATTCCATTGTGGCCTTGTCGGTCTCGATCTCGGCAATGATGTCGCCTGAAGCGACGGTATCACCCTCCTTGACCAGCCATTTCGCGAGTGTGCCTTCTTCCATCGTGGGCGAGAGGGCGGGCATCAATACTTCGGTTGCCATGATCTGTTTCCTCCCTCAATTCACGCGTAGATATCTGTCCAGAGTTCCTCGAGCGCGGGCTCGGGGCTCTCTTTGGAGAATTCAGCGGCCTCGTTCACGACGGCCTTGATATCCTTGTCGATGGTCTTGAGATCATCTTCGGTGGCGTGCTTGCCTTGCAGCAGCAACTCGCGGACATGTTCGATCGCGTCGCGCTCGGAGCGCATCTTCTGGACCTCGTCGCGGGTGCGATATTTCGCAGGGTCCGACATCGAGTGGCCTCGGTAGCGATAGGTCATCACCTCGAGGATATACGGGCCCTTGCCCGCGCGGCAATGCGCGACGGCCTTTTCGCCCGCAGCCTTCACGGCCAGAACATCCATGCCGTCCACTTCCTCGCCCTTGATGCCATAGGCAGCACCACGCTCCCAAAGCGAGGGTGATTTCGTGGCGCGTTGCACGCTTGTCCCCATGGCGTATTTGTTGTTCTCGATCACAAAGATCACCGGCAGATCCCAAAGCATCGCCATGTTATAGGTCTCATAGACCTGGCCCTGATTGGCCGCACCATCGCCGAAATAGGTGAAGGTGACATTGTCATTGCCCTTGTATTTGTCGCTGAAGGCAAGCCCCGCACCCAGCGGCACCTGCGCGCCGACAATGCCGTGGCCGCCGTAGAAATGCTTCTCTTTCGAGAACATGTGCATCGAGCCGCCCTTGCCCTTGGAATAGCCGCCCTCGCGCCCGGTCAGTTCGGCCATCACGCCCTTGGGATCCATGCCGCAAGCCAGCATATGGCCATGATCGCGGTAGGACGTAACGCGCTTGTCGCCCTCTTTGGCGGCGGCTTCGAGTCCCACAACAACGGCCTCCTGCCCGATATAGAGGTGGCAGAAGCCGCCGATCAGGCCCATTCCGTATAGCTGACCTGCCTTTTCCTCGAATCGCCGGATCAAAAGCATGTCGCGATAGTAGCCAAGCAGCTCTTCAGCGGAAACATTTGATTTGGCAGTGGATTTTCTTGTGGCCATTAGTGGCACCCCCTCCCGGTCAAGAATAGTTCAACGTTAAACCATTCTTTATCGCAAAACTTCTGCACTTGCGAGTGTTTTTACACATCCCTGTCATGCACAGAGCGCAAAGCTGCATGCGAGGCTTAATCAGGTTTTGCAACGAGCATGTCGGTGGGGGGCGCGCGCATCAGATCGCGGGCATAATTCCCGAGCGTGTTGGAATCGCGATCAGAATGTGACCCTATGACCACCAGATCGGGCTGTAATTCTGCAATGCGGAACTGGAGCACTTCATGCACACCGCCGGGGACGATCTCTGGCAGTGACAGGCACTCGGGTAGATTATCGAACCCCATGAAGGCTTGGCGCAGCAGCATGGCTTCTGTCATTTCAGCGCTCTTGGTGATATCGACCTTGGGCAATTTCGCCGCCAAGGGAAGCTGTAATGCGTGGATTGCGTGAAACTCCGCTTCGGGCGCAAGACAGGCCGCAATCTGCAGTGCACGCGCTGATGCATGTGCAAAGGTCACAGCGCCAAGAACCTTCCTGTAGGGGCGGATTTGCGGATCATGCGCAATAAGGACTGGGCAGGGTGCGTGCAGGGTGATCCGTTCCAGCGTTGTCATGCGCATGGTGTCGAGTACGCGGCGCGCCATATGCAGACCCAGCACGATCAGATCGGCGTTCAGCTCCTGCGCGAGGCGTGTGACGAGCTCCTGCGGCGCTTCCTGGACTATGTAACAGTCGGGTTTGATATCCGAAAGCTTCGCACGGATTTTTTCCATCTCGGTTTCGGCGCGCGCCTGCGGATCACGGGTCTTGCCAAGGGCAAGACGTTTCACCGGGCGGGGGCGCTTGTCGAGCGCATTCACGATCACCAGCCGCGCGCCTTGCGCGCGCGCAACATCCGCCGCGCGTCCGATCACAGCGCGCGAACGCGGCGTGAAATCGGTGGCGGCAAGTATTGTGCGGATCTTATACACGTCGGCTATTTGTTGGGGCGGAGAGAAGGCAAGACATCTCTGCATATCAGGCAAGCCGCGTCTCGTCACCTTTCTTTCTGTTGCAGCAGGCTTGCCCTGATATCCTCCGTCACATCCGCCGAGGGCATGTCTTGGGCGAAATGTGCATGTTGGTTGAGATGTGGGAAGCGTTGTTCAAGATCTTGAGCAAGCGCTTTGGGCAGTCGCGCAACGGTCGCGCGCGACACCAGCATGCTTTCGACCGGGATGCCTTCAACATATATGATCTGATGCTGGTCAAACACGAGGCTGAAATAAGTCACGAAGCCGCCTTCGCGTTGCAGCACCCGCACACCATCCACGAGGCTTTGCGCCTGCACCAGTATTTCTGGACGCCCTCCAAGCCGCCCTTCACCGCGTTGATAGAGAAAGATGCGCTGCAGCGGCCCGAGAGAGAGCGGACCGAGGTTACCCAGAGTGCCGGGTGTGAACGTGACCGGTGCAAAGACACCATGCGCGCGCTGGGTGACCTGTCCGACCCAGCGCAGGGTCTGTGGGCCGTGATCGCGGGTGCGAAGCTGCATTCCCGGTGAAAGCGCCTCTACCGGGCACAGGCTGCCATCCTCCATCGTCACGCGTGCGCCGGTTGCAAAACATCCGCGCACGAGTTCAGTCATGCGCAGGTATTCCACGCCAGTGTCGAGTTCGATCAACGCATAGCGAACGCCAACGCGCATTGGCGTGAGCGGTAGCAACAGAATGCGAGTGTCGCAGTGCAGAAGCAGTGCTGACACCATGTCGCCATCATTCGACATGAGCCGTAACTCGGCCTGGATCGTCACAGTAGCGCCGGGTCGCAGCCCTTCAATCGTCGCGGGCTGGTCGGTGGCAAGACAAGTCTTGGCATCAATTTGCAGGCGAAGATGGATCGGCGTTGCATCCGGCCGAAGGCTATACATATCGCCGAGACACAAGCTGTCGGGCAACCCGAGCAAGTCGCCTTCATTGATGCCCCAGACGACCTGCAGCGCCGAGGCTTCGATAACCTGGCAATCATAGAATTGCGGCACGGTAAGGATTTCCTGTTTTTCCTTGCGCATATAATGGCTTTAACGGCGCTTGGGTCAACAGGGCGATCCTATCCGGTTTGGCGGCGCTTTGCGGGTTTTACTGCACCCGCGTCCACTCCTGTTCGCGGCAAATCCCCATGACGCAGCCTGAAACGCCCAGCGTGTTGCCGCGCAGTTCCATTCTGGCGTTATAGGTGCGGTCGCGATCAGGAGCATAGACACGGCCATTGCGATACTGGCCATTGCCCTGCGGCTCCATGTCCCAGACGATTGCGCGCTCGATATTGGGGCTTTCGATCTGTTCGCCCCGCGCATTGAAGGCGCGCGTCAGGCCGCCGCAGATTTTTCCGTTGCTGCAGGTCTGGATCTGGACATGGCCGTAATTGCCGTTGTCATCGGGTTTGGTTTTCCAGAGCCCATGCGCCTGGTCGGCGAAGGCAGGCAGGGCGAAGGCAGCCAGTGCGGCTGCCAGAAAGGTCATTTTGCGCATGATATTCTCCTCCCAGAGGAGCATAGTGTCGCGATAATCCCTTCATGCAGCAAGCTTGACTTGGCGTTAAGTGACCCAAGGTCACGCTGCGCCCCGAAGGCGGGGCGCAGCTTTTGCTTATCGCGGTTCGCTCAAAAGCCCCTTGACCAATGCGAAGCAGGCCAAGAGCAACACAATCGCGAAGGGCAGGCCGGTCGAGACAGAGGCTGCCTGAAGCGCGATCAGGCCACCGCCAAGCAACAGTGCTGCCGCAACCAGCCCTTCGAAGATCACCCAGAACACACGCTGGCTGACAGGTGCGTTGATCTTGCCACCAGCGGTGATTGTGTCGATCACAAGCGAGCCCGAATCCGATGAGGTGACAAAGAACACGATCACGAGGATGATTCCGATCACCGAGGTGATCGCAGCAAATGGCAGTTCAGAGAGCATCCCGAAGAGTGAGAGCTCCGGCACATAGGCCTCGATCACGAAGCCATAGACTGCGCTTTCGGTAACCTGATTAATGAGCTGGTCAATCGCTGTGCCACCGAAGGCTGTCATCCAGATGGCCGAGACAATGGTCGGGATCAGAAGCACGCAAGTGATGAACTCGCGCACTGTGCGGCCCCGGCTGACGCGGGCAATGAACATCCCCACGAAAGGCGACCAGCTAATCCACCATGCCCAGTAGAAGGCGGTCCAGCCCTGACGGTAGCCATCATCATCGCGCCCCACCGGGTTTGACAGGGCAATGATCTCTGATGCATAGGCGCCCAGATTACCAAAGAACTGTGTGACCAACACCATTGTCGGTCCGACGAGGATGACAAATATCATCAGGATGATCGCCAGCACCATATTGATCTCGGACAGGCGTTTGACGCCTCCATCCAGTCCCCGCAGCACCGAAATCAGCGCCAGTGCCGTGATGATTGCGATCAGGATCACCGGGAAGGTGGCCGTGTCGTTCAGCCCTTCGATCCCGAAAACGAAGCCTATGCCCGCAGTCGCCTGCTGCGCACCAAAGCCCAGCGAAGTGGCAAGGCCAAATAGGGTTGCGAAGACAGCTAGAATGTCGATGACATGGCCCGGCCAGCCCCAGATACGTTCGCCAAAGATCGGATAGAAGATCGAGCGCACTGTGAGTGGCAGCCCCTTGTTATAGGCAAAGAGCGCCAGGCTGAGCGCGACAACGGCATAGATCGCCCAAGGGTGCAGGCCCCAATGATAGATGGTCGCGGCCATCGCAGTTCGGCGCGCGGCCTCGACCACTGCCGGGTCAACCAACTCGCCCTCAACGATAGCAATATCGCGCATGAGGGGTTGATCGCCCCAAGGTGTCGCGAAGTAATAGGCAGGCTCCAGGACGCCAAAGAACATCAGGCCAATGCCCATACCTGCCGCAAAAAGCATGGCGAACCAGCCGGCATAGCTGTAATCGGGCGTCGCATCCACGCCGCCGATACGCACTTTTCCGAGCGGGGAGATCAGGATGCCGAGGCAGACCAGAACGAAGATATTGCTGGCGATGAGCAGAAACCAGTCGAAGGTTGAGGTCAGATAGGCACGCATCGCGCCCAGTGCGGGGCCGATCGAATCCTGAAAGGCGAGCGTGATAATGACGAAGGCCACCACCACGAGCCCCGAGACCACAAAGACGGGGTTATGGATATCCAGCCCGAAAGGGCCGATTTTTGGCGTAATATTGTCCTGACCGATCTCATACTCGGTTTCAATGATATCGGAAGCACCCTCTGGCTCGGGTAGGGCGTCTATCTCGGGCTCCTCCTGCGCGTCCTTATTCATGTCTGACATGCTTATCTCCGCTTTTTTCGTTTTTTCGCAAAGTTCTGCGTCAACGCACCAGAAAGACCGAAGCCTCTGAATGCGCGGCGACAGTGTCGCCATGTCCGGCCCAGATGTAATCGACCGCGCTTGGCGCATGGGTCTGCATGACCACCAGATCTCCACCCAGATCCCTGATCGCGTGAAGCAGGGTTTTGTCAAGGTCGATGGTGGGATCGGGGCTGTGGCAGGCCTTGGAGGTGATCACAAGTCCGGTGTCACGGGCGTGGTCCTGCGCGAGATTTGCGAGGCGCTGCGCGTATTCGGATGGAGAATGCGCGATTGGGCTGGGTGCGGTGCCGGTCACACCAAGAAAGCAAAGCTCGGCCTTGAAGTGTCGCGCAAGGTCAGTGGCGATGTTCAGTGCTTTTTCGAGTTGGTCGAAATGCGTCAGATCGACCGGAAAGATGACTTTCCGATACATGGTCCCCCCCGTGTTTTCACGATACGGTTATTGACGATTGAGGTTTCAGGCTAACAGCCATTGGCAGCAGAGGTCCACCCCATACGCCTGAAAAAACGCCATTTGCGACATGAATGGGCACAGATACCCGGCTTTTCGTGCTGCGTTTTGCCTGCTAATAACCCTCAAAACCAATATGGAGGACAATCTATGGACCTTGGTATCGCCGGAAAACGGGCGCTTGTCTGTGCATCCAGCAAAGGGTTGGGGCGTGGCTGCGCCGAGGCCTTGGCGGCTGAAGGTGTGCATCTTGTGATGAATGCGCGCGGCGCTGAGGCTCTGGAGGCCGCAGCCGCTGAAATCCGGGCCGCGCATGGGGTTGAGGTGATCACAGTTGCTGCTGATATCACCACTGAGCAGGGTCGCGCGGCAGTGCTCGGCGCAGCGGGCGATGTGGATATTCTTGTCAATAATGCAGGTGGCCCACCGCCCGGCATGTGGACGGATTGGGAGCGAGAGGATTTCATCAAGGCGCTTGATGCCAACATGCTGACTCCGATTGCCCTTATCAAGGCACTGGTGCCCGGGATGATCGAACGCGGCTGGGGGCGGGTCGTGAATATCACGTCACAATCCGTAAAATCCCCGATCGCAGTTCTGGGTTTGTCGAATTCAGCGCGGGCAGGGCTCACAGGGTATGTTGCAGGGACTGCACGTCAAGTCGCGGGCAAGGGCGTTGTCATGAACAATCTGCTTCCCGGCATCCATGACACCGATCGCGCCACTGCGCTTGATGGTGGCGTGTCCAAGGCGCAAGGGATCACGGTTGAGGAGGCCCGTAAGCAGCGCGAGGCCACTATCCCTGCGGGGCGCTATGGCACAGCTGCCGAGTTCGGTGCGGCCTGCGCATTCTTGTGCTCACAACATGCGGGCTTCATTATCGGGCAGAATGTCTTGCTCGATGGCGGTGCGGTCAACAGTACGCTTTGATCAAGCAAAGGGCCGGGGCGCATACGCCCCGGTCACAACATTGCCGGCAACACCTGATCTGGCGGGCGGTGACCATCGGCGAAGGTCTTGATGTTGAGGATGACCTTCTCACCCATCTCGATCCGGCCTTCGAGTGTGGCCGAACCCATATGTGGCAAGAGCACCACATTGGGTAATTCGCGCAAGCGCGGGTTGATGTTATGCCCGCGCTCGAACACATCGAGCCCTGCGCCTGCAATTTCGCCTGCGCGCAAGCCGCGGGTGAGCGCGTTCTCATCAATCACTTCACCGCGCGAGGTGTTGATCAGAACAGCTGTCGGCTTCATCAGCTTCAGCCGCCGCGCATTCATCAGATGAAAGGTCGAGGGTGTGTGCGGACAGTTGATCGAAATTACATCCATGCGCGCGACCATCTGATCGAGGCTCTCCCAATAACTCGCCTCCAACTGCTCCTCGAGCTCGGGGCGCAAGCGGCGGCGGTTGTGGTAGTGGATCTGCATCCCGAAGGCACGCGCGCGCTTCGCGACGGCCTGTCCGATCCGCCCCATGCCGAGAATGCCCAGCCGCTTGCCGCCGATTCTTGTGCCCAGATGGGCCATAGGTGACCAGCCGCGCCACAGATCGGCCTGCATCTCGGCCAGCCCCTCGGGCAGTTTGCGCGTTACTGCCAGCATCAGGGCTATGGTCATATCAGCAGTATCATCCGTCAGAACGCCTGGTGTATTGGACACCAGAATCCCGCGCTGTCGCGCTGAATGCACATCGATATGATCCACGCCTGCGCCATAATTCGCGATCAGTTTCAGCTTGTCGCCCGCCTGCGCCAGCAAGGCTGTATCGACCTCGTCAGTGATCGTGGGCACCAGCACATCTGCGCGCCGCAACGCCTCGGCCAGATCCTCGCGGCGCATCGGGCTGTCATCTTCGCGCAGCTCGACATCGAACAATTCCTTCAGCCGTGTCTCGACCACGTCGGGAAGCCGTCGCGTGACGACAACACTCAGGCGTTGATTGGGCATGGCGGGGTCTCACCTCTTTGCATGGCTTGCAGTTTCTGGCAAACTGACAGCACTTGAGGCAATCCACAAGCAGGCAAATGCCCCGGCATGCACCCTGTATCGGTGGAGCGCGACAATAACAAAAGCCGGGGCGCATGAACCCGGACAGGCAGGCAGATGAAACTCACGTCTTTGATTGGCGCTGTTTGCGCCGCACTTCTTCTGTGCACACCACTAGCCGCAACCACGATCGAACGCGGGCCGGTCACCAACTTGCCGTTGCCGCGATTTGTTTCGCTCAAGGCCAATGAGGCAAATGCGCGGCGTGGGCCGGATCAGTCGCATCGGATCGATTGGGTGTATCGACGCCGTGATCTGCCCTTGATGGTGACCGCAGAATTCGAGAACTGGCGTCGCGTGGAGGATGCCGAAGGCATGGGCGGCTGGATGCATCATGCTCTTCTTTCGGGGTTGCGCACGGCGCTGGTGCAGACCGATATGACACCATTGCACCGCACACCCGAGAATGGCAGCGCCCAGACTGCGCTTCTGGAGCGGGGCGTGATCGCGCGGCTGCGCATGTGCCAGCGTGATTGGTGTCGCCTCGAAGTTGAAGGCGCGCGCGGTTGGGCTGAGAAACGCCATCTCTGGGGGGTGGGCGCGCTGGAAGAGTTTGAGTAAGCGCGGCTATTCGATCCGGTAGGGCAACAAATCGCGGTAATCATGATCGATCCGCAATCTGCGCTCCAGAGGTGGGACAGAGCGCTGATGGCAATTGTCGCGCTCACAGATGCGGCATGAAATTCCAATCGGGTCGAATCCGGCCTCTCGCCCGATATCCATCCCGTCAGCATAAACCAGCGCGCCGACATGATCGATCTCGCAGCCCAGACCGATGGCGTAGCGCCGCACTGGTGCGTGGAACGCCCCGCCACCCTTGGTTACTGCAAGCGCAAGGCAGAAATAGCGCATTCCGTCTGGTGTCTCGGCCAATTGGCGCAGGAAGCGTCCGGGAGTTTCAAATGCGCGATGGACATTCCAGAGCGGGCAGGCGCCCCCGAACCGTGCGAATTGCAAACGCGTGGCCGAATGGCGCTTGGTGATTGTCCCCGCCTGATCGACACGCACAAAGAAGAACGGCACACCTTTAGCCCCCGGTCGCTGAAGCGTCGAGAGCCGGTGTGCGACTTGTTCAATCGATGCGCCGAACTCATCTGCAAGCGCTTCCAGGTCGTGACGTTTGCTTTGAGCGGCCTCCAAGAAACGCCGATACGGCATCTGCGCGGCCCCGGCGAAGTAATTGGCAAGCCCGATCTTGGCGATGGCGCGGGCCTCGTCTGACTGAAATCGCGCGAGATCGAGTGTTGCATCGAGCAGATCGGATTGCGTGAGGAGCGCCACTTGATGGAGCATCTGGAAGGCTTGCGTGGCGCGCGTGGCTTTGGCCGATATCTCAAGGGTCCGGGTTTCAGGGTCGAGATGGCGCAGCGTCTGGCGATTGCTCATGCGCAGCGTGATCTTGCGCCGCGCCAGCGCCTCACGCGCGATCTGGATGGTATCGCGGCCCTGCGCGGCAAAGCGCTCGGCTGCGCGGTCCACTGCATCGATGTAATTATCGCAGTAGTGGAAGAAATCGCGCACTTCTTCCCACGGGCTCAGCCGCAACGTGGTATCCTCACGCCCCAAAGCCTCATCAAGCGACGCCAGTTGTTCCTGCGCCTGACGATAGGCGCGGTGAAGCTCCAGAAAGGCGCGCGCAAAACCCGGCGCATTGGCCCCGACCAACCGCAGATCGGGCAGGGCGGGGGTCGTCTTGCCAAATAGCGGATCGGCGAAAGCCTCACGCAGGTCCGAGACCAGCCGCTCACTATCCCCGGCTGAAAGCTCGGTTACATCCATCCCGAATTCGCGCGCGAGAGCCAGCACAACAGATGTTGAAAGCGGGCGGTTATTGTTCTCCATCTGATTGAGATAAGGAAGCGATACGCCGAGCTTCGCGGCGAAATCCTTTTGCGTCAGACCGAGCTGATTGCGCGTCTCGCGCAGCTTCGCCCCGGCATAGAGCTTCTGCGGCGGCATCGTCCCTCGACATCATTAGCTAACTCGGGTGCCTGACTTTGCAAATCCCGGGCGCGCAGGTCAAGATACTATCTGCCGCTCCCTGTGCAGAACATAGATGAGTGGCAGGATGGCGAGCCCTGTCGTTGCCACCATGAGCCATATCAAGGGGGCGGCGCCGCTCTCGACAGTGAGGATCGCCCCCGCGATGGCAGATAATCCTGCTCCGCCGCCGATCATGATCGCCCCGCCCAGCCCGCTCGCGGTTCCGGCCAGATGCGGGCGTACGGACATCATCCCGGATGTGGCAGGCGGGAGGAGCATTCCATTGCCGAGCCCGGTGAAAATGAAGCAACCGAAAAAAACAATTGGTGAGAGAGCACCCGCCAGATACAGCAGCGCCAGCAAGGCCATGCCGCCAAAGCCTGTTACACAGCCCATCAGGATCATCCGGTTGATCCCGACGCGCGCAGCGTAGCGACCGGCAAGGAAATTCCCGGCTGCATAGCCCATGGCCGGGGCACCGAAGAAGAGCCCAAGCTGCGCAGGAGACAGGCCGAAGACAATAGAGCCGACGAAAGGAGCGCCACCCAGATAGGCGAAGAATGCCCCGGAGGCGAGCGTGGCCGTGATGCAATAACCCCAGAAGCGCCGTGCGCGGATCAGTTCAGGGAGGCCGGTGAATATGCCTTTCGAGGCACCGAGATCGCGTTTGGTTTCACCCATATCACGCCAACTCAGCGCCAGCACACCGATACCGGCAAGCAGCATGAGCCCAAAGCTGCCGCGCCAGCCAAAGACTTCGTCCAGAAGGCCCCCGATTGCGGGCGCGATCATCGGGACCATTGCCATGCCCATCGTAACATAGCCAATGCGCGAGGCGGCCTCTGCCTCTCCCATCACATCGCGGATAGAGGCGCGTGAAAGCACAATGGCGCTGACGACGACAGCCTGCATCATGCGAAAGACCAGAAACACCGCTGCCGTTGTGGCCAGCAGGGTGCCGATGGTGGCAAGAATGAAACCCACCAGCGCAGCCAGCAAGACCGGCCTGCGCCCGAATCTGTCAGAAATTGCGCCAATGAAGACCTGCAATACAGCATTTACCAGCAGATACAGCGACACGGAAAGCTGCATGACTGCATATTCGGTATCGAAATAGGCAGTCATAGAGGGCAATGAGGGCAGAAAGACATTCATCGCCAGTGCCGCGATAGACGCTTGAGCCACCAGCGTCGCCACATGCGGAGGCGTGTTGGGGTCGAGAAACCTTATCTCGACAGGCTGGGGGTTCTGCAGCATGAGAGCGTGCTTTCAAGCGGGGAAGGCAGTTAGAAGTTACACATGTGAAGAGAAGCGCGCGGCCTCGAAATGTCAAGCGCGCACATGATTTGCAAATTAGCCAGCAGATCGCCTGATCGGTTTGCAAATTTTCCCGATTTTGCTTTTCTGCGGGCAATCACGCAAGTATGTTGCGCGAAATCTGGCTTGCCTGCGGGGGGCCGCAAGTTTTGGGGGGCAGTAATGAAAGACATCCTGCAACAGCTTGAAGACAAGCGCGCGACGGCACGGCTTGGGGGCGGGCAGCGCCGCGTCGATGCGCAGCATGCCAAGGGCAAGCTAACTGCACGTGAGCGGATCGAATTGCTGCTTGATGAGGGCAGCTTCGAGGAATTCGATATGTTCGTGGCGCATCGCTGCGTCGATTTCGGGATGCAGGCCGAACGTCCTGCGGGCGATGGCGTGGTGACAGGCTGGGGTACGATTAATGGCCGGCAGGTCTATGTCTTTGCTCAGGATTTCACGGTCATGGGGGGCTCGGTCTCGGAGACGCATGGTGCCAAAATCTGCAAGATCATGGATATGGCAATTCAGAATGGTGCGCCTGTGATCGGCCTCAACGACTCGGGTGGAGCGCGCATTCAGGAGGGCGTGGCAAGCCTCGCCGCTTATGGCGAGGTGTTCGACCGCAACATCAAGGCATCGGGCGTGATCCCACAGATCAGCGTTATAATGGGGCCTTGCGCGGGAGGCGCGGTCTATAGCCCCGCGATGACGGATTTCATCTTCATGGTGAAGGATTCGAGCTACATGTTCGTGACCGGTCCCGATGTTGTGAAAACTGTTACCAATGAGGTGGTGACGGCGGAGGAACTGGGCGGGGCCGTCACCCATACGCGCAAATCTTCGGTGGCCGATGCGGCGTTCGAGAATGACGTCGAGGCGATGATCGAGATCCGCCGCCTGATCGATTACCTGCCGCTCAACAATCGTGAGATGCCGCCAGTGCGGCCTTTCTTCGATGATCCTGCACGGCTTGAACCAAGTCTCGATAGCCTGATCCCCGACAACCCCAACAGCCCTTATGACATGAAGGAGCTGATCGAGAAGGTTGCTGATGAGGGCGATTTCTACGAGATACAAGCCGAGTTTGCCAAGAATATCATTACCGGCTTTATCCGGCTCGAAGGACGCACAGTGGGCGTAGTGGCAAATCAGCCGATGGTGCTCGCAGGATGTCTCGACATCGATTCCAGCCGCAAGGCTGCGCGCTTCGTGCGCTTCTGCGATGCCTTCGAGATCCCGATCCTTACCTTCGTTGATGTGCCGGGCTTCCTGCCGGGCACGGGGCAGGAATATGCCGGCGTCATCAAGCATGGCGCGAAGCTGCTCTATGCCTATGGCGAGGCGACCGTGCCGAAAGTGACCGTGATTACCCGAAAGGCCTATGGCGGCGCCTATGTGGTCATGGCCTCCAAACATATGGGGGCGGATTTCAATTATGCATGGCCCACGGCAGAGATCGCGGTGATGGGCTCCAAGGGGGCGGTCGAGATTCTCTATCGCAGCGAATCGGGCGATGTGGAAAAGACCGCCGCGCGGATCAACGAATATGAAGAACGCTTCGCAAACCCCTTTGTGGCGGCTGAAAAAGGCTTCATTGACGAAGTGATCATGCCGCATTCGACCCGTAAGCGCGTGGCGCGTGCCTTTGCCTCGCTGCGCAACAAGAAGCTCGAAAATCCGTGGAAGAAGCACGACAACATTCCGCTGTGACGCCGCTGGGCCATCCCGATGCGCGTGGCTTTGCTGCCGACCGCCTGCTTGAAAGCGAGCGGTTGGCACTGGCCGCTGCCGGTGCGCCACTGGCCTTGTTGCTCACCCAGATTGGTATGATCTCGGGGGCAGACGATCTTGTGCGGCTTCTTGCAACCGTATCGATCCTTTCGTTCTCTTATTGCTGTATCTGGCAGGTCTATATCGTGAATTATGCAACCTATTGGCTGGCGACTGCGCGCATGGAGGGGGATAATCCGACAGTTGTGGGGCGTGGGTTGATACAGGCGTTCAGGTTAGGCGATGAATATACTGAACCGGGTCTGATCCGCCTCATTCGCCGCTCGCGTTGGCATTATTCGACAGCTTATTGGGTTGGCGGTTTGTGCGGGCTTGGAACGGCTTTTGCGGTGATCTGGTCATGACCGGGGTTTGGCAGGTTGCGGCAATGGTAGGCTTTGCGGTGCTCTATCCGCATCCGAGCTTCCCTCAAGGCACAGCGCTGGTTTTGCCTTCCGGGGTGGAAGCCGTGCATCACGATACGATCTTTGATGAAGACATGGCAGCTATTCGACTGCGCTTTATCGTGCCGCGCCTGTCCGAACCTTCAAGTCTCTATGCAGGCGATGCGATGCGGGTGTTTGAAGACATGCTCTGGCTCTGCGAGACGCAGATTGCTGCAGGGTTTTTCGAGGGTGTTGATCCGCGCGATGAGGGGTGGAGTTCCGCTGTTATCTCCCTGATGGACACCCCGCTCGAATTCGGCGCGCGCGATGCCTCTGTCTTTCAGCTTTTCGAGTGGTTTGACCTCACGATGGATGGCTGCGAATTAGAGATGGAACTCTATCATGAATAAAGCGACAGCTTGCAAATCATCTGGTGCAAGCTTGCCACAAGCTTGCCGCACAGAAAGATTTTCATGGTCACGATTCGCTCAAGGCAGTATGATGGGTGCGTATGTGCCAATTCCGGCGCATGCTTTTGAAAACCAACAGGCGTGCGTAGCTCAATCAGCACGCCAAGGCAAATCGAGCAGGAGACAAGAATGGCGAAAATCGCTCTCGCTACAGCCTTCCTTATTTCGTTGCTACCGGGATTCTGTTTCCCGCAGCGCGACAAACATCCCGAGCCTGTCCAGCATTTCGAGCCGATCTCGGCACCGGTTTATGTGGAGCCAATGTCCCACAAGGGCAGATAAGGTCTCGAAAGCTGCGAGGCAGGGCAGGGTCCTTGCCTCGCACCCACAAGCCCGCGAAAGCATGCAGCCGTGTCCGGCAAGGAGGGCCTCATGCTGAAGCACCGCGGATTTCCCGGGCGCCTGCCCAGTTCCGATTTTCAGTTCACGATACGCCGCGCCAACCCCAAGGGTGCCACGCCGCTGACTGCGCGCAAGCGCTACGCTGACCGTCGCGCAGTTGATCGTCGCGCCGATGAAGCATTTCTCGGCGCGTTGATCGCGCATTTTGGCGAAGAGCCCTTCGAGCGCGGCAATCTCGATGCAGGGCGGCTTTCATGGCTTCTGGGCCGTGAAGTCCTGCCGGCCTCGGACCCATTTGATCCTGTCAGCTATGAAGCCCTGTTGCGTGTCGATATGCGCGCAGCAAAGGCGAGCTTTCCGCAGCTGTTCGACGGAACTTCCGAATTCGCTTTCGATACCTGGGAAGAGTGATGCCATTAAATCGCCTATCCCCTCAGCCTCTGTCGCAAAAGGAGCCCGCATGTTTTCCAAGATACTGATCGCCAATCGCGGCGAAATTGCCTGCCGCGTGATCAAGACCGCCCGCAAGATGGGGATCAAGACAGTCGCGGTCTACTCCGATGCCGACCATAATGCGCTGCATGTGCGGATGGCCGATGAGGCAGTCCATATCGGTCCCGCGCCCGCGAACCAATCCTATATCGTGATCGACAAGATCATGGAGGCCATCCGTCAGACCGGCGCAGAAGCGGTGCATCCGGGATATGGGTTCCTGTCCGAAAACATGAAATTCGCCGAGGCTCTGGCGGCGGCCGGTGTCGCTTTCATCGGCCCGCCTGCAGGTGCCATCGAGGCGATGGGCGACAAGATCACCTCGAAGAAACTGGCCGCGGAAGCGGGCGTTAGCACTGTTCCGGGCTATATGGGCCTGATCGCGGATGCCGATGAGGCGGTGAAGATTTCGAACGAGATCGGCTATCCGGTGATGATCAAGGCTTCTGCGGGCGGCGGCGGCAAGGGGATGCGGATCGCCTGGAATGACGAGGAAGCGCGCGAAGGCTTCCAGTCCTCCAAGAACGAGGCCGCCAACAGTTTCGGCGATGATCGGATTTTCATCGAGAAATTTGTCACGCAACCGCGCCATATCGAAATTCAGGTGCTGGCCGACCAGCACGGCAATTGCGTCTACCTGCATGAGCGCGAATGTTCGATCCAGCGACGCAACCAGAAAGTCATCGAGGAAGCACCGTCGCCGTTTCTGGATGAGGCGACACGCAAGGCCATGGGGGAGCAGGCTTGCGCATTGGCACAGGCCGTTGGCTATACTTCTGCCGGGACTGTGGAATTCATTGTGGATGGCACGCGGAATTTCTACTTCCTGGAAATGAACACCCGTCTGCAGGTGGAACACCCTGTGACCGAGTTGATCACTGGCGTCGATCTGGTTGAGCAGATGATCCGCGTTGCGGCAGGTGAAAAACTGCCTTTCATACAGAGCGATCTCAAGATCAACGGCTGGGCGATGGAAAGCCGCCTCTATGCCGAAGACCCTTATCGTAACTTCCTGCCCTCGATTGGCCGCCTCACGCGCTATCGCCCACCTGCGGAAGTGGCCGAGGATGCGCGTGCGGTGCGCAATGATACCGGCGTCTATGAGGGCGGCGAGATCAGTATGTATTATGACCCGATGATCGCAAAACTCTGCACATGGGCGCCGACGCGCGGGCAGGCGATCGAGGAAATGCGCCTCGCATTGGATGAATTTGAGCTTGAAGGGATCGGCCACAACCTGCCCTTCCTGTCGGCGGTGATGGATCATCCCCGCTTTGTTTCGGGCGAAATCACGACCGCTTTCATAGCCGAAGAGTATCCTGATGGCTTTGAAGGTGCGACACTCGACGACGCATTGTTGCACCGCGTTGCGGCAAGTGCCTGCGCCATGAACCGCGTGGCCGAGATCCGTCGCGCCCGCGTCTCGGGGCGCATGGATAATCACGAGCGCGTTGTGGGCACGGAATGGGTGGTCAAAATCGGCGGTCACAGCCTCGCGGCAAGCATTGACGCCGATCGGGAGGGTGCCAGCGTAACGCTGGCCGGGGCAACCTATCGCATCACCTCCAACTGGCGTCCGGGCCAGCCGCTCGCACGGCTGTTGGTCGATGGCACGCCGCTGGTCATGAAGGTCGCGAAAATCCCCGGCGGGTTCCGGCTGCGTCTGCGCGGGGCCGATCTCAAGGCGCATGTCTTCTCGCCGCGCCAGGCAGAGCTCGCAGAGTTGATGCCGGAAAAACTGCCGCCCGATACCTCGAAACTCCTGCTTTGCCCGATGCCGGGAATGGTCATCTCCATTGCAGTCAATGAGGGTGACGAGGTCTATGAGGGTCAGGCGCTTGCCACTGTTGAGGCGATGAAGATGGAGAACATCCTGCGCGCCGAGCGCAAGGGGCGTGTGGCCAAGATCAATGCCGCTGCGGGCGCTTCGCTTGCGGTTGATGATGTCATCATGGAATTCGAGTGATGAAACGCACCCCCCTGCGCCTCTTCGTGATCTATTTCCTGTGCTTCTTCGCAGGGCTGGTGCTCGCCTGGGTGATCCTGTCGCAACTCGCCGAGGGCATCCGAGAAGGCTATTACGTGCTCGTCTTGCTGCCTCCGCTAGGGGGTATGGCGCTCTTCCACGGTCTCTTCCCGCTGCTCAGCCGCATAAGGCTGGGGCTGGAATTCGTGGCCGTGGGGGGCGGGCTGGTTTATGGTGTGGGGGCCGTGATGGCAGGGGCGGTCTGGCTGGGCCTGCTAGACTCTGGCACCGCGCTGGTCTTCTGGCTTGCAGGAGTTTTCGGCCCCGGCTGGTGGCTCTTGTCAGGCTGGGCCGAGAAAATCGGGTATTACCAGACATGATTTCATCTTGCCTCAAATACTCGCGGGGGAATGCGGCTCTGCCGCATGGGGGCGGCAGCCCCCCGACGCAAGATCCTGGCGTCAGCCGCAATTGTATCAGACCAACTCACCGCCCAGAGGGCAGCCGTTCGAGAATTTCCTGCCGCCGGGTGGGGAACCGGTCGATCACGGCCATCAATTCGCGTCCCGAGCGCACTGCAGGCCTGCGTGCCTTGACCTCGCCATCCTTGTCTATGATTGCTGTCATGAATCCACGCGGGCGCAAAACTTGCCGCAAGGCGCTCATATCTTCGGGATTGGCATCGAAGATCACGACCACATCACGTTCGACAAACTCGCTCTCGCGCTCGCGCAGCGCCGCGAGTTGGCGGGTGAATTGCGGGTCTTCGGGTGTATCGGCCATGACCACGACAATGCGCCGCTCCCAGATGAATTCGCGCACATTGACCTCACGCGCATCAAGGAACAACAACCCGTCTTCACTCTCAACCAGTGCGTCTTCGGCCTCATCGGCCAGAGTCGCATCTTCAAGGCTCATGTCATCAGGCGTTTCAATCGCGCCGTTCTGGACCATGGCAGTTGCTTCAGTGCCCTCGCTCGCCATTGATGCGACAGGGAAAAAAGCAGCGATAACAAGCGTGAAGAACGGTTTCATTGGGCCTCCTGCATGCAGTGCATATAGGAACAATTCCGCAGAAAACACCATAGGGCACAGAAAATTCGCTGCGCCGAATGTCAGAAAGGACCTGCCATGAGCGATCCGAAACAGCGCTGGGCAGACCGCGCTTCCAAAGAATTGAAATCCCGCCCTGTTGAAAGCCTTACCTGGCAAACGCTTGAAGGCATTCCAGTCGAGCCGCTCTACACAGCAGATGATATCGAGGGCCTGCCGCATCTGGGCAGCCTGCCGGGTGAGGCTCCCTATACGCGCGGTGTGCGCGCCACGATGTATACGGGCCGCCCCTGGACGATTCGTCAATATGCCGGCTTTTCCACGGCGGAGGAGAGTAACGCTTTCTACCGCAAGGCGCTTGCTGCAGGCCAGCAGGGTGTTTCGGTTGCTTTCGATCTGGCCACTCATCGCGGCTATGACAGCGATCATCCAAGAGTTATGGGCGATGTCGGAAAGGCGGGTGTGGCCATCGACTCGGTCGAGGATATGAAGATCCTCTTCGATGGCATTCCACTGGAAAAGGTCAGCGTGTCGATGACCATGAATGGCGCGGTCATCCCGATTTTGGCGAATTTCATCGTCACGGGCGAGGAGCAGGGCGTGGACCGCAAGTTGCTCTCGGGCACGATCCAGAATGACATTCTCAAGGAATTCATGGTCCGCAACACTTATGTGTATCCGCCCGAGCCCTCGATGCGGATCATTGCCGATATCATCGAGTATACTTCAAATGAGATGCCGAAATTCAATTCGATCTCGATTTCTGGCTATCACATGCAGGAGGCAGGCGCGAACCTCGTGCAGGAACTGGCCTTCACACTGGCCGATGGGCGCGAATATGTCCGCGCAGCGATTGCGCGCGGCATGGATGTGGATCATTTCGCCGGGCGGCTGAGTTTCTTCTTCGCCATCGGGATGAATTTCTTCATGGAGATTGCGAAACTCCGCGCGGCGCGCCTGTTGTGGTCGCGGGTGATGGCGGAATTCGACCCCAAAGACCCGAAATCCTCAATGCTGCGCACGCATTGCCAGACGTCCGGCGTGTCGTTGCAGGAGCAGGACCCCTACAACAACGTCATCCGCACTGCCTATGAAGCGATGTCTGCCGTTCTGGGGGGCACGCAATCGTTGCACACCAATGCGCTGGATGAGGCAATTGCGCTGCCCACCGAGTTCAGCGCCCGGATCGCGCGCAACACGCAGCTTGTGTTGCAGGAAGAAACTGGCGTCACCAAGGTCGTCGATCCTCTGGCGGGTAGTTATTACATCGAGAAGCTGACCCACGATCTGGCCGAAGCAGCTTGGGCGCTGATGGAGGAGGTCGAGGAAATGGGGGGTATGACCAAGGCGGTTGCCTCGGGCATGCCCAAGCTTCGGATCGAGGAGACTGCAGCCCGGCGTCAGGCCATGATCGACCGGGGCGAAGAAGTGATCGTGGGCGTCAACAAGTATCGCAAGGAGAAAGAAGACCCGATCGACATTCTCGATATCGACAATGTGAAGGTGCGCGACAGCCAGATCGCGCGGCTGGAGCGTATCCGCGCGAGCCGGGATGAGGCGGCCTGTCAGGCCGCACTGGACGAAGTGACGCGCCGGGCAGGGCAAGGCGGCAATCTGCTCGAAGCCGCCGTCGAAGCCGCCCGTGCGCGGGCATCAGTAGGAGAGATCAGCATGGCGATGGAAAAGATTTTCGGCCGCCACCGTGCCGAGGTAAAGACACTGGCTGGTGTCTATGGTGCGGCCTATGAGGGCGATGACGGGTTCGCAGCGATCCAGGCCGATGTCGAGGCATTCGCCGAGGCTGAGGGTCGGCGTCCGCGGATGCTGGTGGTCAAGATGGGGCAGGATGGTCATGATCGCGGTGCAAAAGTCATCGCGACGGCTTTCGCTGATATCGGCTTTGATGTCGATGTCGGCCCCTTGTTCCAGACCCCGGAAGAAGCCGCGCAGGACGCAATCGATAACGACGTGCACATTATCGGGATTTCGTCTCAGGCGGCAGGTCACAAGACGCTTGCCCCACAGCTTGTGACGGCGCTTAAGGAACAGGGTGCAGAGGATATTCTTGTCATCTGTGGCGGTGTGATCCCGCAGCAGGATTACGAATTCCTTCACAATGCAGGCGTAAAAGCGATCTTTGGGCCAGGCACGAATATTCCCGAAGCCGCAAAGAAAATCCTCGATCTGGTGCGGGCTGCGCGTGGCCTGTCGGGCTGAATGGACGGGCTGCCATGCAGGGTGTGCGCAATCCCACCCTGCATGATCTGTTCAAGGTATTATCGCATCAAGCACGCCCCATGCGGGCATCGACTGACCATGCACCTGCGCCCGTGATCAAGAGTGCGAGATACCCGCCTGTCAATCCCAGATTCTTCAGAAGTTGTGTCATCTGCATCTGGTCTGCCGGATCGAAATGATAAAGCAGGCCAGAAACAACGCAGAACCCCGCAAGGCTCAGCGCTACAAGCCGTGTCTGCACCCCGAGGATCAATGCGACCCCGGCGATGATCTCGAACAGGACAACGGGCCATGCCAGCGCGGCGGGGAGGCCGCCCGTAGCCATATAGGCCCCAAAGCCCGAGACATCGCCCAGCTTACCGAAGCCTGCCGCCACAAACAGAAGGCCCAGCAGGATACGGGCCACAAGAAGAATAGATGCATTTGCCATGTGTCTTTCCTTGTATTGAGGACTGATCGCAATTTGTGCCCTATTGCGAAGGTTTCAACACAAGGGCAGCGTTTTTGCCAATGCGCTTTATACGCCCTTGAAGGTGCTCAACCGGAAAACGGGTCGTTCGGATAACCCACACCAGTCAAATACAGCCCATCCGGTGGGCAGACTGGCCCACAGGCCGCTCGGTCGCGCGCTTCGAGGGCATGGCGCAAATCCTCGGGTGTCCATGCTCCGGCCCCCACGCGCTCGAGCGTGCCGACAATGCTGCGCACCTGATTGTGCAGAAAAGACCGCGCACGCAGGATGAAGTGAAATTCCTGCCCATGCGGGATGTCATGCATCGTGATCTCGATCGCATCGAGCGTCTTGACGGGTGACGCCGCCTGACATTGGCTGGCTCGAAATGTCGTGAAATCATGTTTCCCGATCAGATGACGCGCCGCAGCCTGCATGGGTGCAAGTGTAAGCGGGTGGCGGATATGCCAGACGCGGCCTTGCTCGAATGTCGGAGGAGCGCGACGCGCCATCAGCTCGAAGCGATAGCGACGTTCCACGGCTGAAAACCGGGCGTGAAAACTCTCTTCGACGCGCGCGCAGGCCAGAACTGAAACAGGGTTCGGACGCAGGTGATAATTCACGGCCTCCATGAGCCGGAATGGGTCCCACTCGCGCGCCATGTCACAATGCGCAACCTGGCCTGTGGCATGAACACCTGTATCCGTCCGACCGGCCGCAGCAATGCGTGGCAGATCGGATTCGAGCCGGGCAAGCGCCCCCTCGATCGCCTCTTGCACCGAAGGCTGGCCCGATTGCGCCTGCCAGCCGCAAAAGGGCCGTCCATCATATTCTATCTTGAACGCATATCTTGGCATAAGTCGCGAGGTAGCCTGAGCCGCCGCGCTTGGCAATCATCCTTCAGCGCGCAGGATTGCCTGCAGCCCGCTTTGATAATCCGGGTATATCAGGTCCAGCCCCAAATCGCGCTTGATACGGTGATTGCATACGCGTTTGCTGTCAGTATAGAAGCTGCGCGCCATCGGGGAGAGTTTGGCATCCTCGAAAGAAACTTCGGGCGGCGGCGCAATTCCCAGAAGCGCCGCTGCGTGGCACAGCACGTCCTGCGGGGGGGCAGGGGCATCGTCACACAGATTGAAGACGCGTGTTCCGGTGTCAGATTCAATTGCAAGCGCCAAAGCCTGTCCGATATCGGCCTGATGAATGCGCGAAAAGACCTGACCGGGCTTGATCACCAGCTGCGCCCGCCCCGAACGCAGCTTTTCAAATGGCCCGCGCCCGGGTCCATAAATCCCCGCCAGTCGGAATATATGCAACCGCAAACCCACGCTTGCGCAGAGCGCCTGCCATCCGGTCTCGGCTTCCACGCGCGCCCGCCCGCGCTCTGTGCCGGGATTGACCGGAGTGTCTTCATCCACCCAACCGCCGCCGTGATCGCCATAAACCCCGACAGTGGAGAGATAACCTATCCAGCGCAGATGCTGCGCCGCTGCGATGTCTGCGCGATGCGCAGCAAGCAGCGGGTCGTGTGGGTTGGGCGCAATGGAGGTCAGCAGATGCGTGGCTTCGGCGAAGGGCAGGGTCGTGCCCGGCCAGATCCTTGCTTCAATCCCACGTGCTTCCATCTCTGCTGCGCGTGCATCGCTGCGTGTGGTCCCGATGATCCGCCAGCCTTTGTGCAAAAGTCGCTCTTCCAGCGCCTGCGCACTATAGCCATGCCCGATTGAGAGAAGCGTTCTGTTCATGCGTGCCACTATCTTGCGCAGGCTGCGCAGATTCAAGACAGCATTTTTTGCTGGTCTTGTCATACGCCGCTTGGCACTCAGGGGTGTCGTTCACGCGGAGCCACTCTCATGACGCCAGAGACCCTGAAATACGCCATTATCATGCTTGCTGCGGGAGTGGGCGTGCCAGTGCTCGCTGCATTGAATGCACAATTGGGGGCGCGCATCGGTTCACCTGCCGCCGCAGCGGCAGTGATCTTTCTCATCGGCTCTGTGATCGCTGCATTGGTTGCATTTTTGCTGCAGCATGGCTCTGCATTCGGGCTTGTTGCCTCTCAGCCCCGTCACCTTTTCCTCGCAGGGGTACTGATTGCTTTTTATCTTCTGTCCATCTCATGGATCGCACCGCGTTTCGGAGTGGGAAATGCCGTGATGTTTGTGCTGCTCGGTCAGATCCTTGCAATCAGCGTGATCGATCATTTCGGGCTTTTCGGGGCTAGGCTACGCCCCCTCGATCTTGCCCGCAGCGCAGGTATTGTGCTCATGGCTGTGGGCGTGGTTCTGGCACAGCGCCCGCCGCACTGACCTGAGCGTCATTCTTTGCCGCAAACAACAGTCCCATGACGCTTTCGTGATCTCAATTGATCAGTATCAAAGACAACTTTCCCTTTGGCGCGTAAAGAGAGGCCATGTTTTCGAATTCTTTTCCCAATCGGAGTTAACCATGTCTGATGCCGCCATCGATCCCCACGCGCAAGTCACACCATTGGTGCCTCAGCCGAAGCCCACCCCGGAAGTGCCCAAGAGCGATACGGGAAAAGCTTCTGATGCTGAGATATCTCTGGAGTCTGGACAAGCGCGCGGATTGAAAAAGGCGCCCAAGAATCACACTTGGAAACCAGATCCCGCAACGCTGAGCTCTGCTGAAATCCGGCAATTCTTTGAATCTGATCGCTATCCTTATCGTTACAAATTGGCTCGCAAACCCTATGAGGACGAGAAAGCCCAGCTCCAGGCCGAGCTTCTGAAAGTGCAGAAATGGGCAATAGACACTGGCGAGCGCTTCGTGTTTTTGTTTGAGGGGCGCGATGCCGCAGGCAAGGGCGGCACGATCAAGCGCTTTAATGAGCATCTCAATCCGAGGTTCGCCCGCGTTGTGGCGCTCAACAAGCCCTCGGAAAAGGAACTTGGGCAATGGTATTTCCAGCGCTATGTCGAGCATCTGCCAACCGCAGGTGAGATGGTGTTCTACGACCGCTCCTGGTACAATCGCGCGGGTGTAGAACGGGTCATGGGCTTTTGCACGCCGACCGATTATCTGGAGTTCATGCGTCAGGCCCCCGAATTCGAGCGTATGCTGGTACGTGCCGGCATCCGTCTTTACAAATTCTGGTTCTCGGTCACCCCTGAAGAGCAGCGCCGCCGCTTCGCATCGCGTGAGACTGATCCGCTCAAACGCTGGAAGCTCTCGCCCATCGACAAGGCCAGCCTCAATAAATGGGACGAGTATACCAAGGCCAAGGAAGCGATGTTCTTCTACACCGACACTGCCGATGCACCATGGACAGTAATCAAGTCGAAGGACAAGAAGCGCGCGCGGCTGGAATGCATGAAACATGTCCTCTCAACGCTGGACTACCCCGATAAGGACCCTGCGATCGCCCGCGAGCCCGATCCGCTGATCGTCGGTCGAGCGCGTCATGTGGTGCTCTCGGGCGCAGAGTTGGACCATGTCATGGGCGGGGGCAATTCCTGACTATCCGGTCAATCCTTTCGCTGCCTTGCGGCTTGCGCTGCGCGCCTGCAGTTTCAGGCGCGCTTCTGCATCTTGCATCCGCTGCCACAAGAAGCTAGTCAGCCTCAGCTGGATGGGTGGCCGAGTGGTTTAAGGCACTGGTCTTGAAAACCAGCGTGCGTGAGAGCGTACCGTGGGTTCGAATCCCACCCCATCCGCCA
>SLDY01000040.1 GCA_007125005.1 Natronohydrobacter sp.
ACCTCGGGTTTCTTACCGATTTCCTCCATAACGACCTGCCGAACTACACGCCTCAGACCATCATTGAGACGGTCGTCATCGGCCAGAACCTTGTGACCTGCACGCGACACGAAATCCTCAAGTTCGGTTTCAATGATCTCGTTGAGCATCTGCCCACCGCGCCCCTCACTGCGCAATCCGGCAAGCTCAGCCCAAGGAGCGCCCAACGCTTCGTTTTCTTCATCCAGTATAAGGGTCACAAAGACATGCCCACCGATTGCCATGCGGATTCTGTCGCGAATAATCCCGTCCATGGCACCGATAATCTGGCTGCCATCAAGATAAACACGGCCGGTAGGCACCTCATCGACAAGAACTGGCGCATCCCCTGTCAGATCACACACCGAACCATTCGGAATGACCGCCGCTCGAAGCCCCTTCGCAAGCCCGAGTTTGCAGTGTTCACGCAACATCCGATGCTCACCGTGCATTGGGATCAGTATCTTGGGTGCGATCAGTTCGTGCATCTCGATTAGATCAGGGCGATTGGCATGGCCTGAGACATGATAGCGCCTCTGCGCATTATCGAGCACATCAACACCCATCGCGGACAAAGAATTCACCACGCGGCCAACATCGCGTTCGTTACCCGGGATAGTCATCGAGGAGAACAGGAAGGTATCGCCTTCCCGCATCTGCATCCCCATATAGTTGCCACGGGCAAGCTGGGCCGAGGCAGCACGGCGCTCGCCTTGACTGCCTGTTACGATCAACAGCAAGTTCTCGCGCGGGATATCCTTTGCAGCTTCGGGGCTAACTGTGGCTGGCATATCCTTCAGTATACCTGCCTCCGTTGCCACCTGTGTCATTCGCAACATCGCGCGCCCCATCAGGCAGACCGACCGCCCAGCCTCTTGAGCGGCGACTGCCAATGTTTTCAACCGCGCTACGTTCGATGCAAAAGTCGTGGCCACAACCATACCTTTGCTCTCGCGCATCAATTGCGTGAGCGGTCCTGCCAGCGATGCCTCAGACCGGCCAGGATCAGGGTTCATTACGTTTGTGCTGTCGCATAAAAGTACCTTTACCCCGCTGCGGCCAATTTCGGCAAGCATCTCGGGATCATGGGGCTCACCAACACAAGGCGTCAAATCGGATTTGAAATCACCAGAGTGAACAACACGCCCTGCTGGTGTATCAATGATAAGACCAGAAGCTTCGGGCAGTGAATGTGCAACCGGGAAAAATTGAACCCTGAAAGGGCCAAGGTCGATCGCGTCCGGTGCTTTGTCAACAACAATGACCTGTTCGGGGTCTTGTCCGGCATCCTGCATCTTCAGCTTGGCAATCCGCGCCGTAAAGTCGCGTGCATAAACGGGCACGCGCAGCTTCGGCCACATCAGTCCAAGTGCACCAACATGGTCTTCATGCGCATGGGTTATGATAATCGCTTCAAGCTGATCGCGTCGCTCTTCAAGCCAACTCAGATCAGGCATGATCAGGTCCACGCCGGGGGTCGAGTCCATATCCGAGAAGGTTACACCCAAATCCACAATGATAAGCCGCTCGCGCCCTTTGGGCCCATAGCCGAATACATAGGCATTCATGCCCACTTCACCGGCACCACCCAAAGGAAGATAAATCAGCCTGTCCTTGCTCATACTTGCTCCTGCACCGTGTTGGCTTTGTTATAGTCATAAATCACGCGAAGGCCATGCAATGTCAGATCATCCTCAACCTTGTCAAATAGTGACTCCGCCTGTGCGAAAAGCGGCGCGAGTCCGCCCGTGCCAATTACAATCATGGGTCGCCCATATTCGGCCTTGATGCGGGCGGTTATCCCTTCCACCAGACCGATATAGCCCCAAAAGACCCCCGACTGTATGCAGGCCACTGTATTGGTTCCGATCACGCGCTCGGGTTGCGAAATATCGACATGCGGCAAGGCCGCAGCTCCTTGATGTAGCGCCTGCAGCGAGAGGTTTACGCCCGGCGCAATGACGCCACCGATATAGGCACCATCTCCGGCTACGACATCGAAATTGGTAGCCGTTCCGAAATCGACCACAACCACATCGCCACCATGCCGGTCAAACGCCCCGACAGCATTTGCGAGTCTGTCGGGACCGGGCTTTACACCGGCTTCGACGCGCGGGGCCACTGGCAGCAGGCATTCGGATTTGCCCACGACCAGCGGACGGCAATTGAAGTAACGATCACATAGCACGCGGAGATTGAAAACGACCCGAGGCACAGTTGAAGAGATGATTACAGCAGTAATGTCTGCATAAATACCTGTCAGGTTCATCAAGCTGGAGAGCCAGACGAAATACTGATCCGCCGTGCGCGTCACCTCGGTAGAAGTGCGCCAGGTCGCTACAAATTTGGTGCCATCCCAGACGGAAAAGACCGTATTGGTATTGCCACAGTCAATGGTCAGCAGCATCGCCCTGCCCTCTTGGTTCAGGAAAAATAGACATCGGCCGCCGGGATCGCGCGTAGCCCTTGCGCATCACGCAATTGCAGCGCTCCGCTTGCATCGATCCCTTCAAATGTGCCTGTATAGCTTTCGGTCACAGTTCGCGCCGTAATGGCCTGCCCCAGTCGCGCCGCACGGTCCAGCCATGCCGTGCGGATAGGCGCGAAACCATATGTCGCAAGCTGGGCCTCCCAGCGGGCAAAGGCGGGTGCGAGAATATCCAAGAACTCTTCAGGTGTAATGTTGGTTCCTGTCTCGCCCATTAGGCTTACAGGCTTTACGGCCCCGCCTTCCGTAGCCGGTGCCATACGCAGATTCACACCGATCCCGATGGCCAGACTTCCAACCTGAGCGCCAAATCCGATGCTTTCGAGAAGGATACCGGCAAGCTTGCCGCCATTCAGCAGCACATCATTGGGCCATTTCAAAGCAAAGGGCTCCGCCCGACCCGTTACCGTAACAAGCGCTTCATGCAGCGCGAGTGCAGCGACGAATGATCGTAACGCCACCTGATCAGGAGGGCCGCCGGGGCGCGTTACATAGGTAGCAGCAAAATTCCCTTCCGGGTCACGCCACTCCCGCCCACGTCTTCCGCGCCCTTTGGTCTGGCGCAGAGCCATAATCCATGCAGGGCCGGACAGGCTCGGAGCAAGACGGGCTGCTTCGGCATTGGTGCTGTCGATCTCGGGCAGAACGATCCGACCGACGCCCTCGGGCCAGTCACCTGACAAGGGCATTCGCTGCAAGGGCCGCTGCTGATTCAACTCCAAAGAGATTGATCACGCCCAGCACCATGATTGCCGCTGCCGCAACGAGCAGGGTTGCCTGAACAGGCGCGCGCACACGGTCGAGCGGCTCGGTCTCTTCACCGAAATACATGTAGTAAACAATCCGCAGATAATAGAAGGCACCAATGACAGACGCGATGACCCCTCCAACGGCCAGCCATGTCAGCCCCGCTTGCACTGCGGCCCAGAGAACATAGAACTTGCCGAAGAACCCGAGCAAGGGTGGTACGCCTGCAAGGCTGAACATCAGGATCAGCAATGCCAGCGCACGTAATGGCTCTCCCTTGGAATACTGGCGCAAGTTGTCGATATCCGTGACAGGTTTGCCATCACGTGACATGGTCAGGATAAACGCAAAGACACCAATATTCATCGTAACATATATCGCCATATAGACGAGCATCCCTTGCACGCCTTGCGCCGTGCCTGCCGCGAGCCCAACGAGCGCAAAGCCCATATGCGAGATCGAGGAATAGGCCATCAGCCGCTTGATATTGCGTTGACCAATCGCGGCAATAGCCCCCACAAACATCGAGGCAATGGCAAGGAAAGCGATGATCTGCGACCAGTCACCCGGAACCACGCCGAAGGCTTCATGCACCACGCGCGCGATCAACGCCATGGCGGCCACTTTGGGTGCAGTGGCAAAGAATGCCGTCACCGGGGTTGGCGCACCTTCATAGACATCGGGAGTCCACATATGGAACGGGACCGCCGAGACCTTGAAGGCCAGCCCCGCCAGCATGAAGGCCAGCCCCATCAAGAGGCCAATCGACATGCCATCTTCCGAGATGGTTGAAATGATGCCTGCAAAGAGCGTTGTGCCGGCATAGCCATAGGTGAGCGAGGCGCCATAGAGCAACAGGCCCGAGGCAAGTGCGCCGAGGATGAAATACTTGAGCCCCGCTTCCGTAGAGCGTGTTGAATCGCGGTTCATCGTGGCCACGACATAGAGGGCCAGCGATTGCAACTCTAGCCCCATATAAAGCGCAATCAGATCACCTGACGAGACCATCAGCATCATGCCAACCACAGAGAGCGCGATCAGGATGGGGTATTCAAACTTCAACAGCCCCCGCGCGACCATGTAGCTTTGCCCCATGATCATCACTACCGCTGCTGAAATCAGGATGATCATCTTGGTGAAATGCGCGAAAGCATCGGCGATATACATGCCATTAAAGGCCGTCACCACCTCCAGGCCCTTCGAGCCCACGAAGAGCGCCAAGAGCACCATCAGACCTGCTGTGGCCCAAAGGATCGGCTCAGCCAACTTGTCCTTGCCGCCATAGACGCCCACCATCAACGCTGCCATCGCGTAAAGTGCGAGGACAATCTCGGGTAGGGCCGTATAAAGATCAGCTCCGATCATCGCGGGACCTTTCAGTTCTGTGCAAGCTGGGACGCGGCCTCATGGGCCTGCAGCGCCAGCGTATGCCCATCGACCAGTGCGGCGACCGAGGGGCTGATGATATCGGTGACGAAAGCGGGATAGACGCCGAGGATCAGCGTCATCGCGACCAGCGGCGCGATAAGTAGTTTCTCACGGCGGTCCATATCCTTGATGGATTTGAGCGATTCCTTGATCATCTCGCCCATCACGACGCGGCGGAAAAGCCATAGGGCGTAGCCTGCAGACAGGATCACCCCTGTCGCCGCGAAGAAGGCGACCCATGTATTGACCTGAAACACGGCCACAAAGGTTAAGAATTCACCCACAAACCCCGATGTGCCCGGCAAGCCCACATTGGCCATGGTAAAGAGCAGAAACACGGCTGCATAGACCGGCATCCGGTTGATCAGCCCGCCATAGGCCGCGATCTCGCGCGTATGCATCCGGTCATAGATCACGCCCACCGCCAGAAAGAGTGCGCCGGAAATAAAGCCGTGGCTGATCATCTGGAAAATCGCGCCATCCAATCCCTGCTGGTTCGCCGCGAAGATGCCCATCGTGACAAAGCCCATATGCGCGACGGACGAATAGGCGATAAGCTTCTTCATGTCCTCCTGCATCAGGGCCACAAGCGAGGTGTAGACAATTGCAATCGCCGAGAGCCACAGCACCAAAGGCGCGAAGATGTCCGAGGCCACAGGGAACATCGGCAGCGAGAAGCGAAGGAAGCCATAGCCACCCATCTTCAAAAGCACAGCCGCCAGTATGACAGACCCAGCCGTAGGTGCCTGAACATGGGCGTCTGGCAGCCAGGTATGCACAGGCCACATGGGCATCTTGACCGCGAAGGAGGCGAAGAAGGCGAGCCACAAGAGCGTCTGCATGCCCCCGATGATCTGCCATCCGGCAAGGCTGATCGTCTCGGTGCTGAACTGATGGTTAAGCAGAGTCGGGATATCCGTCGTGCCTGCATCCACATACATCGCGATCATCGCGACCAGCATCAGCACCGAGCCGAGGAAGGTGTAGAGGAAGAACTTGAAGGCCGCATAGATCCGGTCCTTGCCACCCCAGATCCCGATAATCAGGAACATCGGTATCAGTCCAGCCTCGAAGAACAGATAGAACAGGACCAGATCGAGCGCTGTAAACACCCCGATCATCAGCGTTTCCAGCAGCAGGAAGGCGATCATGTATTCCTTGACGCGATGAGTGACATTCCAGCAGGCGCCGATGGTGATGGGCATGAGGAAGGTTGTCAGCATCACGAAGAGAATCGAAATGCCATCCACCCCCATCTTGTAGGTGAAGCCCATGATCCATTCGTGTTCTTCGACAAACTGAAAGCCGGTATCCTGCGGGTCAAACCCCACCAGCAAGATCAGCGAGGCGGCAAAAGTGGCCAATGTCGCGACCAGCGCCACCCATTTGGCATTTTGCTGCGCCGCCTCATCCTCACCGCGCAGGAAGAAGGCAAGGATCGCCGCCGCAATGGCTGGCGTGAAGGTGATGATGGACAGAAGGTTCAGCATCAGTTCGACCCTCCTGCCAGCGTGACAAAGGTAACGATCACGACAATCCCCAGAACCATTGCGAATGCGTAGTGGAACACAAAGCCCGATTGTGCGCGGCCCGCGAGCCGGGTGAAGAAGGGAATGATCCCCATGGCAAGCCCGTTGATGCCGCCGTCAATCACGGTCCCGTCACCCTTCTTCCACAGGAAGCGGCCAATGAATTTCGTCGGGCGCACGAAGAGGAATTCGTAGATCTCGTCGAAATACCATTTGTTGAGCAAAAACTGATAGGCACCCGGGAAAGTCTCGGCCAGGCGCTTGGGTAGCGAAGTGTCGCGGATGTAGAAGAGATAGGCCATCCCCAGCCCGATCAGCATCGCGATAAAAGGCGAAACCTTGACCCAGCCGGGCACATAATGCGCCTCGGTGATCAGGTTATTACCCTCGGCCATGAAGATCGCCGCACCGAAATAATCGCGCACCTGTTCGGTCGAGCCAAAGAATGGCCCGTAAAACACAATGCCCGCCAGCACCGAACCAACCGCAAGCACTGCAAGCGGGATGAGCATCGACTGCGGGCTCTCATGCGCATGCTCATGGGTATGCTTGTCGCCGCGCGGTTTGCCCCAGAAAGTCAGGAACATCAGCCGCCAGCTATAGAAGCTGGTCATCAGCGCCGCGATCACGAGGATCCAGAAGGCATAGCCTTTACCTGAAGCAAAGACAGACTCGATGATTGCATCCTTGGAAACGAAGCCGGCAAAGCCGATCATCGTAAGCGGAATGCCAACCCCCGTGATCGCAAGCGTTCCAATCAGCATCGCCCAGAATGTATACGGAAGTTTGTCTTTCAGCCCGCCATAATTGCGCATGTCCTGCTCATGATGCATGCCATGGATGACCGAACCGGCACCAAGGAAAAGCATCGCTTTGAAGAAGGCATGGGTCAGCAGGTGGAACATGGCGACCGAATAAACGCCGACACCAGCGGCCACAAACATGAAACCAAGCTGAGAGCAGGTAGAATAGGCAATCACGCGTTTGATGTCGTTCTGCACAAGGCCCACTGTGGCCGCAAAGAACGCGGTCATGGCGCCGATGAACACCACAAAGGCCATAACGTCGGGCGTGTACTCCATCAGCGGCGACATGCGCGCAACAAGGAAAACACCCGCCGTAACCATGGTCGCGGCGTGGATCAGCGCCGATACCGGGGTCGGGCCTTCCATCGCGTCTGGCAACCATGTGTGCAGGAAGAGTTGCGCCGATTTGCCCATCGCGCCCACGAACAACAGGAAAGCGATCAGATTGGCCGCGTTCCAGTCAGACCAGAGGAAGCTGACCGTGGTTTCCGAAAGCGTCGCAGCAGCGGCGAAGATGTCGTCATACTGGATGGAATCGACAAGGAAATAGATCACCATAATCGCCAGGATCAGCCCCATATCGCCTACACGGTTGACGATAAAAGCTTTCATCGCCGCAGCCCCTGCCGATTGCTTGCGGAAATAGAAGCCGATCAGCAGGTAAGAGGCGAGACCCACGCCCTCCCAGCCGAAGAAAAGCTGCACGAGGTTGTCGGCTGTCACCAGCATCAGCATGGCAAAAGTGAAGAGCGACAGATAGGCGAAGAAGCGCGGCCGGTAGCTCTCGCTTTCATTGAAGTTGTCGTCATGTGCCATGTAGCCGAAGCTATAGAGGTGCACGAGCGCGGAGACCGTGGTGATCACGATCAGCATTACCGCTGTCAGCCGGTCAAGCCGGATTGCCCAATCACCCACCAGCGTGCCGCTGTCGATCCAGCGCATGAGCGTGATCTGCTGCACGCTACCGTCATGCGTCAGGAAGATCACCCAAGACAGGAAAGCTGACAGAAACAGAAGCGATGTTGCGACCACCTGGGCCGGTTTCTCGCCAATCACACGCCAGAACAGCCCCGCGATGATCGCGCCCAGCAAAGGGGCCAGAAGAACAGTTACCGCCATCGCCTCAGCCTTTCATCACATTGACGTCTTCGACGTCAATTGTGCCCCGGTTGCGGAAG
>SLDY01000032.1 GCA_007125005.1 Natronohydrobacter sp.
AGCCCCAAGGCCGCGCAGGCCATGCGTGATATCGGCGCATGGTTTCTGTCTCTGCCACCCTACAGCCCCGACCTCAACCCTATCGAAATGGCATTTGCTAAGCTCAAGGCCTTGATACGGCGCGCCGCCGGGCATGTCTGCGATCTCTTTACCGACGAGGAATGCTACAACTTCTTCAAGGCCGCAGGCTATGAAACCGATTAAGCGCAACACGCTCTAAGGAACAATACAGCCTGCCCAGGCCTTGGGTGGACGAAAGACACATCCGCATCGCTCGGCGTGGTCCGCCCCTTCGTTTGCTCTACAGGTTCACGGCATTGAAGGCCGTGGGTCCGGATTGCCGATTGTCGATCAAGGGCAGGATCCCCGCTGGCAGTTCGGCGCTTTCTGGCGGGAAAAGGCCGCATTTCTGCAGGCACGCGCGGACAGAGGCACGGGGTGGTGTGCGTTCCAGCACCACGCGCACGGCACAGGGCATATGTTCGCTGTTCGCCGCGACACCGAGCTTGATGCCGTGCAGATGGTTCCAGCGATGCGAGTAGTCCGGGCAGAGCACCGTCTGGGTAAGCTCGATTTCTGCGGCGGTCTCGTAGTCATGCATGAACACCCGATCCCCCGTCAACACGGCTGCGCCGACATATTTGAAAACCCGCTTGCTGGCCTTGTATTGCGGCGCGATGCGTTCCAGCCGCTTGTAGGTCAGGATCTCGTCCTGCATTTCGAAACCGATCAGCGAACGCAGCACCATGCCGGGTGTCGACATCGAGTAATAGTATTCAAAAAAAGTCCCCTCCAACTTGCGGATACGGGGGTCATTGCAGCGCGCAATGCGGTCCAGATGGCTACACAAGGTGCGGTTGGTACTGTGGGTGGTGATTCCGCGCAGGCTGACCAGCTGGGAAAATTCCTCGTTTGGCAGCATCAGCTCGTGCAGTTCGACACCGAAATAATCGGAGATCCGGCGCATCAGAGGCAGGCGGGGCAACGCTCCGCCTGACAGATACCGGTTCAATTGGCTGCGATGGATGCCGAGGGCCGATGCGACAAGCGAGATCGTCGGGCGATAACTACACAGAAGCCGGAGATTGCGTGGGAAATCGGCGGTCATGTCGCTTTTTGTCGCCATTAATGCATCAAAGTGTCAAATAAAGAGACGTTCAGCGTAATTGTCAAGCTGTCAGAACGCGGGCAATCTGCTCAGGCAGATCCGACAGAGATCCGATCAACAGGGAAGTGTCGATGTTTGATTCACGTCCATCCGGGCGCCGGGGTGTTTGCGAATGCAAAAGCGCCCGGTGACTGCCGCGCGCTTCGGTATGCAGCGCATTGATTTGCGCGGTGACGCAGATGCACGCGGGCATAAATTGGGTTCGGTCGGTCGAAATGCTGTTGCACAGGTCGTTTTTCATTCAGCCTTATGGAGCTGTGTGAATTCGCCCCGTCTTGCCCCTGTTGCCCGGCGCATGGCGGATGCGACCCGCGCGCACTTTCCCGAAATCCACACCGAAATCGCCGCCATGGCCGATGGTTTGGCGCTGCCTTTTGATGCAGTTTTTGCGTGGAATGCGCGGGGCGATCTTTTGGCAGGGTTGGGCGATGGCTGTACGACCGTGCAGTTGCCGGGGGCAGAACCGGTCATCGCGCATAATGAAGATGGATTGCCCGGTCTGCTGGGGCAGTGTTTCCTCGCTGATCTGCAACCGGATGGCGCGCCGCCAGTGATGAGCTTCTGCTATCCGGGTTCCATTCCCGGTCACACCTTCGCGGTGACCGGGGCCGGTCTGGCAATCACGGTGAACAACCTGCGCCTGCATGGGATCGTGCCCGAGATTCCGCGCATGGTTCTGACGCGTGCCCTTTTGAAGGTAACTGACCGCGACGAAGCTGTCAGATTGCTGCGCGAGGCACCTGTCAGCAGTGGGTTCCATCTCTCCATCGCTCAGGCGGGCGCAAGCGACATCTGGTCGGTCAACTTTGGCGGTGGCGAAGTGCATGTCGTTGCACATACGCGCCCCGCTTTGCATAGCAATCACGCGCAGGTCAGCGCGCCGGTCATGTCACGCCAGACCATCACCGCCTCGTCGCGTGACCGTCTGCGACGGGGGCTTGAACTGCTGGAAAAGGGCGCGGCACCCTTGGCGATCCTGACTGATACAAGCGGGGCGGGCCTGCCGATCTTTCGCAGCGAGCCGGATGATCCCGATGACGAGAACACGATTGCCCAGTTTCAGGCGCGGATCAGGGCGAGCAGAATCGACTGGCAGGTCCACACCCCCGGACAAACCCTGCCCGCGCATAGTGGCACCATGTCCCTGCCTCAAGGGAATGTGGATGCCTGAGTTACGGTTTCAATCACCCACGACCAACACGTCCTGCGGGGCGGCGTGTTGACCCAGTAATCCCCGCAGCCACAGGCCATGAAGACACGTTTCCTGACAACATCCGCCGTTCTGGCGATGACAACAGCGCTGGCGGCCCCGGCGCTAGCCGCCGATTGCCCGATCAAGATCGGCGGGCTTGCGCCCCTGTCGGCACCCGGCTCGGTGACCGGCGGCGAGGCGATGCGCGCCGCGATGCGGATCGCGGTGGACGAAATCAACGAAGCCGGTGGCGTGCTGGGCTGCCCGGTTGAGTTGGTTGTCGTGGATACCGAAGGCCTGCCTGAGCGCGGCCGCGCCGTGATGGAGCGCCTGATCACGCAGGACAATGTTGTTGCCGTGGGCGGCGGCTATCACTCGTCGGTGGGTCTTGCGTCGAAGGGCATCGCCAATGACGCTGGTATCCCGGTCGTCTTTGCCGAAACCTGGAATGACAACATCACCGCCGATCAGCAGCGATTCATCTTCCGTCTCGCGCCGCTTTCGTCAGAAGTTGCTGCGATCTATGCCAATTTCGCAGTATCCGCTCCCGGTGTCGAGAAAGTGGTGATCATCGCCGAGAATACTGATTACGGCCTGCCTGCGTCTGATATGACCCGTCAGGGTCTGGAAGAGGCCGGCATCAGCACGACGATCTATACCGTGGATATCGGCACGCAGGACTTTTCCGGCATCATCCAGCGTATCCGCGCCGACCGTCCTGACATGATCATTCAGGTTCTGACCGGTGAAGCGGCCTATAACTTTACCCAACAGGCCGCCGAAGCAGGCATTGGGCCGGGCGATCTGATCATGACCTGTGACCAGAACGCGCTGGAAAGTGCGGCTTTCTGGCAGAACGTGCCGGATGGCAATCTGTGCTTCATGAACCGCATTGGCCTGCCGGTAGCGGCTTATACCGAACGCACCACAGCCTTCGAGGCCGCCTATGTCGCAGCAACCGGCAAGGATGCAGCCGAGTCCTATGCGATGGAAGCGTATGATTCGATCATGGTCATCGCTCAGGCGATCAATGAGGCCGGATCGACCGATGGCGACGCAATTGTCGATGCACTCGAAGCGATCAGCTATGATGGCGTGCTGGGCACGATCACATTCCCGATCAATTCGAGCAATACGCCCGAACAGGCGGGGGTAGAAGCCAAATGGTGGCACCAGTTCCCCGATCCCGCCATCACAGTGGTGCAGTATCAGGTAACCGGACAAAGCTCGGTTGATGCGCCCGTAGTCTATCCGCAAGTCTATCAGACCGGCGAGCCGATCTGGGCAAATCAGTGATCTGAACAGGGCGGTTGCAGGCGGTTCGCCTGCAACCGCCGCTTTGCATTGCGGGGGCCTGCATGGAATATTCGCTCTTCTTCTGGTCGGTGATGGGCTGGATGGTGATCTGGGGGGCTATTGGTGGCTCTTTGATCCGCCATGCCTATTTCATGCGCGACCTTGACGTGACCGATGCGCGCCGCGTGGGTGTCGCCGTGGGCGCAGCAACAGGGCCTTTCGGGCTGATCCCGCTTTATCTCAAGACACCGAAACTGACGCGGGTCTGGAAGATCGCGCCCTGGCTCGGGGTGCTGGGGCTCTTCTTGCTGACCTTTGCCTTGTCTGACCCGGGCAATGTCTGTGTGTCCTCGGGCTCGTTTCTGACCTCGCAAATTGCCAATGGGCTGATCATGGGCACGATCTATGGTCTGATGGCGCTGGGGCTGGCACTGATCTTTTCGATCATCGGTATCGTCAGTTTCAGCCATGGCGAATTCTACATGATCGGTGGCATGGTGGTCTATTATGTCACCGCTGTCCTGCTACCGGGCTGGAATCCGCTGCTGGCAGTTATGATGGCCTGTGCGCTGACCTTCTGCGTGGGAGCCCTGTTCGAGCGCGCTTTTCTGACCCCGATTTATGATGGTCGGGTGGAGCGACCGATCGAATACTCTATCCTCGTTACCTTTGGTCTTGCGTTCTTCCTGCAATATCTGGTGCAGGGCCTGGGTGGCGCAAACCCGGTCAAGGCCGATGCCTTCATCGAACTGCCGCGCTGGCGCTTTCCTGAGGATGGGTCGATAATCGCAACCTCACGCGCCAATATCACATTGTTTGACACGATCTTTGTTTCCACACCACGCCTCATGGCGGCGGTGGTCTCGATCCTGGCACTGTTGGCGCTGATCTGGTTCCTGTTCCGCACATGGTGGGGCAAGGCGCTGCGCGCGGTCGCACAGGACCGGCAGGCCGCCGCCGTGACGGGCATTGACCCGCGTATCATGAACATGCTGGCCTTTGGCCTTGGCTGCATGCTTGCAGGGCTGGCAGGCGCTGTGCTGGTGCAGGCGTTCTCGTGGCTGCCGCAAACGGGCGCGATCCCGGCGCTTCGGTCCTTTGTCATCATCGTTCTGGGCGGGCTGGGGTCACTTCCGGGTGCCTTCATCGGTGGTATCATGATGGGTATGATCGAGGCTGCAGGCGCAGGCTGCATCCCCGACCCGACCCGCGCCGCAGCCTATCTGCCCGCCTACGGCATGGTAGTGCTAACGCTGGTGCTGCTTCTGAAACCCACTGGCCTTTTCGGGAGGAAAGCATGATACGCGCCCTGCCCAACACCCTTGGCGCGCTTGGCGTCGCCTTCCTGCTGGCCTTTCCGCTCCTATATGCGGCCGGAAACTATGACTATGTGATGCATCTGTGGATTACGGCCTTCTTCTACGCGATCCTCGCGTCGAGCTGGGCATTGCTGGCAGGCTATGGCGGGCAGTTTTCGTTCGGGCGCATGGCGTTCATGGCGCTGGGGGCTTATTCCGCCGGTTTGCTGGACAACTATGTCGTCCTCTCCAGCGCGCCCACAGGCACCTGCGCCGAGTTCGGACTGTTTGGCGGTTGGCTTGTCTTCATCAACCCCACAGGCGTCAGCACATCAGCGGTGAACTGCCTGCAAGCGGCGCGCGCCGCCTGGCCCGAAGGCGTGAGCACATCGCGCCTGCCGCTGATCGTGTCGATCCTGATCGGCGCGGGCGTAGGCGGCGGGTTCGGCTGGCTGATCGGCACGCTGGTGCTGCGCCTGCGCGCGGCCTATCTGGCGCTGTTCACTGTGGGCTTTTCGGAGATCCTGCGCGCCGTCATCTCGGCGGAAGTCTGGATCACCCGCGGGCAGGCCGGTCTGCCAATGTCGCCGATTTTCCCAGACGGTATCACGCTCTTCGGCACCTATTTCGCGTCAAATGCAAAACTGCCGGTCTATTATGTCATGCTGGGCCTATTCCTGCTGACGCTTCTGGTGTTGATCCTGCTGGCGCGTTCGCGCATCGGTCTGTTCCTGCGAGCTCTGCGCGAGGATGAAGACGCTGCCGAGGCGCTCGGCGTGGATACTGTGAAATACAAGCGCACGGTCTTTGTTGTCACCGCCATGATCGCCGCAACAGCGGGTGCGGTGCAAGGCCATTATGTGGGCATCATCACCCCCAACACGCTGATCCTGCTGCAAATGGCGTTGGTGATCGCGATGGCGGTCATTGGGGGACTGGAAAATATCGTTGCGGCGGCAGTGGGTGCGATCATTATCTCCTTCGGGTTGGAATTCCTGCGCAATGACTTCGTGATCCTTGGTCAAAGCGTGGATATGTCCACATGGCGGCTGGTGTTCTTTGGCTTGCTCTTGATGCTGACCCTTCGTTTCTTGCGCAACGGGGTCATTCATGGCGGGCTCTTGTGGCTGGAGCGCCGCGCGGTCGGGGCCGAAACCGTCGCCAAACGCCGCGCCGGGGCGGAGGGCAGCCAATGACCATCACGCTCGAAGTCAACGATATCCGCAAGAAATTCGGCGGGTTGCAGGTGCTCAAGGGTGTGTCCTTCCGCATCGAGGGCCCGGAACTGGTGGGGCTGATCGGCCCCAACGGGGCCGGCAAGACCACGCTGACCAATGTTCTGGACGGCGCGATCAAGCCTGACAGCGGGATCATCCGCCTGAATGGCCAGCGCATCGACCCGCTGGCTCCATATGAGGTCGCGCGCGCAGGGCTGGGGCGCACCTTTCAGGTGACGCGGGCGTTTCGGCGCATGTCCGTGCTGGAAAACCTCTATGTGCCTGCCCTGGCCATGGGTCATGCGCGGTCCGAGCGCGATTGCCGCGATCAGGCGATGGAAATCCTCGAATTCCTGACCATCGACCATCTGCGCAACGAATACGGCCGCGCGCTGTCGGGCGGGCAGCAAAAGCTGCTGGAACTGGGGCGGCTTCTGATGCTGGACCCCGATGTCTACATCCTCGATGAACCCTTCGCGGGCGTACATCCGACGCTGATGGCCACGATCTACAAATGGATCCAGCGGGTGAACGGGCAAGGCAAGGCGATCATCCTGATCAGCCACCAGATGGAGTCGATCTTTACGCTGTGTTCGCGGCTATTGGTGCTGAACTATGGCGATCTGATCGCCGATGGCGTGCCATCGGTGGTCAAGACCGACCCCGCCGTGATCGAAGCCTATCTGGGCCATGAAGAGGACATGTCCGGCACCGGTATGGTCAACTTGAAGGAGGAAAACCATGCTTGAGGTGCGCGGGCTTGATGTGGGCTATTACAAGGATCTCAATATCCTGTCGGGCCTGAATCTGGACGTGAAACCGGGCCAGATCGCGACGATTTTGGGCGCGAACGGGGTAGGGAAATCCACCTCGCTCAAGGCGATCTATGGCTTTCTTCGCCCCAATGGCGGATCGATCCGGCTGAGCGGCGAGGACCTGATCGATGTGCCGACCCACAAGCGCATCCTGAAAGGGCTGGCCTATATCCCGCAACACCCAGGAATTTTCCGCGATATGTCGGTTGAAGACAATCTTATGCTGGGCGCCTGGACTTTCCGCCGCGATACCGCACGTATCCGCGAAAGGCTGGAGGCGAATTATGACCGCTTCCCCATCCTGCGCGAAAAACGGCGGCAAAACACCGGCGAATTGTCGGGCGGGCAACAGCGGATGGTCGAGATCGGGCGCACCCTGATGGGCGATCCAAAGGTGCTGCTGGTCGATGAACCCACTGCGGGGCTGTCCAAAATCCTCGCCGAAGAAGTCTACCAGATGCTGCGCGACCTGCGCGACCGCGACAATCTGGGCATCCTGCTTGTCGATCAGGAAATCCGCCACGCGCTGCGCATCGCCGATTATGTCTATGTGCTGGAACTGGGGCGCAACAAGTTCGAAGGCCCACCATCCGAATTCGGTGATCTGCAAAAGGCGTTCTGGGTCGCGTAGGAATGCGCCCACCGGTCATCCTGATCACCTGCGATGTAGACGAGGTCGCAGCGCAACCGTCCGAGACCTTGCTGCGCCTACGGTTCAACTACGCCTCGGCGATTGCCCGGGCTGGTGGCCTGCCCCTGATCTTGCCGCCGGTTAGGCAGCAGTTCGAGGGCTTCCTGTCGGCTGAAGGCCTCGGGTCGGTCATCATGGAGGCGCGCTGCGAAAATGCCATAGGCAATCGTCTCGGCGTAGATGTCGGCGAAGTCCTCGGGGGCGATGTCGTGGATAAGGTGTTCTTTGAACGCCATGTACTGCCCTGCCAGTTCGCTCCGCATGTCCGGGTCTGGGATGGTTTTCTTTGAGGGGTTGCCGTGGTGGCACCACTGCCCTGCGCGATTCTGCGCTGGATTATTTTCGTCGCCAAAGCGGATGAGGTGGGTGGCTCCTGCTCCACCGGCATCAATTGTGCCAAAGTGCAGTTGTCATCAACCGCGAGGAAAGGAGCCCCCAATGACAGTTAAAACAATCGGCCTCGATTTGGCCA
>SLDY01000048.1 GCA_007125005.1 Natronohydrobacter sp.
GCGATCATCCATGCCGCCATGTCGGTCGAGTTCAACGATGCAAATGGTGACGGACGCATCTCGCGCGAGGAGTTCCTGACCGCGACCGAGCGCCTGTTCGCCACCCTTGACCGAAATGGCGACGGCCGCATCGACCTGAGTGATTTTTGAAACAATCACCCTCCGCGCGTATTAACCGCGGCGGGTTGACTGTGGCCTTGTCTCAAATATCACGGTGCCGAAACCAAGCGCTGCGATATGCGGCAACCCCTCTGATCGTGGATGCTCTTCAAATTTCGGCCTGTCTGACGTCTGGCGACCTTCAAGCCAGCAAAACACTTGCTGTGCTCTCTTCTGCACTGTTGTGCCGCTTATCGTTCATGCCGATACGCTCTCCAGCGATAATTTGATGCTACCCAAACCCTGAATCTGCGCGTCTACATCAAAAGGCGGCATGCGCCAGGGCAGGCCATTCAGCGATCCTGTGATCACAACCTGCCCTATTTGCAAACCGCCACAATGCTCGCCGAGCGTGCGCACAAAGATGCAAAGTGTTTTAAATGCATCTCCATTAGGCACGTCGGCAGCACCGTCGAGCACCACCTCGTCACCCAGACGCAGGTGGGCTATCGCGCTTGTCGTATCGTGATGCTTCTGCCAAGCGCGACAGGGCGGACCGAGCACGAGAGCCCCGTTTAGCTGGTTGTCCAGCATCTTCACGCTGCCATCCGCCTTGTCTGGATCGGCAAGTCTGCTTTGGACCAGCTCAATCACAGGTAAAAGTTCGACTGCCGCGCGCAGGCGCTGTTCAAAATTGTCTTGGGCCGGATCAGGAAGCGGTGCGATCAGCCGAAAGGCGTATTCCAGTTCCACGCCAACCGGTTCACCCGCAGCCACGCTCAGTCGGGCCGGGGAAGAATATATGTCTTTCGCAAAGATCGGGGCCATGACAACAGGCGCCTTGCGCGGGCAGGCCACCTTGAATGCACCGACCGGGCCAAGCCGGCTCGCAACCTCTGTCTGTACGGCCAGAACGCGGTCGCGGGGCAACTGAGTGCCCGGTGCAAGAGCCAGCTTCGACCCACCTGATCGCGCCGCGATCAGGGCTTCGGCAAGCGGGTCGGTCATTCGATCACCGCACCGCTTGCAATCATCTGCGCAATCTCATCGGCTTGATATCCGGCTTCCAGCAAGACCTCCCGGCTGTGCTGACCAAGGGTTGGGGCCGCACGGGTAATTGCTGCCGGTGTATCGCTGAATTTGATCGGATGTCCCAGCGTTTTCACCTGCCCCGCAACCGGATGAGCCACATCGACAATCATCTCGCGCGCCTGCGCCTGCGGGTCCGCATGCATCTGTAGAATATCCAGCACTGGCCCCGCCGGAAGCCCGGCGGCTTCCATGCGCTCCAGCCAAACGGCGGTAGGTTGCTTGCGCAGGTAGGTTGTCAGCACTTCGGCCAGCACCTCCAGATGCTGCATCCGGTCGTAATTGGAGGCAAAACGCGGGTCATCATTCAGCTCTGGCGCACCAATCACCTCCAGAAAGCGCAGCCAGTTGCGCTGATTGGCGGCCCCGATATTGATCCATCCATCCGCTGTCTGAAACGCCTGATAAGGTCCGTTCAGCGGATGCGCAGATCCCATCGGGCCAGGGGCGACCCCTGTGGCAAAGGCAATGGCAGATTGCCAGTATGTCTGGGTGATCCCGGCCTCGAACAGCGATGTATCGACCTTTTGCCCCAGACCTGTCTGCAAGGCCCGCGCATAGGCAGCGCTGACCCCCATCGCCGCCAGAATACCCGCCGTGATGTCTGAGACCGGCGCGCCCGTCTTGACGGGCGGTCGTCCGGGCCCTTCGCCTGTAATCGACATCAGCCCCGACATGCCCTGTGCGATCAGGTCAAACCCGCCACGTTGGGCATAAGGGCCAGTGCGCCCGAAACCCGATATCTCGCAATAGATCAGGCGCGGATTGATCTTGCGCAGACTGTCATAGCCCAGCCCAAGCCGCTCCATTGTGCCCATGCGGTAATTCTCGATCACCACATCTGCGCTTTCCAGCAATCGGTGCAACGCCTCCTTGGCCTGCGGGTCTTTCAGGTTCAGCGCAATGCCCCGCTTGTTGCGGTTCATCATCATATAGGCAGCGGATTCACCCTCGATCTGGGGCGGTACAAAGCGGCGGCTGTCATCGCCATCGGGCTTTTCAACCTTGATGACATCGGCCCCCATATCGGCCAGCATCAGCCCGCAGACAGGCCCGGCCATAATATGCGCCAGCTCGATGACTTTCATGCCCGCAAGGGGGCCATGCTGTGTCATTCTCCCCTCCATTCCGGCTTTTGTTTGGTAAGGAAGGCTTCCATGCCATGCCTGAAATCGCGGCTCATGTAACAAAGCTCGATCAGATCCGCGTCTTCGACCTGCACTGTCGCCTGAAGCCTGCGCATCGCCTCTTTGGTGGCGCGCAATGTCAGCGGTGCCATGTTCCCGACCGTATCCGCCAGCTCTGCTGCGCGGGCCAGAAGCGCGTCCTGATCAGGCAATGTTTCAGTAATCAGCCCCCAGCGCTCTGCCTCTTCCGCGCCCAGCAGGCGCGCGGTAAAGATCATCTCGCGCACACGCCCCGCCCCCATCAACGCGGAAAGCCGCGCAAGGTTCGACGCCGCCAGACAATTGCCCAGCGTCCGCGCGATCGGGAAGCCGAATTTCAACGTGGCAGAGGCAATGCGAATATCACAGGCGGCAGCAATCGCCGCCCCGCCACCTGTGCAGGCCCCATGAATGGCTGCGATTGTAGGCAGCGCGCACCGTTCGACCGTTTCCAACACCTGCGCAATGGACGCCTCGTAATCCAGCGCGTCCTGAGTTTTGTCGAAAGCGCGGAACTCCGTCATATCGGTACCCGCCGCAAAGGCCTTGTCGCCAGCACCCGTCAGCACCACGGCACGAATGCTGCCATCCGTCGGCACATCGCGACACAGGGCTGCAACATCGCGATACATGGCGAAGGTAAAGGCATTGCGCGCCTGCGGACGGTTGAACGTGATCCAGAGCGTCTGGCCCCGTATCTCGGAAAGAACATCGCTCATGTCAGCCTCCCTATCGGTAGAAATAATCGACAAGGAACATGGGAACGCTTGGCACATAGGTGCAGAGCATCAGCACCACCAGCAGCACAAGGATGAACCAGATATTGACCTTCGAAACCTCCCACACATTCGCGCGCGCGACAGCACAGGCCGTTATCAGGACGGATGCAACTGGCGGGGTTTGTTGACCGATGGCCAGATTCAGCGTGACGACCAGCCCGAAATGCACCGGGTCGATGCCCGCAGCAAGAACAAGCGGAATCACGATGGGCACCACGAGGATGATGGCGGCGGCTGAATGCAGGAAAAGACCGATCAGGAGAAAGAACACATTCAGGATCATCAAGATGATCCACGGATTTTCCGTCAGGTTCAGAATGCCCTGTGCCAGTTGCTGGGGAACTTGCGCACGGGTCAGGAAACCACCAACCAGCACCGATGCGGCAACCAGCAACATGACAACAGCGGTCTGGATACCACCATCCAGCATCGCGCGGCGCAACTGGCCCAGATCAACAGTGCGATACCACAGCGAAACCAGAATGGCCGCAATCACAGCCAGCCCGGCGGCTTCGGTCGCGGTAACAAAACCACCAAAAATACCACCCAGAATGATCACTGGCAGCGCGAAGGCCGGTAGCGCCTCGAGGAAGGTTTTGCGCAGCTGCGGGATATTGAAGGCCTCTTCTGTCGGCAGGTTGTAGCGCCGTGCAAAGATATAGGACACCAGCATGAGCCCTGCGGCCCCGATCAGCCCCGGAACCACACCGGCCACGAACAGTTGCTCCACCGAGGTATTCGACTGTGCGGCATAAAGGATCATCGGAATCGATGGGGGGATGATGATCGCTAGAGACGCAGAAGACGACGTCACCGCAGCCGAGAACTCCTTGGTGTAGCCACGCTTTTTCATCTGCGGGATCATGACTGACCCCATCGCGGCCACATCCGCCACCGCAGAGCCAGAGATTTCCGCGAAAAACAACGATACGCCGACATTGACCATTGCCAACCCGCCTCGGACAAAGCCGATCAGTGCCGAGACGAAATTGATCAGTCGGTCGGTAATGCCACCTGCATTCATGATCGCGCCCGCGAGCACGAACATTGGAATGGCAATCAGCGAGAAATTGGTCGATCCGCTATACATGCTGATTGCAATTGTCACGAGGGCGTTGACGCCCTGTGTCATTACGATGCCCAGAATACCCGCAAGCGCCAACGCCACGGCAATCGGAACGTTGATGAAAATCATCGTCAGAAGCGCGAGGAAAATCAGTCCTATCAGCATCACTTGCGCTCCTTGGCTTTTTCGATCTCTTTTTCGACTTCTTCTTCGATCTCAGCATGCTCCAGCGAGATGCCGCGGATCGTTTTGGACCAGTAATTCGGAAAGCTCAGAAGCTGACAGATAATGAACAGCACAGCTCCAATCGGGATCACTGATTGCGTGAAGGCAATTGGCACCCAAGGCAAGGACACGAGGTTCATGCCTTGCAAAATCGACAGCACCTTGAACCCGGCCCATGCCAGAAGAACAAAGAAAAAGATGATCAGCAATTCCGACAGGATGACTGCAACCTTGCGCAATGGCACCTGCAAGGACAGCAGGATTGTGTCGAACCCGATATGGCGTCGGTGCAGCGCCGCGAGGGCCGACCCGTAATATGTTACCCATGCCAGCAGGATGGCCGCGACTTCATCATACCATGTGAAACTCTGGCCCATCAGTCGGGCAAGGACGGCCACAATCACCACAACGGTCAAGATCACCATCAAGAGGATCGTGAACCATTGCAGCACAAGGCTGACAGCGTGATTGACGCGTGAGAGAGTGCTGTTCATCTGTAAGCTGTCCCATGTTGCGACGCGTGACGGGCCGGAATGACGCCGTCGGCATCAAGCTCGGAATCCCCTCAAGACACTGGCGACCCGACAAGCAGGTCGCCAGAGATGGGTCAACTGGGGTTTGCCAGGGCAAGAATGCTGTCGATAAGTTCCTGGCCGCCTTCAACTTCATTGGCAAATGCCTCGAAGATCGGGGTCGAAGCCTCGACGAACGCATCCCGGTCAGCAACATTCACGGCATCCACGGCCGCTTCGATCACAGCGAGAAGGTCTTCTTCCATCTGTATCGCGGTCTCATATGTGAAGGCCGTGCTTTGCGCAGCGCAATCGGTCAGGATCTGGCGCACCTCTTCCGGGTGGTTATTGAAATGCATTTGCGAGGCGAGGATATAGGCGGGTGTATACACATGTGATGTGATTGACAGATATTTCTGCACTTCCTGAAACCGGGCAGAGGCAATCTGTGTATAGGGGTTTTCCTGCCCGTCCATCACGCCTGTCTGCAAGGCTGTGAAAACATCCGAAAACGCCATGGGCGTTGGGTTTGCGCCATATTCACGGAACATGCGCACGCGCCATTCGCCTGAGGGCGTCCGCAGCTTGATGCCACGCAGGTCTTCGGGCTTGTTGATCGGGCGGATGTTGTTGGTGATGTGACGAAAGCCGTTCTCGGCCAGCCCGACAATATGGAAGCCATGCTGTTGCGCCGCGCTCTGGAAAGAGTCGCCCAGGCTTTCCCACACGCGGGTCATATGGTCACGATCTGCGATCAGATAGGGCATCTCGAACACACCGAACCGGCCGTCAACAGATGACATGACCGTCGAGGGAAGCGAGAAATCCATCTGGCCCAGGCGCAGAAGTTGCAGCATCTCGCGGTCATCGCCAAGCTGGGACGACCCGAATACCTGAACAGTTATTGAACCATCCGAAGTCTCGGCAGCGCATGCTGCGAAGTGATTGGCCGTTGCCTCGAACAAGGAGCCGGGCGCGCCAACATGGCCGAAGCTCAGCGTTGTCTGTGCCATCGCAGGCATGGCCAATGTCGACGCCATGATTGTTGCAAGAATTGATAGTCTCATCATTTCCTCCCTTTGGTTCTGGTTCCTTGCTGTGCAGTGCGTTCTGCATCAGCGCCTTGTCGTTCTCCCGTATTCAGCCCGACGCCGCCCTCCTCGACAGCAGCGGGCCTGTTTTTCAGGCCGCAGCGCGCGCCGCGTCACTGTTTTTGCCAAGCGCCGACATGGCCGCCTGAACACCGCCCTCGCGGAAGGGCACACCTGCATCGCGAAGTCCCATTTCCACACCCGCAAGCGTGCCGATCAGCATCAGATCGTTGAAATCCCCCAGATGACCAATCCGGAACACCCTGTCGGCGACTTTCGACAGCCCATTGCCCAGCGACATATCGTAGTTGCGCAAGGTCACCGCGCGGAAATTATCCGCCGAATGGCCCTCAGGCATCATCACTGCGGTCAGCACCGGCGAGCGGTCACTGGATTTGCGGCACAGGATTTCCAGCCCCCATGCCTCGACCGCAGCGCGCGCCGCGGTGGCATGACGCGCGTGGCGGGCAAAAACATTGTCCAGCCCCTCTTCATGCAGCATGTCGATGGCTTCATTCAGCCCGTAGAGAAGGTTCGTCGCCGGTGTGTAAGGGAAATAGCCCGTGTCATTTGGACCGGCCATTTCCTGCCAACTCCAGTAGCTGTGCTTCAGCCCTGCTGTCTCCGACAGCTTCATCGCTTTGTCGCTGATCGCATTGAATGACAGCCCCGGCGGCAGCATCAAACCCTTCTGCGAGCCCGACACCGTGACATCGACCCCCCATTCATCATGCCGAAAATCTACCGAAGCCAGCGACGAGATCGTATCGGCCATCAGCAGCGCCGGATGTCCTGCCGCATCCATTGCGCGGCGCACTGCGGCCACATCGGTGACAGAGCCAGTCGAGGTCTCATTATGCACAACGCAGACCGCCTTGATCGCATGCGCCTTGTCTTCGCGAAGTTTGGCTTCAATCTGGTCAGCATCCGCACCGCCGCGCCAGTCGCCCTCGATGAAAATCGGGTTCAGGCCCAGTTTCTCTGCCAACTTCTGCCAGAGCGTCGCAAAATGGCCTGTCTCGAACATCAGAACCGTATCACCGGGCGACAGGGTGTTGACCAGTGCGGCCTCCCACGCGCCAGTGCCAGACGAGGGGTAGATCACCACACGCCCTTCGGTCTTGAAGATGCTTTTCATCCCCTCCAACGCCTTGCGCCCAACATCGGCGAAGGCAGGCCCACGGTGATCCATGGTCGGATAGTCCATTGCCCGCAAGATACGGTCAGGCACATTCGACGGACCCGGAATTTGCAGAAAATGACGACCAGAGCGCATGTCGGTTCCTCCCCAAGACGCTACACGCATCGCAGTCAGCCATAGAGCACGTGACTCGAAGCGATTGAATTTTGTTGAATTGAATTCTGAATTCAATATTCTGTCAAGAAATATCTGTCCTGTGAAGATTGCCGGGGAACGATGCTGGATCATGCAACTCAAGAACGCCTGCGTCGTGACATCGCAGGCGAGACGCATTTCGACGACTTCTCGCGCGGGCGATACGCGACCGATGCCTCCATCTATCAGATTATGCCAGCAGGCGTGGTTCTGCCCAAAACGGCGCAGGATATTGCCGCCGCCCTTGATGCGGCGCGAGACGCAAATATCCCCGTAACCCTGCGCGGCGGCGGCACATCGCAATGCGGCCAGACCGTCAATACCGGCCTGATCGTGGATTGCTCACGCCATTTCAACCGGATCATCGAACTCGATGTGGCCTCCCGCCGCGCGATCGTGGAGCCAGGGATCGTTCTGGACGATCTGAACCGCCAGCTGAAACCGCATGGCCTGTGGTTCCCGGTTGATGTGTCCACCGCCTCGCGCGCGACCATCGGCGGCATGGTCGGCAATAATTCCTGCGGATCGCGCTCACTGCGCTATGGCACCACACGCGACAACGTCACCCGGATCGAAGGGTTTCTGGCCGATGGAACCGCATTCGATTTTGGCCCCGGCCCCGGCAATCGCGTGCCCGATGCGCTGTTGCGTCAGTTGCTGGAGCTGGGAAAACGCGAAGCCGATGAGATCGCAGCGCGCTTTCCCAAGGTTCAGCGCCGGGTGGGCGGTTATAATATCGACGC
>SLDY01000156.1 GCA_007125005.1 Natronohydrobacter sp.
GGCGAGCCTGTGCGACTGTCGGCGGAGCATGGCGAGGGGATTGACGAGCTTTACCACATGCTGCGCCCGCTGGCCGATGGCTATGCCGAACGCGCGGCGGCGGATGCGCCCGAGACGGATCTGGATGTCTCGGACGAGGATACCGAAGATTTTGCGCCCTCGAGCAAGCGGCCCTTGCAGGTGGCTGTGATCGGGCGGCCCAATGCTGGAAAATCCACGCTGATCAACAAGATCCTTGGCGAGGATCGGCTGCTGACCGGCCCGGAAGCCGGGATCACGCGCGATTCGATTTCCGTCTCGGTGAACTGGATGGGCACGCCCACGCGGATTTTTGACACCGCGGGGATGCGCAAGAAGGCGCGCGTGACCGATAAGGTAGAGAAGCTCTCCGTGGCCGACGGCTTGCGTGCGGTGCGCTTTGCCGAGGTTGTGGTGGTGCTGCTCGATGCCGCGATCCCCTTCGAGCAGCAGGATCTGCGCATTGCCGATTTTGCTGAGACCGAAGGGCGCGCGGTGGTGGTTGCGGTGAACAAATGGGATCTCGAGGACGATAAGCAGGACAAGCTCAAGGCGCTGCGCGCGGGCTTCGAGAAACTTTTGCCGCAACTCAAGGGCGCGCCCTTGGTGACCGTGTCGGCCAAGACCGGAAAGGGGCTCGACCGGCTTCATGCCGCGATCCTGCGCGCACATGAGGTCTGGAACCGGCGCGTGACAACAGCGAAGCTGAACCAGTGGCTGGGTGCGATGGTGACAGCGCATCCGCCCCCCGCACCGGGCGGCAAGCGCATCAAGCTGCGCTATATGACACAAGCCAAGACCCGGCCCCCCGGTTTTGTGGTGATGTGCTCGAACCCCGAAGACCTGCCCGCGGCCTATACCCGCTATCTTGTGAATGGGCTGCGCGAAAGTTTTGACATGCCGGGCACGCCGATTCGGATCTTCCTGCGATCGCAAGGGGACAAGAACCCCTATAAGGGCCGCAAGAAGCCCGCGCCCTCGAAACTGCGTAAACATCTGCAGGGGCGGAGGTCCGACTGAGGCTCAGGCCCAGGGCTCCAGCAAAGGCGGCAGAGCGATCTGCGCGCCGAGGCGCTGGGCGAGCAGGAACATGCCGCCGATCTTGCGGTGCAGAAACAGCAGATCAGCAGGCGGGACATGCCAGAACTCTCGCGCGTTGCCCAGTTCATGCCCGGCGCGGGCAAGATCCTCGATCAAGGTCGAATGGGCGAAATCGTAAGGCGCTGACTGGCGCAGCGGTGCGCTGGCTTGCAGCGCAAGCTGCACGATAAGCGCCTGCCTTTCTTGCGGTTGATCGGCGCGGAAATAGCCGAGTTTGGTCATGTGTTGCCAGATCGCGCTACTGTCCGGGGTGAGGAAGGCGCGCAGCAGCGCGCGATACTCAGCGGTAATCTCTGGTGCGATGGTGCGGGTGGCCCCAAAATCCAGAAGCACGATTCGGCTATCTGAGCCAAGACGGTAATTCGCGAAATTGGGATCGGTCTGCATCCGCCCAAGCGCGAAGATCTCGCGCAGAACCAACGCAATCAGATCAGATGCGATCCGGTTGCGCTGCGCTTGTGGGGCATGGAACGCCGCGTCGATCGGCTGGCTTTCGATGAATTCCATCGCGAGGATACGGCTTGTGCTGAACTCAGGGCATGGGGCAGGGACATGAAAGGCCGAATCCCCCGACAAGGCCGTGCGGAAGGCTTTGAGTGCCGCTGCCTCGCGCTGATAATCGGCCTCGTCGTGAAGCTGGCTGCGCGCCTCGGTCAGAAGCGGTGCGATATCGAGGCCGCGCGGCAACAGCCCCGGCATGCGCAGGATACGACCGAGCGTGGCGATATCGCTGTCGATGCTTTGCGCAATACCCGGGAACTGCACCTTGATGGCAAGGGTTCTGCCATCACGCGTGACCGCGCGATGCACCTGCCCGATAGAAGCGGCTGCAATGGGGCGCACTTCAAACCGCTGAAACAGCCTGTGCCAGCCCGCACCCCATTCTTGCGTAAGCATGGTCTTGAGCTGTGCGGGTGGCATCGCGGGCGCATTGGCCTGCAACTGGCCGAGGATTGCAGTCAATTCTGGCGGTAGCGCGACGCCGTTCTCCATCGACAGCATTTGCCCGAGTTTCATCGCTGCCCCGCGCAATTCGCCCAAACCCCCGGCAAGGCGAAGCGCATTAGCAGGCGTCAGGGCTGCCTTTGCGAGATCGGGCCGTTGCCCGCGCAGCAATGTGGTGGCGGCGCTGCCCAAGGTGGCGCCAAGAATGCCACCCGCCACCCCACTGATGCGTAGATTGCGGATAAAGGCACGGTGCGGAACAGGGCGGGGATCATAAGGCGGGTACATGCAGCGCTAGATGGCTTTGGATTTGAAAAAGTCGAGCGCTTTGATCCAATTGCACTTCGCAAGCTCTTTATTCGGGGGCTGCGCCCCAAGCCGGGCTGCGCCGGCTTTCCCCGCATTGGGCGAGGCCGGTGCGGCGGGATCCATGGTGAGGGTGGTTATCTAGTTCGCCGTGAACAATCCTCTCACACGGTTTCTGGCATGATCTGATCTGCTGGATGCGGCCCGAAAGCGCTGAGCATGGCAGCGACGAACAGCGCCAAAATGGCCCGCAGTTGGGCCAGTATCTTGCGGGTATTGTGTCCGCAGGCGCACAGAACGGCAAAGATCGCATCACCGGTCGTGCCCTTCAGCCGGCAGCGCGCCAGTCGGCCGTCTGTTTTCATATGCCCGATCTCGGCCTCGATGGCGCTGCGTCGTCGCAGGAGTTTCGCCAGCATGGGCGTGATGCCTTTGCGCATGCCGCTGATCAGGACACGGGTGCGCGTCATGCCATGGCCGCGATATCCTCGGTCGACCACGGCCAGCGCGGGGCGGATGTCGGTGAGCACTTCGACCTGATCCAGTACGTCCGCAAGGGTATGGCCGTCATAGGGGTTGCCGGGCATGGAGCGGGCGCCGACGATGAAGCCTTCCGTGATGGTCGCGGCGACCGAGACCTTGGTGCCGAACTCGTAACGCACGCGCGCGTTCGGGCTTTGCAACGCTCCCCCGGAGCATTGCACGGGCAAGCCCGACAGCCCTTACCCCTTCGAGATACAATCGACCTCTGGCTCATGCAGACTGTAGATCTTGTGTTTGTCCTTCGGCTTCTGGGCCAACAGCCGCCCCGTCAGCACCAGCGCGTCGCAGATTTCCTCGCGCAGCGCGCCTGCGGGAATGTCGCACAGGTGGCGGCGCAGATCGCGCATGACCCGGCCCGTGTAGCCCTTCAGCCTGCGCAGCGCCTTGCGCATACGCTTGAACTGGTGGGCATGGGCATAGCGCCCGACCTGCCGTGCGAGGCGCGGGGCAGTGCCACCAGCTTCTGGCGCGCGCGCTCATAGAGCCGCGCATCAGTCGGATAGGCGATATTCTTTTCCATCATAGTCGTGTCGACCGAGACCCGCTCAAGGCTCCTGTCATCCACAGCACCAGAGGCGCGTCCTGCCTCGATGGTCTTTGTGAGCAGCCATTCAACACCGCCCTCGCCAATGCGATTACGCCAGCGCGTGAGCGAGGACGGGTCGATGGGTGGGCGGTGTTGGAAGAACACCTCACCGCAGAAATGCTCGTAACAGCGGTTCTCCACCCAGCGGGCGACCACAGCCTCATCCGACAGCTTGTAAGCATGCTGCAGGTAGAGAAGGCCCGCAACAAGGCGTGAGGGCGTCGCGGGCCTGCCTGCCTCGGAAGGGAAGAACCCCGCCTGTTCGCGCTCGAAGAACTCCCAATCGATCAGCTTCACCTATTCATGGCGCATGTCGATGATCTCGACCAGCCGCGCACGAAACAGATTGTCTTGCTCTGGCCCTTTCGGTTTTGCCTTCATCGCATAACCCCGAAATTGCAAGGTTTCGGCTGAAATCATACAAAACCCTGCAATCAATGGCGACAGAAAGCGCTCATTTCGTGCACAAAATCAGCGCGTTGCGAGTTGTTCAGGGCGAACTCATGAAGGACATTTCTCCAACGAAACTCACGGGTGCGAGTTTCGATGTCTTGCCGTTTCGCTGCAAAACACCCTCGCCCTCCAAAAACAGGGCCAGACCGTCCGGTACCGCACCTTCCCGGCAGATCGTTTTGTCTTGATCGAGGACATGCCAACTGGCGTACTGCATGATCCGTCTGAACTGCCCCGGTTTCAACGTGGGGAAGTACCGGAACAATACGCGCTGTTGCGCGCCCATCCACAATGTCGAGCGGTCCAGCAGGACAAACGTCAAGGCATATATATTGGCGAGTGCAAGCAATGTACTGGCAAATACCGCCTCTCATAGCGAGACCGGGCCGGCCAACATGTAACATGCGATGCAAAAGAAGGTGCCGCGCAGCAGCAGAAACCGCAAGAGTCGCGCCAAGGATGCCGATGGCGCATGGGAGAGGCGACCGCCATTGTTGATGCTGCTTGCCAATGCAACCCAGTTTGCGCATCGGGACAGCTCAAAACCGCGCCGATCCAGCAACGACCTACCGATTTGGGCCTCGATATCGATTGCACTCTCAAGGACAATCAGCGCGGAGCCGGGTATATAGTCTCTTGAATTCGGCTCATTTACAAAGTTTCGTTAATTGGCGGCCATTCAAGACACATTCGGTTTTGAACGAAAATTGCCACCGACAGCAGGTTACTGTCGGTGGCGGGAGTGAAAACAGGTCAGTTAGCCATGACTTCTTCAGTTGCGGCACGGATGCGCCGCACATTGGCTTCCATCTCTTCTTGACCGATCATCACAACCGGGAAGAATGTGTTGCCTTCGGTGATGTCAATGAAGGCTTGATGCGTGCTGGCAAATTCCGCCGCAGCGATCAGGCGTTCCTTCACGTCTTCCGGCACCCCTGCAGGCACGATGATCGTGCGGTAATCCTCGATTGAATAGTTATAGCCCAGTTCAATCAGCGTCGGGGTATCCGGGTAGAAGGGGCTGCGCTCCGCCGACATAAACGCCGCAACAACCATTTCGCCCGTGGGTGTATATTGCGCATGAGTGCCGCCGGAATAAGCGAAATCAACCTCGCGGCCCAGAACCAGCGGTGCCATGCCGCCACCCCCACCAGTGGGAACGATCGCCAGATCAAGCCCTTCTTCCTCGGCAATCGCCATGATGATGGCCTCGTCCAGCGGGGTCTGCTGGGCATAGGTCATCGGGTTTTCCTTGCCATGCGCGATGATCTCATCAAACGTGCTGAAGGGCTGCTCGGCCGAGGTCACAATCGCATTCTGCCCCAACGCGACCGCCGCCAGATATTCGAAATCATCGATTTCATATTCGACAGGGGTGATGATCGGGGTGAAGGTCAGCGCCGTGGTGCCCCCGAACAGGAAGGTGTAGCCATCAGGTTCAGTGTTGGCCAACCGTGTAAACGCCACGGCGGAACCGCCGCCGGGCTGGTTGACCACATTGACCGGCTGTCCAAGAAACTCTTCCATGACATTGGCCAATACGCGACCCTGAATATCTGTCGAGCCGCCCGGATTGAAGCCGATCACCATGGTCAGCGGGCGCGTGGGCCAGTCGGACGCATAGGCCATCGGAGCGGTCAGCATGGTTACACCAAGAATGGCTGCGAATGTCTTTTTCATGTTACGTTCTCCTGTTGGTTTAGTCGGCCATCAAGGCCCCGTTGGCCGCACGGGTATCGCGCAGCGTTGCCTCAGTCTCCGCATCGTCCTTCAAGACGATCGCTTGCTGAGTATTCTCGAAGGTCAGCAGAAAATGAGCTTTGTCGGGAATCATTCGTCGGCGAAGCCCGCAGACCCAGCTGCCAACACACAAAGCGCTCTACTGACCGTTAACTGGTTGTATCTTTTCATGAGAATTCTCCTTTGATCAGTTCAGTCGGCAGGGGCGTTTGCAACAGGTTTGCCCTTGCGAAATGTACGAATGATCAGAGTGACCAAAGCCAGCGCGGTGCAGGCGATGAAAAACAGCGCAATCGGACGGCCCAGCAGGATTTCCCAGTTCCCGCGCGACAGGATGATTGACTGACGCAGGTTCAACTCCAGCATCGGCGTAATGATGAAGGCCACAAGAAAGGTGACGAAACTGTAGTCGTATTTCTTCATCAGATAACCCAAGAGCGCGAAGGCCATCAGGATGATCAGCCCGAATGTGCCATAGCCTTGGAGCATCATCCCCGCGAGACAGAAGAAGATCACGATAGGAATGACAACATGTGGCGGCACGCGGGTAATCTGTGCAAAGACCATCAGCCCGTACCAACCAAGCACCAACATGATGACCGAGGCCAGAATCATGCCTGCGAAAATGGAATAGAGGAGCTCGGGATTGTCGCGCAGCAAAAGCGGGCCGACCGTGATGCCGTGAATGGCGAAAGCGCCGATCAACAGCGCCGCCGAAACGTTGCCCGGAATGCCCAGCCCGAAGAGTGGGATCAGTGCTGCCGGGATCACCGCGTTATCTGCCGATTCCGAGGCGGCGATGCCCTTTGGCTCGCCCTTGCCGAATTTCTCAGGCTCCTTGGCGGCTTTCTGGGCCATACCATAGGACATGAAAGACCCGACGGACGGCCCCAACCCCGGCAGGGCGCCGACAAAAGTGCCAACGCCTGTGCCACGCAGAATGGTTGGCAAGATGCGCTTGAAGATCGGCCATGTGATGCGGTCGCTTCTGTCTTTCTTCAGCGCGACTGACATGTTCTCGCGGTCATAGCGCAGCTTTTCGGATTGCACGAACATCTCCGACAACGCCAGCGTACCAATGGCAACCGCGATCAGCGGCATACCGTCCATCAACTCGGTATAGCCGAAGGTCAGGCGCGGCAGGCCGGTCTGATTGTCAAGGCCGATGGTCCCCAGAAAGATGCCCAAGCCCCCTGCAGCCAGTCCCTTGAAGATATTGCCGCCCGATAGCCCTGCAATGAAGACCAGCGCAAAGGCCAGAATGGCGGCCATTTCATAGGGGCCGAACAAAAGCGCGACACGTGCAAAAGGGATCGCAACAAAAATCAGGATGATTGTCGCCAGAATATCACCCATGACCGAGGCAATCAGACCGATCTGCAAGGCAGTCTTGGGCTTGCCCTCCTTCGCCATCGGATAGCCATCAAGCGCAGTGGCGGCGGAAGATGCCTCTCCCGGTGCATTAAGCAGAATGGCCGATACCGCGCTACCTGCTGCAGTGCCCTTGGACAGGCCGATCAGGAAGGAAATCGCGATGAAGGGGGACATGTAGAAGGTCATCGGGATGGCGATCGAAATTGCCACCGAGCGCGACAGACCGGGGATGACGCCCACGATATAGCCCAACAAAACCCCGCCCCCGATGCCGATGAAGGATGCGAGTGTGAGCGCTTCAGCGGCGGCGGCCCCAACGGCAGAGAAATCCATCACACCACCCCGACGCGCATCATGTAAACCGACAGAATATAGAGCAGCACCACCGGCACGATCGAACAGCCGAGGATCATCCACCAGCGCCGCTCGCCCAGCAAGATCAGCATGCCGCCGATCAGGAAGGCCCCGAACCATGTGATCTTGATGAAAGACATGAACCAGATTGCGACGGCAACATAGGCAAACGGCCATGCGGCCCAGGCCACGGCGCCCCAATGCAGGTCAGCGGTGAAGGGCATCAAGCCTGCGCGCAGCATCTGGAACAGCCCCTTCGCGGCAACAATGCCGCCACAGATCACCATCAGCCATGCCCCGATGCTTGGCACCAGCCCCGGGGGCATACGCGCGAAAGGGTTGCTTCCTGCGTAATTCGGAATCATCCAAAGCAGAGCCAGTAACCCAAACCCGGCTACGGCAAGCCCGGACCAGAAATCTGATCTTGGCATAAACACCATCCCTGACATTTGCGACTTATGAATGTCGCATTCGGTCGACGGTTGCACATTTACGTCTTCGCATGCAACCCTTTTGCCGACATGGCGATCGGTCGGCAGCACAAAACAGTCGGGAAAACGAAACAAAAACGGCCATGAAGACCAGTACATGGCGTGTTAGATCGTCAGTTACCCCCTGACACTCGGAGTCCTGATAGAGAGCTGAGTGGCAACGGGGAGGACGCAC
>SLDY01000073.1 GCA_007125005.1 Natronohydrobacter sp.
CCGAAGGTAATCACCCGTCAATTGCCAGCGGCAACCAACAGGGCAGGGGCTCAGAATGTCGGCGGGGTGCAGGCGCTGATCAGAATGCAGATATCAGGGCCCTTGTTGCGAAATCTGTGCGGTCGCTTGCTGTCGAAGACATATGCATCCCCAGGGCCAAGCACAGCGGATTCATCCTCGACCGTTATCTCGATTTGCCCGGATATTATGATCCCGGCCTCCTCTGCATCATGACTATAAAGACGTTTGCCCGTATCGGCACCGGGTTGATAGGTTTCCTTGAGCATCATCAGATTGTTTTCACCCGGACGCCCGACCCGCAGAAGTGAAAGCTTCGCTTCGGTGGCATCTGGGCCGTGGATTGCCCGCGTGCCGATTTCAATCAGTTCGTCCTTCCGATAGAAAGTCTTTGGCCCCTCGCTTACATCTGCAGCGAAGAAATCAGACAAGCTTGTCGGGAACCCGTCGAGAATTTTCTTCAGGCTTGAGACTGAAGGGCTGATCTTGTTCTGCTCGATCATCGAAATCTGTCCATTGGTCACTCCCGCACGCTGCGCCAGCTGGCGTTGCGAAAGATTGTACTTCTGTCGCAAGGTTCTCAGCTTGCTGCCAATATCAGGCTGGGTCATTTCCTGTGCGCCTCCTTTTTCTGATCCTGCCTGTCATCACGCGATCATGCCATGATCCGGATGATTAATATAATAAACACTTGCACCCATAAAAAGAACGATTAATATAATAAACGCTTTAGCGCAGGATTATGAACATGTCGAACACTGCTCTTTCTTCGCGCCGTGCGCGGGCCATCGCTCGTGGTGTCGGTGTTTCAAGCCCGCTTTTCGCCAGCCGCGCACGCAATGCAGAGATCTGGGATTCGGAAGGGCGCCGTTTCATCGACTTTGCCTCGGGTATTGCTGTTCTCAATACAGGGCATGGCCATCCACGCGTGATCGAGGCCGTGAAAGCGCAGATAGATCTCTTCAGCCATACCTGCCATCAGGTCGTGCCATACGAAAACTATGTCGATCTGGCAGAGAGGCTGAACGCAATTGTTCCGGGTGATTTCGACAAAAAAACCATCTTCGCGACCACAGGCGCAGAAGCTGTCGAAAACGCGGTCAAGATTGCACGCGCCTTTACGGGACGTCAGGGTGTGATTGCCTTCACTGGCGGCTTTCATGGCCGTACCTTCATGGGTATGACGCTGACTGGCAAGGTGCATCCCTACAAGGCCGGGTTCGGCGCGATGATGGGGGATGTCTGGCATGTTCCCTTCCCGATGGCGCCACATGGAATAGAGGTCGCTCACAGCCTTGCTGCGATCGAGTCACTGTTCAAGGCCGATGCCGATCCGTCGCGTATCGCTGCGATCATCATCGAGCCCGTGCAGGGCGAAGGCGGGTTCTATCCAGCACCGGCAGAGTTGATGCGGGGGTTGCGTGCGCTTTGCGACCAGCATGGCATTGTCCTGATTGCGGACGAAGTGCAGACCGGCTTCGCGCGGACTGGCAAGATGCTGGCGATGGAGCATTATGACGTGCATGCAGATCTGGTCACGATGGCAAAGAGCCTTGCGGGCGGCTATCCACTCTCGGCGGTGACTGGGCGTGCAGAGATCATGGATGCACCGAGCCCCGGCGGGCTTGGCGGCACTTATGGCGGCAGCCCGATTGGGATCGCTGCAGCGCTGGCGGTTCTGGATGTGATCCGCGATGAGGATCTGTGCGCGCGCGCAGAGCACCTTGGCGCGCGGTTGAAGACCTGCCTAACCGGCCTGAAGAACGAGGTGCCCGAATTGGCCGATATCCGCGGTCCGGGCTTCATGGTTGCGGCAGAATTCATTGATGCAGATGGGGTCGCGATGCCGGGGCTTACGGCTGCGGTGCGGGATGCGGCATTGGAGCGGGGGTTGATCCTGCTGACCTGCGGCGTACATGGAAATGTTATCCGCTTCCTGTCGCCCATCACCATCGAGGATGACACTTTTGACGAAGCGCTCGAAATCATTGCCGAGTCCATCCGCGTAGCGCGCCATCGCCACCTTGAAGCCGCAGCTTGATCAGCCTTGCGCCTCTGCCAGATCAGGCAACTGGTCCGGCGGGGGCGCGTCGATGACGGTAACGAGATGGGCGTGGTCCTGAGTGTTATCGGCTAAATTTGCGGCGCAATAAAGCTGCGGCGGAAATAATCATGAACCAGCTCGACCTCGGGGGAGAGCTGCACGCTACGCGGCCAGGCAAGACCCACATCCATTGAGGGTACGGAAAACTCGGTCTGCACTGTCTGGATCCGTTTTCCCTCCAGTGACCAGGGCCGATAAACCATGTCCGACAGGATCGTCACGCCCTGCTGGTTCGCAACCATCGAGCGCACTGCCTCTATCGAAGAGGTGCGCAGCCCGACTTTGGGCTGAACCTTCTGAACCGACCAGTATTTCATGGCACTATGCGCGGCCTCATCCACTGTCAGCATGATGTAGTTTTCTTCTGCAATTTCCTCCATCGTTACCTTGCGCTGCTGCGCGAAGCGATGACTGTTGCCAACCCAGAGTCGGCGCGGAGAGCGGAAGAGCGTTTCGGTCTCAAGCTCCGGGGTGGTGATGTTGGAGGTCAGAAGGACAGCAAGATCGAAGCGATTCGAGATCAACCCTTCCTCAATGACCTCTCGATTCATCTCATAGACGCTGATCTTCAGTTCAGGATGAAGCCTGCTGAGCCGGTCCAGATGATAGGGCAGAAAATAACCCATCACAGTATATGTCACGGCAATGGATAAGCTGCCCTTGCCCGAACTGGCCCGCTGCCCGAGATTGCGCGCTTCCTCGACCTTGGCGAGAATTTCATAGGCGACGGCCAGGAGCTCGCGCCCGGCCTGTGTCAACTCCATACCCTGCGCGCTGCGTTCGAAGAGTTGCGCCGTGGTTTCGGCCTCCAGCTCGCGAATCGCTGTAGTGACCGATGACTGTGACACCGACAATGCCACAGCCGCACGGCTGACCTGCCCGGACTCGGCGGTGGCAACGAAATACTTCAGTTGACGGATCTGCACGCAGCCCTCTCTTATCGGAAAAACAGAAACAACCTGCACCAATTATCCGATATTCTGCGCACAAGACCACCCGAAAAACTAAAAAACCTCATATTTATAAGAAAAAACCAAAACTGCCTAACTTCAATGCGTTCGGTTTTACCGAAAGAGCTTAAATGAAATTCTGAATTTTACCTTAAGGCAATGCTCGGACATAGTGAGATTCGAAATTGGAAGCAGGGTTTGCGATGAAACGCATAGTGGACTTGAATTGCGACATGGGTGAGGGCTTCGGCCACTGGACTTATGGCGATGCTCCTGATGACGAACTGATGAAGATTATCAGTTCGGCCAACGTCGCCACTGGGTTTCACGCAGGGGACCCGAACCTCATGAACCGTGTCGTTTCTCTGGCCAAAGAGCATGGTGTGAGCATTGGCGCACATCCGGCTTACCGCGATCTGCAAGGCTTCGGGCGTCGCTATATCCGCTCGTCTGACGAAGAGCTCGTCAATGATATCATCTATCAGATCGGCGCCCTTCGCGAATTCTGCCGCCGCCATGGTGTGCGGCTGCAGCATATCAAGCCACATGGCGCGCTCTACATGGAGGCAGCCCGCAACGAGAGCCTCTCCGAACATCTGGTCGAAGTGCTGCAAAGCTGCGCTCCGGATCTCTTGCTGTTCTGTATGGATATCTCGACAACCTGTCGTGTCGCGCTCAGCTATGGCCAGCCTGTAATCCGTGAATTCTATGCCGATCGGGACTACGATCAGAGCGGCTCGATAGTCTTCGCCCGCAAAGTTGCACAGTTCGATCCTGACAGGATTGCGCGCAAATGCCTTCGGGCCTGCCGTGAGGGTCGCGTTGATACTGTTGATGGCGGCGAGATCGAAATCGCGTTTGATTCGATATGCTTCCATTCCGATACGCCCGGCGCTCTCGAGATCGGGCGCGCCATTCGTGCCAAGCTTACGGAGGCAGGCATTTCCATCGCACCCGCAGCGATGCTTCTCAACACAGCAGCGTAAAAGGAAAGACACCAATGCCAGATATCCAGTCCCCACTCCCCGGAACTTTCTATCACGCGCCTTCGCCCGACTCGGAGCCTTTCAAGAAGCAAGGCGATCAGGTCAGCCCGGAGGACACTATCGGCCTGATCGAGGTCATGAAGACCTTTATCGAGGTCAAGGCCGAAGTGTCGGGCACATTCGAAGGCTTTTCCGTCGCCGATGCGACCCCAGTGCAAGCTGGTGACATTCTCGCAAAGGTGGGCTGATCCATGACGATCCGCAAACTCCTTATAGCCAATCGCGGCGAGATTGCGGTTCGCATCATCCGTGCCGCGCAGTCGCTTGGCATCAGCACTGTTCAGGTCCATTCCGAAGCGGATCGCGACATGCTGGCGGTGCAGATGGCGGATGAGGCCGTGTGTGTCGGGCCTGCTCCGGCCGCGCAATCCTATCTGTCCATTCCCGCGATCCTGCAGGCCGCACGCGACACCGGGGCCGATGCAATTCATCCCGGTTATGGGTTTTTGTCAGAGAATGCCGGGTTTGCCCGTGCCGTGGTCGATGCAGGGCTTATCTTTGTCGGCCCTGACGCCAACACGATTGACAGGATGGGCGACAAGGCCGCTGCCCGCGCCACGGCAATCGCCGCTGGGGTTCCTGTGGTGCCGGGCTCAAAGGGCCGAGTCGAGGATGCTGCACAAGCCCTGACCGCGGCCGAAGAGGTTGGCTTTCCTGTGCTGATCAAGGCCGCAGCGGGCGGGGGAGGGCGCGGCATTCGCATCGCCCATAACGCCGGAGAGTTGGCGCGCCTTGCTCCGCAGGCACGCAGCGAGGCCGCGGCTGCTTTCGGTGATGGCGGGCTTTATATCGAGAAGCTGATCACCAATCCGCGCCATATAGAAGTGCAGGTGCTGGGTGACGGCACTGACGCGGTGCATTGCTACGAGCGTGAATGCTCGCTCCAGCGCCGCCGCCAGAAGGTCTGGGAAGAAGCAGGTGCCTTCGGGCTTTCCACGGAAACACGCGAGGCACTGTGCAAAAGCGCTGCCGATCTGGCGCGATCTGTCGGCTATCGCGGCGCAGGCACTGTCGAATATCTCTATGACGATCAGAGCGGCGATTTCTATTTTATCGAGATGAATACCCGCATCCAGGTAGAGCATCCCGTCACCGAAATGGTCACAGGGGTGGATCTGGTGGCCGAGATGATCCGCGTTGCCGGCGGCGCGCCCCTCTCGATCACGCAAGATGAGATTACTGTCACTGGGCATGCCATCGAGGTGCGGATCAACGCCGAAGACCCGCTCCGGCAATTCATGCCCTTTCCCGGTAAACTCACGTCCATGCGCGTTCCCGAGGGCACCGGCATCCGCTTCGATCATTTCCTCTATGAGGGCTACCAGATCCCGCCCTTTTACGACTCGCTTCTGGGCAAGCTGATCGTGCACGCGCCGACCCGCGATCAGGCGATTGATCTGATGGCCGAGGCATTGGGATCATTGGAACTGGGCGGGTTGCGCACAACGACGCCGTTGCACAAGGCACTTGCCGCAGACCCGGATCTGCGCGCCGGACGTATTCACACGCAATGGCTCGAGCCATGGCTTGAGCAAGGTAATCTGACAGCAGCAGCAGAGGAGGCATGACGTGAAAACCCGCTACACTTTTGGCGGTGACGAGCACATCTTCGTCGAGATGGATGACGAGATGTCGCTGGAGGCCTTCTTCAAGGCCATCGCCATTTCAAGGGCCGTGCAAGAGGCCAAGATCGATGGTGTCACCGAAATCCTGCCCGCAAACGCCTCTTTCGAGGTTCGCTTCAACCCCGACATCATCCACCCTGACACGATGATGGCAAAACTCAAGGAACTGGAAAGCGCGGCCAGCAATGCCGAGCCGCGCATGCAGACCCGGATCATCGAGATCCCTGTCTATTATCAGGATCCGTGGACGCATGAGACGGTGATGCGCTTTCGCGAGCGCCATCAGGATCCCTCGGGCACCGATCTCGAATATGCGGCGCGGATCAATGGCTATGACAGTGTCGAAGCCTTCATCGAGGCACATCATGCACAGCCTTGGTTTGTGTCGATGGTCGGTTTCGTCGCCGGGCTCCCGTTTCTCTATCAGCTGGTGGAGCGCGAGAAACAGATCGAGGTGCCGAAATATCTGCGCCCCAGAACCGATACGCCGAAACTCACAGTCGGCTATGGCGGATGTTTTTCCTGCATCTACTCGGTGCGCGGCGCAGGTGGTTACCAGATGTTCGGCATCACTCCCATGCCGATATTCGATCCGCAACAGCAGGTAACTTACCTGAAGGATTTCATGGTGTTCTTCCGTCCCGGTGACATCGTGAAATTCGCTCCGATCGATCGCGCCGAATATGACCGCATCGTGGCCGCAGTAGAGGCGGGCACCTACCAGCCGCGCATCGCCGAGGTCACTTTCGATCTTGACGCATTCAATGCCGATATGCGCGGCACCAACGCCAGACTGATGGAGGCGCTCCATGGCAATTAAGGTCAGAAAGCCCGGTCTGTCCACCAGCATTCAGGATCTGGGCCGCCCCGGCTATTTTCATCTTGGCATTCCGGAAGGCGGCGCAATGGATCGTTTCGCCTTGCGCGCGGCCAATATGCTACTTGGCAATGACGAGGGCGCAGCCTGTCTGGAGGCTGTGTTCATGGGGCCGGAACTTGAATTCGAGGCAGATACATGGGTTGCCGTGACTGGCGCAACCATGCCCATCCTGCTTGATGGCGAGCCGCGCGAGGGCTGGACGGCCTTTCCGGTCAGCAAGGGTCAGGTTCTCAGCTTCGGCTTCCTGAAAGAAGGTGCACGTATCTATATCGCATTCGCTGGCGGCATCGATACGCCCATGCATCTCGGGTCGCGCTCGACCTATGTCATTGGCGCGCTGGGGGGGCTGGATGGCCGCCCGATTGCGGCGGGCGACACGCTGCCCATCGGCACGCCTGGCAAGGTTTCCGAGCGCAAGCTGGATCGGGCTCTGCTGCGCCCAAGCCAGAACCCGGTCGAATTGCGCGTGCTGCCCGGCCTTTACTGGGACAGGATCACCGAAGCATCGCAGGAGCGTTTCTTCGCAGAAGACTGGACGGTCGCCCCCGAGGCCGACCGTATGGGCTATCGATTCCGGGGCGGCTCTCCGATGGAATTCGTGCCGCGTGAACAGCCCTTCGGCGCGGGCTCAGACCCGTCGAATATCGTCGATGGCTGCTATTCCTATGGCTCGATTCAGGTTCCGGGGGGCACAGAGCCAATCGTTCTGCACCGCGATGCTGTCTCGGGCGGTGGCTATTTTACCATTGGCGCGGTCATCTCGGCAGATATGGATCTGATCGGGCAACTCCAACCCAATACCAAAGTCCGTTTCGTGAAGGTCGATATGGAAACGGCACTTGATGCCCGAAAGGAACGCAAGAAACGCCTTCAGACAATCCGGGATGCGCTTACCACGGCCTGAGGCCGCGCGCATCCTGCACGAACCACAAGACCGCGGTCTGACCCGCATCCATCTTACTGCAACAGAGGAGCTCTGAACGATGACGCATGCCCTGAAAAAAGTCGCCCTTGCGGGAGCAGCAGCCTTGCTGCCATTCGCCGCAATTGCCGATGACGCCTGGTTTCCCTATCCGGCGCAGGCAATCGAACCTGCCTTTGCCGCTGATGGCACATCGGTAGAGGTCGAATACATCCCGCTGGAAGCTGCATCGCAGCCGTGGAATATCTGCGTGTCCTTCCCGCATATGAAAGATGCCTACTGGCTTGGCGTCAATTATGGTGTGATCGCAGAGGCCCGCCGCCTTGGCGTGCGCATGAATGTGGTTGAAGCCGATGGCTATACAGAACTGCCGCGCCAGATCAGCCAGATCGAGGATTGTGTTTCCGCTGGTGCAGATGCAGTCATTATCGGGGCAATTTCCTATGATGGCCTGAACAGCCTGATCCGCGAAGTGGCAAGCCGCGGCATTCCGGTGATCGACGTCATCAATGGCGTGTCCTCTCCCGACATCACCGCCAAGTCGCTCGTGTCATTCTACACTATGGGTTATCAGACAGGTGCCTATCTGGCCGAAACGCATCCTGCAGGCAGTGAGGAAGTCTCCGTAGGCTGGTTCCCCGGCCCGGCAGGCGCAGGCTGGGTCGAGGCCGCGCATCGTGGCTTCATGGATGCAGTCGAAGGCTCTGCCGTGCGCGTGCTTGAGCCGCGCTATGGCGATACAGGCCGCGAAGTGCAGCAGCGACTGGTCGAGGATGTTCTGACCGCCAGCCCTGATGTGCGCTACATCGCCGGGACGGCAGTTACCGCCGAAGCGGCCCAAGGCATTGTGCGCGAGCGTGGCCTGGGCGGGCAGGTGGATATCCTCGCCTTCTACATGACACCCGGCGTCTATACCGGCATCGAGCGCGGATTCATCCTTGGTGCACCCGCTGATTCCATGGTGATCCAGGGCCGTATCGCAGTAGATCAGGCCGTCCGCGCACTGGAGGGTGAGGATTTCATCGCCCATGTCGGCCCCGAGATCTTCGTCGTGGATCAGAATAATATTGGCAATGTGGATCGCAACGCCATCCTGCCGCCGGACAATTTTGCACCGGTCTTCACGGTCAACTGAAACACGGGTTGCAGGCGGGCAAGCCTGCCTGCACCCAAACCGCCCGAACCGGGCAACGGAGCAGACCCATGGCCCAGCCCCCCCTGATCAGCACGCGTGCACTCAGCAAAAGCTATCCCGGCGTGAAGGCGCTCGACAGCGTGGATTTCGACCTTCGGGCGGGTGAGGTGCATGTCCTCTTTGGCGAGAATGGTGCGGGTAAATCCACACTGATCTCGCTGCTGGCGGGTGCAAATGTGCCGACATCCGGTGAAATCCGTCTGCGCGGCGATGTGGTTGCGCTGAATTCGGTCTCGGATGCGCAGGAACTCGGGATCTACACGGTTTTTCAGGAATTCTCGCTGATCCCTACCATGACTGTGGCCGAAAACATCTTTCTTGGGCGCGAACCCCGGATAGGCCCTTTCATAGATCATCTCAAGATGCGGCGCGAAGCCGGACGCCTGCTTTCGGAACGCGGTTTCGATATTGATCCGACCCTGACTGTTGCGCAGCTTACCCGCGCACAGCAGCAGATGGTCGAGATCGCCAAGGCTTTTCACGGGGATCTGTCGGTGCTGATCCTTGATGAGCCCACAGCCTCGCTCAGTGACAAGGAAGTGGACAATCTGTTCGACTTCATATTGCGGATGAAAGCCGATGGGCTGGGAATCATCTATATTTCTCACCGCATCAACGAATTTGCCCGCATTGCCGAACGCGTGACAGTTCTGCGCGATGGCGCCAAAATTGACACGGTTGAAATGGCCGCAACCACCGACGCCGCACTGATCGAGATGATGGTCGGTCGTGCGATTGCGGATATCTACCCAACGATCGCGCACAACCCCGGCGATGTGGTGCTCAGCATGGAAAATCTGCACGCTTGGGGCGTGCATGGTGTCAATCTGGAAATACGCCGTGGTGAAGTGCTTGGCGTGGCAGGGCTCGTCGGCTCAGGCAAGTCGCGCATGTTTCGCGCGATGATGGGGTTACTGCCGATTCAGGCGGGCAGAGTGAGCCTGCAGGGCCGCGACCTGACTGGGCTTTCAACGCCGCAGATGATGGCGGCTGGCCTCTATTACCTGACATCAGATCGCAAGCATGAAGGGCTCTGCCTTGCCGCTTCGGCAACAGAAAATGTCTCGACCGATCTAATGATGGGCAGTTGCGGCAATGGACTGTTTATTGCCAATGGCCGGATCAGGCAGGAGCGCGCCCGCATCTTTGATCATGTCGAACTGCCCGAACGCTATCGCCACAAGGTGACAGCGCAGCTTTCGGGCGGCAATCAGCAAAAGGCTCTCTTTGCAAAAAGCTTCAGCCATGGCAGCGAGATCTACATCTTTGATGAACCGACTGTCGGGGTCGATATGGGCACCCGCGCGGCGCTTTACCGGCTGATCGGCGAACTGGCCGAAGCAGGCAAAGCGGTCGTCGTCATCTCGTCGGATCTGCCAGAGGTCATGAACATCGCCCACAGGCTGGTGGTCATGGCTGGCGGTCGGGTTAGCGCAGAGCTGCAGGGCGACCAAATCGAGGAATCCGCCATCTTGGGACATTTTTTCAGCGAAACGGGAACAATGGAATGACAATGGAAACCAGCTCAACTTCTTCCGGATCAGCCTTCTCCCCGCTCAAGCTTCTGCGCGCCGTTTTCATCAGGGTAGGGGTGCTGCCCTTCTTTCTGGCCACGGCTCTGGTGATCTTCTCGCTCATGTCTCAGGCATTTCTGACCACGAACAACCTGATCAATGTCGGGCGGCAATCGGTCTATCTGGTGCTCGTCTCGATGGGGCAGATGCTGGTGCTGATTTCCGGCGGGTTTGATCTTTCGGTGGGCATGGTCATCGCGCTCAGTTCGGTGGTCACGGCCATGACAATGGTCGCGCTCATGCCGATGTTTCCCGAAGCCGTGTGGATGGTCATTCTGATCGGTGCGCTTGCAGGGTTTCTGGTTGCAGCGATGGTGGGCGCGCTCAACGGGATTGGTGTCGCCATATTCGGAGTGTCTCCCTTCATCATGACGCTGGGTGTGGCATCCGCCGGTGCAGGTCTTGCCCTGTTTCTGACAGGCGGTGTTCCGGTCTCCAACCTGCCCACGGTGTTTGGCGACACATTCGGCTTCGGGCGTATCCTGAATACGCCAGTGCCCGTGATCATCGCCGCGATCGTGGCAGTGCTGATGTGGGTCTATATGAGCCGCATGCGCCCCGGCGCCCAGATCTATGCTGTGGGCGGCAATCTCAAGGCAGCAAACCTTTCGGGGATTGATACCCGCCGCACCCTGATCCGCGTCTATGTAATGTGTGCGCTGATGGCGGGGCTTACAGGTATTCTTCTGACCGCGCGGGTGGAAACAGGTGACGCCAATATGGGCAGCAGCATGGCACTGGAATCAATCGCCGCCTGTGTGATTGCGGGCGTGTCGCTGCGCGGTGGCATCGGACGGGTCGAGAATGTCGTGCTGGGCGGAATCTTTATCATCCTTGTGCAAAACGGGATGAATCTTGCTCAGATCAGCTCCTATATGCAGATGGTTCTGCTCGGCCTCTTGCTGATCCTTGCGGTGATCTTTGATCAGATCCGCTATCGCATGATCATGGGGCAACGCTGACATTTTCATAGCTGGTCGCGGCAGCGCGGGAGGGGTAAAGTCATGTTCATGAAAATGACCGCATCCCTCGCCTGTGCCGTAGAGTTCGAGAAAGTCCGCCTTGTGCGGGATGGCAGGGTGATCCTCGATGACATAACCCTGTCACTCACCGAACCGCGCGTGGGCATCATCGGGCGCAACGGCTCCGGCAAGACCAGCCTCTTGCGTGTCATGGCAGGGCTGCAAAGCCCCGATGCTGGCTCGGTGCAGGTGAATGGAATCGATGTCGCGCGCGATCGTGCTGCAGCGATCAGAACACTGGGGGTCGTGTTTCAGAACCCCGATCATCAGATCATCTTTCCTACCGTCGAGGAGGAACTCTCCTTCGGGCTCATCCAGCTTGGCACGGACCGGAAAACGGCCCGCGCGCGTGCCCGTGCCCTGCTTTCTCAGCACGGGCTGGCGGATTGGGCAACGCGCTCCACACAGGCGCTGTCACAGGGCCAGCGGCAATATCTGTGCCTGCTATCCGTCATCGCGATGGAGCCCGCAGTGATCTTGCTGGATGAGCCATTCACGGCACTCGATCTGCTCACGCGCACGCAGCTTTACCGCAGCCTCTTCGCGCTGGCCCCGAGGCTGGTGATGATCACTCATGACACGCGTATCCTCGAAGGTTTCGACAGGGTGATCTGGCTCGACGAAGGGCGCATACGCGAGGATGGCCCGGCCGCAGCAGTCATAGAGAGTTTCACTGCCGAGATGATGCATCTGGCAGAGGGCCGCTCATGCTGGCACTGACCATCGAGACGCGCACATGGATGCATCAGCTTCCGGCCTGGGCAAAGCTCGCCGGCCTTGCAGCCATGACGATCCTGTTCCTGCCGATCACCGACCCGATTCTCGTCGCTGCCTTCCTTGGGGGCGTGAGCCTGCTTTACGCCAGCCTTGGGCGTGCGGCCATGCAGATCGCGCTGCGTCAGTTCCGGCCGATTCTTTTGATCGCAGGCGTGATCTTCCTGTGGCATCTGCTGCTCGGAGATGCGCAGGCGGGACTGCTGATCAGCCTGCGCATTCTCGCGCTTGTCGCGCTCGCCAATGCGGTCACCATCACAACGCGCCTTGATGACATGATTGCAGTTGTCACAGGGCTGCTTGCACCACTGCGGCGCTTTGGGGTGTCACCGGAAATCTTCGGCCTTGCGGTGGCGCTTGCAATCCGTTGCATCCCTGTTCTGTTGATGAAGGGAGACACATTGCGGATGTCATGGCGCGCCCGGTCGCCACGCCGTCCGGGTGTTCAAACTCTTTTCCCTCTGGTACTGGTGGCCCTCGATGACGCTGACCACATGTCAGAAGCACTTCGCGCCCGCGGGGTGCTCAGCCCGAAACAAGAACTCTGAAAGGAACCTGCCATGGAACGCACGGTCATGATGATTGCCCTTTTCGCAGCGCTCATTGCAGTGCTCGGCCTGTTTCCAAGCTTCATGCTGTTTTCAGGCGTGCCGGTTTCCGCGCAAAGCCTCGGTGTCATGCTCGCGGGCGTGATCCTTGGCCCGAAACGCGGCGCGCTTGCTGTACTTCTGTTTCTTGCACTTGTCGCGCTCGGTTTTCCGCTTCTTGCAGGCGGTCGCGGTGGGCTGGGGGCTTTTGTGGGGCCAACGGCAGGGTTCCTCTTCGGGTTTCCGGTGGCCGCATTCGTGGCGGGCCTCGTGACCCAATACCTGCGCCGGGTCGATCTGCTGCTGTCTGCCTCGCTCGGTGCGATCATAGGCGGCGTGCTGGTGCTTTACCTGTTCGGCGCAGTTGGCATGATGCTTGTCACAGGGCTGGGCGTGACACAGGTGATTGCAACCCTGTCGGTGTTTGTGCCCGGTGACATCATCAAGGCCATCATATCCGGGATTCTTGCCCGGAGCCTCTATCAGGCAAGGCCATCACTGGTTCTGACACGCTCGGTGTGATCAAGAGCCGATAGTCAGAGGCCAAACAATACCGCTTGCGTTCCGTCACGGAACCGGAGTTCGAATGCGCCCGCAGCGCCGCTGCGGGCGCATTCACGACTGCTCTGCATCCTCACTCTGGCCTGCTGAGCCTGCTGCATATCCTGTGTCTGCGCTATCATCTTGTTCACCCGCATGTGATCCTCTTGCCATGAGACCCCGAAGGCACTAGGCAGAGCCCGTCACAAGCAACGATCCGGAGATCACTGATGGCCAGACCCAGAATTGCACTGATCGGCGCGGGGCAGATTGGCGGCACGCTCGCCCATCTGGCCGCTATCAAGGAACTCGGCGATGTCATTCTGTTTGACATTGCCGAAGGCACCCCTCAGGGCAAGGCGCTCGATATCGCGGAATCCGGACCCTCGGAAGGGTTCGACGGCAGCTTCAAGGGCACCAATGATTATGCCGATATCGCAGGCGCGGATGTCTGCATCGTCACGGCCGGTGTGCCGCGCAAGCCCGGTATGAGCCGCGATGACCTTCTTGGGATCAACCTCAAGGTCATGAAATCCGTGGGCGAGGGCATTGCCGCGCATGCGCCAGACGCGTTCGTCATCTGCATCACCAACCCGCTCGATGCGATGGTCTGGGCGCTGCGCGAATTCTCGGGCCTGCCGCATAACAAGGTGGTGGGTATGGCCGGCGTGCTCGACTCCGCGCGCTTCCGCCATTTCCTCAGCCTTGAGTTCAAGGTCTCGATGCGCGATGTCACCGCCTTCGTGTTGGGCGGGCATGGCGACACAATGGTGCCACTGGTGCGGTATTCGACAGTGGCAGGCATCCCGCTGCCCGATCTGGTGGAGATGGGCTGGACCAGCCAGGACAGGCTCGATGCGATCGTGCAGCGCACGCGTGATGGCGGGGCCGAGATCGTGGGCCTTCTGAAAACCGGCTCCGCTTTCTATGCGCCAGCAACCAGCGCCATCGAGATGGCCGAAGCCTATCTGAAAGACCAGCGCCGCCTCTTGCCCTGCGCGGCTTGGTGCGATGGTGAATTCGGGCTCAAGGGCATGTATGTCGGCGTGCCCACGATCATCGGGGCAAACGGGATCGAGAAGATCGTCGATATCAAACTGGCCAAGGATGAGCAGGTGATGTTTGACAAATCGGTCGAGGCCGTGCGCGGTCTGGTCGAAGCCTGCAAGGGGATTGATTCCTCGCTCGCGTGATCCAATGCGCTTGGTCAATCCGACTCGGATTTCAGCGAAAGGCCGCACAGTTTGTGCGGCCTTTTTGCATTTTGCGGATGTTTGCGGTCACAGATACCAGAGCCTGTCACGCCGACAAATATATGTGATCACACGTTTGAAAACTGTGATCACATAACTTCGATTTTTCGCCGATCACCTCGGTTTGAGGCAATTTATCGTTGTTTTTCGCGCGCAATCTGCGATGCACGGTGCAGCAACAGCAGAAATGGGACAGTTTCATGAATATTCATGAGTATCAGGCAAAGGGGCTTCTGCGCTCTTACGGGGTGCCTGTTTCCGATGGACGTATCGTCTTCAAGGCCGAAGAAGCGAAAAGCGCGGCAGGGGAGCTGGATGGCCCGCTCTGGGTGGTCAAGGCGCAGATCCATGCAGGCGGGCGCGGCAAGGGCAGCTTCAAGGAAGCCTCCGCCGGTGAGAAGGGCGGCGTGCGGCTCGCGAAATCCGTGGCCGAGGCCGAGGAGCACGCGAAAGCCATGCTGGGCCGGACCCTTGTGACCCATCAGACCGGCCCTGCGGGCAAGCAGGTCAACCGCATCTATATCGAGGATGGCTCGGATATCGAGCGCGAACTCTATCTCGCGCTTCTGGTTGATCGCGTCACCTCGCGCATCAGCTTTGTCGTCTCCACCGAAGGCGGCATGGATATCGAGGAAGTCGCGGCGAACACGCCCGAGAAGATCCTGTCTTTCAGCGTTGATCCCGCAACCGGCATTCAGGGCTTCCACGGCCGCCGCGTGGCTTTCGCGCTTGGGCTGGAAGGCAAGCAGGTCAAGCAATGCGTCGATCTGGTCGGCAAGCTCTACAAACTCTTTGTCGAGCGCGATGCCGAGATGGTCGAGATCAACCCGCTGATCGTGACCGACAAGGGCGATCTGAAATGCCTCGATGCGAAAATGGGCTTCGATTCAAACGCGCTCTATCGCCAGCAGGAAATTCTCGCGCTGCGCGACGAGACCGAGGAAGACCCCAAGGAACTCGCGGCCTCGAAATATGACCTCAACTATATCGCGCTCGATGGCGAGATCGGCTGCATGGTCAATGGCGCAGGGCTTGCGATGGCCACGATGGATATCATCAAGCTCTATGGCTCGGAGCCTGCCAACTTCCTCGATGTGGGGGGCGGCGCGACCAAGGAGAAAGTGACCGAAGCCTTCAAGATCATAACGTCTGATCCGAATGTGAAAGGCATCCTCGTCAATATCTTCGGCGGCATCATGCGCTGCGACATCATCGCAGAAGGTGTGATTGCGGCCGTGAAGGAAGTCGGGCTGCAAGTGCCGCTGGTCGTGCGTCTGGAAGGCACGAATGTCGAGAAGGGCAAGGAGATCATCGGCGCCTCGGGGCTGAATGTGATCGCCGCCGACAATCTGTCGGATGCGGCGGAAAAGATCGTCAAGGCAGTGAAGGGGTAAGGCAGATGGCTGTTCTCGTTGACAAAAACACCAAGGTCATCTGTCAGGGCTTCACTGGCAGCCAAGGCACATTCCATTCCGAACAGGCGATTGCCTACGGCACGCAGATGGTCGGGGGTGTGACGCCGGGCAAGGGCGGGCAGGAGCATCTGGGCCTGCCGGTCTTCAACTCGGTGCATGAGGCGAAAGCCAAGACCGAGGCGAATGCCTCTGTGATCTATGTGCCGCCGCCTTTCGCAGCCGATTCGATCCTCGAGGCGATTGATGCTCAGATGGAACTGATCGTCTGCATCACCGAAGGCATCCCGGTGCTTGACATGATGAAAGTCAAGCGCGCCCTTGCGGATAGCAAATCGGTGCTGATCGGCCCCAACTGCCCCGGTGTGATTACGCCCGATGCCTGCAAGATCGGCATCATGCCCGGCCATATCCACCGTCGTGGCTCGGTCGGTGTGGTGTCGCGCTCGGGCACGCTGACCTATGAGGCCGTCAAGCAGACAACCGATGTGGGTCTGGGCCAGTCCACCTGCGTGGGCATTGGTGGTGATCCGATCAAGGGCACAGAGCATATCGACGTGCTGGAATGGTTCCTCGCCGATGACGAGACCGAGTCGATCATCATGATCGGCGAGATCGGCGGCAGCGCCGAAGAGGAGGCCGCGCAATTCCTCAAGGATGAGGCCAAGCGCGGTCGCTCGAAGCCCTGCGCGGGCTTCATTGCCGGGCGCACTGCGCCTCCGGGCCGTCGCATGGGCCATGCCGGTGCGATTGTGGCTGGCGGCAAGGGGGGAGCCGAGGATAAGATCGAGGCCATGAAGTCGGCCGGGATCATCGTGGCTGACAGCCCGGCGGGTCTTGGCGAAGCAGTGCTCAAGGCCATCGGCAAGTAAGCCCGCCGCGCGCAAGAGGAGGCGCTGCAATGAACTTTGTTACTGCTGTAAAGAGCGGATTCCAGAACGCCCTGAAATTCTCAGGGCGTTCGCGCCGCCCGGATTACTGGTGGTTTTTCGTCTTTGTCTTTGCAGGCGGCTTCCTCTTCAGCGTGATCGATCATCTGGCCTTCGGGCCGGGCCGTGAGGTTCTCATTCGTGTCTTTCAGGTAATCGTATTCCTGCCATTTCTGGCCGTGGCCTGGCGCAGGTTGCAAGATACGGGCCGTCCCGGCTGGTGGGTTCTGGTGCCCTCGGGCATCGTGGTGGCAAGCGCCCTGCTCGCAGGATCCGTTAGCCGCAGCATGTTCGCGCATGTGGTCGATCAGCAAGGTCCAGTGCGCGCCCCGATCTCGATGCAGGATACAGGGCTTCTTCTGGCGCTCTCACTGTTTCAGATCGCTGCAGGGCTGGTGATTATCTGGTGGATGTCCCGGCCCAGCCAGCGTGGCGACAATCGCTATGGGCCCGAACCCCGCGTGAAGCGCGCGCGTTAAATCAACTCCATTCCGTGCCACAGAGGTGCCAAATGAATGATCAAAGCCCGATCCAAAGCGAGAGTTTTCTGGAGGGTCAGAACGCGTCCTATGTCGAGGCGCTGCAAGCACGACATGCTGCGGATCCCGCCTCGGTCGATGATGTCTGGGCCGAATATTTCCGTAGCCTTGGCGAGGGCGCACAGGATGCGCAGGCCGCAGCCCGTGGCCCGAGCTGGGCGCGCGGTGACTGGCCTGTGCAGCCGCATGATGAGTTGACTTCCGCGCTTACAAGCGACTGGCCGACGGTCGCTGCCCCCGCAGCCGAGAAAAAGGCCGCTGCCGAGAAGATCACTGCGAAAGCCGCAGACAAGGGCGTGACACTGACCACTGAACAGGTCCGCACGGCCGTGATTGACAGTTTGCGCGCGCTGATGATCATTCGCGCCTACCGTATCCGGGGCCATCTGGTCGCCGATCTCGATCCGCTGGGCATGCGCAAGGAAGAGCCCCATCCAGAGCTTGACCCCCGCTCCTATGGCTTCACCGAAGCCGATATGGATCGCCCCATCTTCATCGACAATGTGCTGGGGCTGGAAGTCGCTTCGCTGCGCCAGATCATCGATATCCTGCAGCGCACCTATTGCGGCACTTTCGCGCTGCAATTCATGCATATTTCCGACCCTGAGCAGGTGTCCTGGCTGAAAGAGCGCATCGAGGGCTATGGCAAGGAAATCGCCTTCACCAAACAGGGCCGCCGGGCGATCCTCAACAAGCTTGTCGAGGCCGAGGGATTCGAGAAATTCCTGCATGTCAAATACATGGGCACCAAACGTTTCGGCCTTGATGGCGGCGAAGCGGTCATTCCGGCGATGGAGCAGATCATCAAGCGCGGCGGTGCGCTCGGCCTGAAGGAAATCGCCATCGGCATGCCTCATCGGGGACGGCTGAACATTCTGGCCAATGTGATGGGCAAGCCATACTGCGCCATCTTCAACGAGTTTCAGGGCGGCAGCTTCAAGCCCGAGGATGTTGATGGTTCGGGCGATGTGAAATACCACCTTGGGGCCTCCTCGGATCGCGAGTTTGATGGCAACATGGTCCATCTGTCGCTGACTGCGAACCCGTCGCATCTGGAAGCGGTCAACCCTGTCGTTCTGGGCAAGGTCCGGGCGAAACAGGACCAAATCAATGATGCCGAGCGCCGGCAGGTCATGGCAGTGCTGCTGCATGGCGACGCGGCCTTTGCCGGGCAGGGCGTTGTGGCAGAGGGCTTCGGCCTGTCGGGACTGCGCGGACACCACACGGGCGGGACCATGCATATCGTGGTCAACAACCAGATCGGCTTCACCACGGCCCCGCATTTCTCGCGCTCCTCGCCCTATCCCACCGATATTGCGCTGATGGTGGAAGCGCCCATCTTCCATGTGAATGGCGATGACCCGGAAGCGGTGGTGCATGCCGCGAAAGTGGCGACCGAGTTCCGGCAGAAATTCCTCAAGGATGTCGTGCTCGACATCTTCTGCTACCGTCGCTTCGGCCATAACGAAGGCGATGAGCCGATGTTCACCAATCCGCAGATGTATACGCGGATCAAGAAGCACAAGTCGACACTTCAGCTCTATACCGAGCGGCTGGTGGCGGATGGTCTGATCCCCGAAGGCGAGATCGAGGACATGAAGGCCGCGTTTCAGGCCTTCCTCAATGAGGAGTTCGAGGCGGGGAGAATCTACAAGCCCAACAAGGCCGATTGGCTCGATGGGCGCTGGTCGCATCTCAACCGCGAGGGCGAGGAATATCAGCGCGGCGAGACATGGATTTCCGAACAGATGATGGAAGAGGTCGGCGCGGCGCTCTCGCGTTACCCCGACAGCTTCAATATCCACAAGACCGTTGCGCGCCAGCTTGAGGCGAAGAAGGAAATGTTCACCTCGCGCAAGGGCTTCGACTGGGCCACAGCCGAAGCGCTTGCATTCGGCAGCCTTGTCACCGAGGGCTATCCTGTGCGCCTGGCAGGACAGGATTCGACGCGCGGCACTTTCTCGCAACGCCATTCGGCTTTCGTGGATCAGGTCACGGAAGATCGCTACTACCCGCTCAACAACATCAAGGAAGGTCAGGCGCGATACGAGGTCATCGACTCGATGCTCTCGGAATATGCAGTGCTCGGGTTCGAGTATGGCTATTCGCTTGCAGAGCCCAATGCGTTGGTGATGTGGGAAGCACAATTCGGCGATTTCGCCAATGGCGCACAGATCATGTTCGACCAGTTCATCTCCTCGGGCGAAAGCAAATGGCTGCGCATGTCAGGTCTGGTGATGCTCTTGCCACATGGCTTTGAAGGGCAGGGGCCGGAACACTCTTCTGCACGTCTGGAACGCTTTTTGCAGATGTGCGCACAGGATAACTGGATCGTTGCGAATTGCTCGACGCCGGCCAATTACTTCCACATCCTGCGCCGCCAGATCCATCGCAGCTTCCGCAAACCGCTGGTTCTGATGACACCGAAATCGCTGCTGCGCCACAAGCTCTGCATCTCGGAGGCATCGGATTTCATCGAAGGATCGAGCTTCCATCGCGTGCTCTGGGATGATGCGCAGAAGGGCAATAGCGACACCGAGCTCAAGCCTGATACCAAGATCCGCCGGGTCGTGATGTGCTCGGGCAAGGTCTATTTCGATCTGCTCGAAGAACGCGATGCACGCGGGATCGATGACATCTATCTGCTCCGTGTAGAACAGTTCTACCCGTTCCCGGCCATGGCACTGCTGAAAGAACTGGAGCGCTTCCCGAATGCGGAAGTGATCTGGTGCCAGGAGGAGCCCAAGAATCAGGGTGCCTGGTCCTTCCTTGAGCCGAATATCGAATGGGTTCTGACTCGGCTCGAGGGCAAGAGCAAACGCCCGCGCTATGTGGGCCGCACGGCCTCCAGCTCGGTCGCGACAGGGCTTGCCAGCCAGCATAAAGCACAACAAGAGGCGCTCGTTAACGATGCGCTGACAATCGAGGGATAACAAAGACATGTCCACCGAAGTTCGAGTGCCCACTCTGGGCGAAAGCGTGACCGAAGCCACTGTGGCGACATGGTTCAAGAAACCCGGCGATGATGTGGCCGTGGATGAGATGCTCTGCGAGCTGGAGACTGACAAGGTGACCGTCGAAGTGCCCTCGCCGGTGGCAGGCACGCTCGGCGAGATCATTGCGGGCGAAGGCGAGACAGTGGGCGTTGATGCGCTGCTTGCGATGATCTCGGAGCCCGGCAGCGCGCCCGCACCGACCCCGGCTGCGAAAAAGGCCGAGCCGACAAAGGCAGCCGCTCAGAAAGATGCGGGCGGCACGGATGAGCGTATCGATGTGATGGTCCCTGCACTTGGCGAAAGCGTGAGTGAAGCGACTGTCGCAAGCTGGTTCAAGAAACCCGGGGATACTGTCGCGCAGGACGAGATGCTCTGCGAACTCGAGACCGACAAGGTCTCGGTCGAAGTGCCATCGCCTGCTGCGGGTGTGCTGGCTGAAATCCTTGCCGAAGAAGGCGCAACAGTCGGGGCCGGCGGCAAGCTCGCTGTGATCTCTGGCAGTGCTGCAGGGGCTGCGGCCTCTGCAACCTCTGCGCCTGCAGAGGCGGCCCCCGCTGCGCGCGAAGGGCGCGATGTGGAGGATGCACCTTCCGCCAAGAAGCTCATGGCCGAGAAAGGCCTCTCGCCGGATCAGGTGACAGGCAGCGGGCGCGACGGGCGGATCATGAAGGAAGATGTCCAGCGCGCCGCGGCGGCCCCAGCGGCTGCGCCGACTGTGCCCACCCCGGCTGCCCAACAAGCCCCGCGCGCGCCTGTGCCCGCCGATGGTGCAGCGCGTGAGGAGCGCGTGCGCATGACCAAGCTGCGCCAGACCATCGCACGGCGTCTGAAAGAAGCGCAGAACACGGCTGCGATGCTGACCACCTATAACGAGGCCGACATGGGCGGCATCATGGAGCTTCGCAACGAATACAAGGACCAGTTCGAGAAAAAGCATGGGGTCAAGATGGGCTTCATGTCATTCTTCGTGAAAGCCTGTTGCCATGCGCTGATGGAAGTGCCCGAGGTCAATGCCGAGATCGACGGCACGGATGTCGTTTACAAGAACTACGTCCATATGGGCGTGGCGGTCGGCACACCGTCGGGTCTTGTGGTGCCGGTGCTGCGCGATGCCCATAAGATGGGCTTCGCCGAGATCGAGAAGCGCATCGGCGATTTTGGCAAGCGTGCCCGCGATGGCAAGCTGACCATGGCCGAGATGCAGGGCGGCTCCTTCACCATTTCCAATGGCGGGGTTTACGGCTCGCTCATGTCCTCGCCCATCCTGAATCCGCCGCAATCGGGGATTCTGGGCATGCACAAGATTCAGGAGCGCCCGATGGTTGTGAAAGGCCAGATTGTGGCTCGTCCGATGATGTATCTGGCCCTGTCCTATGACCACCGGATTGTGGACGGCAAGGGTGCCGTGACCTTCCTCGTGCGCGTGAAAGAGGCGCTGGAGGATCCGCGGCGCTTGCTGATGGATTTGTGACGCTCGAGGCAGGGCATCTGTGACGAGATGCCCTGCTTTAGTTTCAAGAGGGAAGCATGACAGTTGACGAACTCGGTAGATCTTTGGCGCTTGCATATTCCCGCGCTCCGGAACGCAGTAAGGCCGTACATGTTGTGTTGTGGGGGATTACAAACGCGGATGCGCTTGAAGCGTGCTCCATCGCTGAAGTTGTCGACATTGCTGGTATCGGAAAGTGGGGACCGCAGGTCACCCTTGGTGCAAAGTTGTCAGACTATGTTGCGCTGAAATCATGACCCCCGAACTCACCGCCCTTACTCTCGCCGCCCTGCTGCAAGCCGTGCAGTATGTCGTCTACGCCATCCCCGCCAATCTCGAGCTGGGCACCCGCTACACGGCAGGCTCGCGCGACCGCGCGCCTGATCAGTCCATGTCCAAACGCACGGCCCGGCTGGGCCGCGCGCTAGATAACCATTTCGAAGGGCTGATCCTGTTTGCCATCGCCGCCACGGTCATCAGCGTTTCGGGCCAGTCCAGCACTCTGAGCGCAATCTGCGCCTATACCTATCTCATCGCCCGCATCCTCTACATCCCGGCCTATGCTTATGGGCTCAATCCCTGGCGTTCGATCATCTGGGCAGTGGGGTTTTTGTCCACATTGATCATCCTGATGGTTGCACTTTTCTGATGCGTCTTCATCTTGCCGCAAATACTCTCGGGGGGTGCGGGGGGCAGACAGCCCCCCGCCGCCTCGCCTGAAAACAGGAGAACACTCATGTCCTACGATGTCATCTTCATTGGTGCTGGCCCCGGTGGCTATGTGGGCGCCATCCGCGCCGCGCAACTCGGGCTGAAAGTGGCCTGCGTGGAAGGGCGTGAAACCCTGGGCGGCACTTGCCTCAATGTCGGTTGCATCCCCTCCAAGGCGCTCTTGCATGCCACGCATCAACTCCATGAGGCCGAGCATAATTTCGAAGCGATGGGCCTGACCGGTGCCAAACCCAAGCCCGACTGGAAAAAGATGCTGGGTTACAAGACGGATGTGATCGGCCAGAACACCAAAGGGATCGAGTTTCTCTTCAAGAAAAACAAGGTGGACTGGATCAAGGGTTGGGCCAAGATCACTGGCCCCGGCAAGGTTCAGGTGGGTGAGCAGAGCTATGAGACGAAGAAAATCGTCATCGCCTCGGGCTCGGAATCGAGCCCGTTGAACGGGGTCGAGGTGGATGAAAAGATCATTGTAACCTCGACCGGCGCACTGGAACTGGGCAAGATCCCGAAAAAGATGATCGTGATCGGCGCGGGCGTGATCGGGCTCGAGATGGGCTCGGTCTTTGCGCGGCTCGGTGCGGAAGTGACGGTGATCGAATATCTTGACCGGATCATTCCGGGCAATGATGGCGAGGTCGCCAAGACTTTCCAGCGTATGCTCGGCAAGCAGGGTATGAGCTTCGTTCTTGGTGCAGCGGTGCAATCGGCCAGTGCCACGAAAAGCAAGGCCAAGGTCACCTACAAGCTGCGCAAGGATGACAGCGAGCATGTGATCGAGGCCGATACAGTGCTTCTGGCCACTGGGCGGCGGCCCTTTGTCGATGGGCTGGGGCTGGAGGCACTGGGCGTCGCGATGACCAAGCGCGGGCAGATCGCGACCGATAAGCATTACAAGACCAGCGTGGACGGGGTCTATGCGATCGGCGATGTGATCGAGGGGCCGATGCTGGCGCATAAGGCCGAGGATGAGGGCATGGCCGTGGCCGAAATCCTTGCAGGTCAGGCGGGGCATGTGAATTACGGGGTGATTCCGGGCGTGATCTATACATGGCCCGAAGTGGCCTCGGTGGGCGAGACCGAGGAGAGCCTCAAGGAGGCCGGGCGGGCCTATAAGGTGGGCAAGTTCAGCTTCATGGGCAATGGTCGCGCGAAGGCGAATTTCGCGGGCGATGGTTTCGTGAAGATCCTCGCGGACAAGGAAACCGACCGGATATTGGGCGCGCATATCATCGGCCCTTATGCGGGCGATCTGATCCATGAGATCTGCGTGGCGATGGAGTTCGGGGCGGCGGCTGAGGATCTGGCACGCACCTGTCATGCGCATCCGACCTATTCCGAGGCAGTACGCGAGGCGGCGCTGGCCTGCGGGGACGGTGCAATCCACGCCTGAGTGCTATTTCTGATGTGTAATCAGGTTCTTGGCTGATAATGTTTCGCATGCGAAACATAAAATTTTATGGAGTTTGCGATGACACTCACTTTGGAAGAAGCGCGCAGCATCATCGCTGCGACCCGCGCCAAGGGGCG
>SLDY01000141.1 GCA_007125005.1 Natronohydrobacter sp.
ACCTGCGAATGGGTGATCAACGACTGGGACACCATCATCCCGAACCTCGTTGCAGGCAATTACGATGTCATCATGGCAGGCATGAGTATCACCGAGGCCCGCAGCCAGGTGATATCCTTCACCACCAATTATCTGCCCTCAGATCCTTCGGCCTATATGGCATTGGCCGGCACGGATGAGTCAGTCATCGACAGTGGCGTGATCGCAGTGCAGTCCAACACAGTGCAGGCCGGTCTTGTGGCCGATGGCACGGCCGATGGTCTGGAATTCCCGACCCCGGATGAAACGATTTCAGCTGTGCGCAACGGCGAGGCAGATGCAGTTCTGGCCGACAAGAACTTCCTGATGCCCTATGTCGCGGACTCGGGCGGTGATCTGGTGTTTATCGGCGAGGATCTCTATCCGGGCTCCGGCACAGGTGCAGGTATTCGCCAGTCGGATAACGAGTTGCGCGAAACCTTGACGGCGGTCATCGAAGAAATGAAAACAGATGGCTCGCTCAATGCGCTGATCGAAGAGTGGTTCGGCGACGGCATCGCAAAATTCTGACATTCACCAAGTATGGACAGGCCCCGAGCGGCGGGGCCTGTCTTCCTTTACGGGCGGCATGATTCTTGTTCAGCTTCTGCACTGATCCTTCCACTCTGCCGCAATGGCAATGGTTCGCATGTTACCTGACAACAGCGACCCATTTTGCCTTCTACCGCTCGTTTTTAATGGTGCTTTTGCTGCTCGCGATCACGGCCCCGCTTGCGCTGGGTATGGGGCTTCTGGGCGCAATGGCGGTGCGCTCGCGTATCTGGCCAGTAAGTTGGCTCGGCAAGGGCTATGTCAGCGTTGTGCGTGGCGTTCCCGATATCGTCTTCTTCATGTTCGTGCCCATTGCGCTGGGGCAGGGGATTGAATGGGTGTTCCATCATATCCAATGCCCCGACTGGGACCAGCCGATCCGGCAGGGCAATGATTTCATCGTCTGCCGCGAGGCCAAGGTGCCTCCCGTAGGCGCGCCGGCCTGGGTGCGCAATACCTACGCTTTCGGCATGGCAGTGGTGGCCTTTGCGCTCGTTTTCGGGGCCTTTGCCGCAAATACGCTCCATGGTGCGATGCAAGCCGTTCCGCGCGCACAAGTCGAGACCGCAGAGGCCTATGGCATGAGCCGCGCGCAAACCTTCCGGCGGATAGTGATGCCGCAGATGTGGGTCTATGCGCTGCCGGGGCTGTCGAATATCTGGCAGATCCTGATCAAGGCCACACCGCTTCTGTTCCTTCTGGGCCTGCAGGATGCCGTCTACTGGGCACGCGAGCTCGGCGGGCAGAAGACCTCGCTCTATACCTACCCGCACCCGGACTGGCGGGTCTGGTATTTTCTCGTGTTGCTGTGTTTCTATCTGTTCCTGACCTGGGGTTCGGAGCGCATCTTCGCCCGGCTCAACATGCGGCTCTCGCGCGGGCAGGCCACGGCTGCGGGCGAGCGCATGCGAAAGGCGGCAGCATGATCTGTGCTGCTGGTTTCATCTTGCTCCAAATACTCCGGGGTGCGGGGCAGAGCCCCGCTCAAGCCTGCGCGGGTTGCGTGTCATGAGAAGCTGCGCCGAATCCTTCGAGGCCTATATCCTGCGCGCCCTCGGGCGTGATCATGGCGCAAACCTGCTGCCGCGTGGTCTTGATATCACGCTATGTGACCAGATCTTCCTGATCGCCAGCGGGCTGATCTGGAATATTTATTTCGCGGGGCTCGCCATCCTGTTCGGCTTCGGGCTGGCGATCGCAGTGGCTGTTGCCAAATTCAGCGAAAACCCTTGGATCTGGCGCCCTGCTGCCGCCTTTGTCTTCGTCTTTCGTGGCTCGCCGCTCTTCATCCAGTTCTTCTTCTTCTATTCGGCCTTCGTGCTGCTGCCGCGCTCTGGCATAGACATTCCGCTGGGATTCGTTACGCTCACGGTCAAAACGTCGGCGCTGACCACGGCGCAAGTGGGCGGGCTGGTCGTGTTGATCCTTAACACCACTGCCTATTCGGCAGAGCTTTTCTATGGGGCGCTCCGCTCCATCCCGAAAGGCGATCTGGAAGCGGCTGATGCCTATGGGATGTCAGGCTTTGTCAAGTTTCGTCGTGTGGTCTTTCCCTCTATGCTTCGGCTTGCATGGCCGAGCTACACCAATGAGGCGATTTTCCTCACGCATTCGACGACGCTTGTTTTCCTGTCGGCCTTCCCGGCGCGCCAGCAATCGGGAGAGGCTTTCTATTATGCCCGCTATTTCGTTGATCAGACCTTCAATCCATTCGTGGCCTATCCATTGGTGGCACTGTATTTCGTTGGCCTGACCCTTGCCATTATCGGCCTTTTCGGCTTGATGAACCGATATCTTAACCGGCATATGCCGCGCGAGCGCCGCCGCCGCATTCGGTTCCGCCCTCAATATATCCGGTGACACATGCCGCTCGATCCCAGTATTTTACAAAATATCCGCATCGCGGTTGCTGATCTCAATGGTCAGGCGCGGGCCAAACGGGTGCCGGCTGTGCAATATGAAAAGTTGCTGCGCGGCGAGGCGAAGATGCCGCTCTCGGCACTTAATCTCGATATCTGGGGTAACGATATCGCAGATAGCCCGTTGTTGTTCGAGACAGGCGATGCGGATGGGTTTTTGCGACCGACCGAGCGCGGACTTGTGCCGATGCCATGGATCGGGCCAGAGGCCGCAATGCTGCCGATGTGGATGTATCACGCAGACGGCCGCCCATTTGAGGGCGATCCCCGTCATGCTCTGGCGGACATCAAGGCGCAACTCGATGCGCTGGGATTGCGCGCTGTCACGGCAACCGAACTGGAATTCTATCTGATCGACGACACCGGCGAGGCGTTTTTGCCGCCGCGCAGCCCGGTCTCTGGGCGCCGTGCGATGGGCTCAGCTACGCTCTCGATGCGGATGCTCGATGAGTTCAATGCCTTTTTCGACGCTCTCTTCGAGGGCTGCGAAGCGATGGGGATTGATGCGGATACAGCCACATCAGAGGCCGGGCCGGGGCAGTTTGAGGTTAATCTGCATCACGGTGATGATGTTCTGAAACAGGCTGATGACACATGGCTGTTCAAAATCCTCGTGCGCAGGCTGGCACGGGCGCATGGGATGGCTGCGAGTTTCATGGCGAAGCCTTATGCCGGTGCTTCGGGCAATGGGCTGCATCTGCACGCCTCTTTGCTTGATGCAGAAGGGCGGAATGTTCTGGATAATGGCGGGCCCGAGGGCAGTGAAATGCTGCGCCATGCAATTGGAGGGGTGCTCGCGGCGATGCCGGATTCGGCGCTGATCTTCGCGCCTCATGCCAACAGCTATGCCCGGCTCGTACCTCATGCCCATGCGCCCACGGGTGTTTCATGGGCTTATGAAAACCGCACCGCCTCTGTTCGGGTTCCGGTCGGGCCGCCCAAGGCGCGCAGGCTGGAGCATCGCACTGCCGGGGGGGATGTGAACCCCTATCTGTTGATGAGCGCGGTGCTTGGGGCAATGCTGATCGGGATCGAAGACCAGATAACGCCGCCGGATCCCATTTCGGGCGATGCATATGCGCTGGACTTGCCGCAAATCCCCGCCACCTGGGAAGAGGCCGTAGAGCGGTTTGAGCGCTCTGATCATATGGCGCGCATTTTTACGCCCGAACTGATCGACAACATGATCCGCACCAAACGTCAGGAAATGGCGGGGCTGGCAGGGCTTTCCGAGCAGCAAGTGCTGGAACTCTATCTTGAGGCCGTCTGAGCCCTTGCAAGAACCTGTGCGAGAGTGCTAAATTTGATCAAATTCTGAAAGAGTGCGGCATGAAGATCGGTATTCTGCAAACGGGTCAGGCCCCAGACGCGTTACGCCCAGCGATGGGCGATTACCCTGCCATGTTCGAGCGCCTCCTTGAAGGCTCCGGCATGACATTTTGCACATGGCATGTGGAGGCAATGGAGTTTCCCGGTTCGGTGCATGAGGCTGATGGATGGCTGATCACGGGGTCGCGGCACGGGGTCTATGAAGATCACCCGTTTATCGCACCGCTTGAGCAATTCATCCGCGATGCGCTTGCTGCAGAACTGCCCGTGGCGGGTATCTGCTTCGGCCATCAGGTCATGGCGCAGGCTCTGGGTGGCAAGGTTGCGAAATTCGAAGGTGGTTGGGCTGTCGGGGCGCAGGCCTATGATTTCAACGGTAAGACGCTTGTGCTCAATGCCTGGCATCAGGATCAGGTGCTTGTGCCACCCGAGGGCGCGCGTATCATCGCCTCGAATGACTTTTGTTCCTATGCCGGATTCGCCTATGGCGAGCTTGGCATTTCGGTCCAGCCGCATCCTGAATTTGATGATGAGTTTATTCAGGGTCTGATCGACACCCGCGGGCGTGGCTTGGTGCCTGAACCCCTTCTGAAAGCGGCCGAAGCGAAGCGCGGAGGACGCCGGGACAGTGACAGGATTGCGGATATGATCATCGAACATTTCAAAAAGCACGCGCCCGCGCATGCCGGATCGGAGGATTCATGAGCCAGTGGCAAGACAAGATCCCGGAAGCCGCCCGCGCTTTTCTGGCAGGGCGCCGTCTGGATGAGATCGAGTGCATCATTGCAGATATGGCGGGGGTGGCGCGTGGTAAGGCGATGCCAGCTTTCAAATTTGATGAAGCTTCAAAATATTACCTGCCCACTTCGATTTTCCTGCAAACCATAACCGGGGGCTGGGCCGATTTTCGCGATGGCGCTGATCTGGAGCCCGACATGATCATGCGGCCCGATTTTGGAACGGCTACGGCTGCGCCATGGACAGCAGACTGGACCTTGCAGATCATCCATGATGCGCAGGATGCAGAGGGTAACCCGATCCCAACTGCGCCCCGCAATGTGCTCAAGCGCGTGCTCGATCTTTACCGCGCTGAGGGCTGGCAGCCAGTTGTTGCGCCGGAGATGGAGTTCTTCTTTGTTGCCCGCAATCTAGACCCTAACATGCCGGTCATTCCGCCCATGGGCCGCACCGGGCGGCGCGCGGCGGCGCGGCAGGCCTATTCGATGTCGGCGGTCGATGAATATGGCAAAGTAATCGACGATATCTATGATTTCGCAGAGGCGATGGGGCTCGAGATCGATGGTATCCTGCAGGAAGGCGGGGCCGGACAGGTAGAGATCAATCTCGCGCATGGCGACGCACTGAACCTTGCCGATCAGGTCTTCTATTTCAAGCGTATGATCCGCGAGGCCGCGCTGCGCCATGACATGTTTGCGACCTTCATGGCAAAGCCCATCGAGGGTGAGCCCGGCAGCGCGATGCATATTCATCATTCGGTGCTCGACATGAAAACCGGCAAGAACCTGTTTTCGACAGAGACTGGAGAAAGCACGGATGCGTTTATGCATTTCATCGGCGGATTACAGCGGCACCTGCCTTCGGCGGTGGCGCTGATTGCGCCCTATGTGAACAGCTATCGCCGTTATGTTCCTGATTTCGCCGCACCGATTAACCTCGAATGGGGCAATGACAACCGCACGACCGGGCTGCGTGTGCCGCTTTCCTCGCCCGCGTCACGCCGGATCGAGAATCGCTTGGCCGGGATGGATTGCAACCCATATCTCGGTATCGCGGCCTCGTTGGCCTGCGGTTATCTGGGGTTGAAAGAGCGGGTTGGCCCGCGCGAGGAATGCCGCACCAATGCCTATATGGACGAGGATGAATTGCCCCGCACGCTGGGCAGTGCGCTCGATCTGTTTGACGAGGCGACGCGTCTGCATGAAATCCTCGATCCCGAATTCAGTCGCGTTTATGCGGCGGTAAAGCGCGACGAATATAACGAGTTCCTGCAGGTGATCAGCCCTTGGGAGCGTGAGCATTTGTTGCTGAACGTATGAACCTGCTTTTCGCAAATGATCGGGCCGGGGAATACCCTCCGAGCTATTACGCGGCCACGTCAACTCCACTGGCGCCTTTGCCTGCGCTGAAAGGGGCAGCGCGCGCGGATATCTGCATTATCGGCGCAGGCTATACCGGGCTTTCAGCGGCGCTGCACCTGGCCGAGCGCGGCTATTCGGTGATTGTGCTCGAGGCACATCGCGTGGGCTTTGGGGCTTCGGGGCGCAATGGCGGGCAGGTTGGTGTTGGCCAACGGATCGAGCAGGATGCGATCGAAGCAATGATCGGGCATTCGGATGCGCGTAAACTCTGGGATATCGGCCTGCAGGCCCGCGATCTGGTGCGCGATCTGATCGCCCGCTTCGAGATGGATTGCGGGTGGAAACCCGGCGTGCTGCATACCGACTGGCAGGCGCGAGACATGCCCCATGCCCATGCCTATGCGGAAAAGCTGGCGCGCGAATACGATTATCACGACATAGAGCCCTTGGGGCGTGAAGCGGTGCAGGAGATCGTCCGCAGTCGCGCCTATCAGGGCGGGGTGCTGGATCAAGGGGCCGGGCATCTGCACCCGTTGCGCTTTGCGCTCGGGCTCGCACGGGCGGCACTGGGCGCGGGGGCGCAGGTGTTCGAGAATTCGCTGGTGGTCGATATCCAGTCGGGGGCGCAGGCAAAAGTGCAAACGCAGCACGGGCATGTGATGGCCGATCACGTCATTCTTGCGGCGAATGGCTATCTGGGCGGGCTGGTTCCGCAGGTGGCAGCCAAGGTCATGCCGATCAACAACTTTATCATCGCGACCGAACCGCTTGCCGATGGCGAGGTGCTTACGCGCGATGTGGCCGTCGCGGACAGCAAGTTCGTGATCAATTATTTCCGCCTATCCGAGGAAGGCCGGCTCTTGTTCGGAGGTGGTGAGAGCTATGGCTATCGCTTCCCCGATATCCGGCGCACAGTGCGCAAGCCCATGCTTGAAGTCTTTCCGCAGCTTGGCGGGAAACGGATCGATTTTGCATGGGGGGGTACATTGGCGATAACCCGTACGCGATTGCCCTGTTTTCTGCGTTTCGCACCGAATATGTATTCGGTCTCGGGCTATTCGGGCCACGGGGTAGCACTTGCGACGCTGTCAGGGCAGATTATGGCCGATGCTGTTGCAGGTCAGTCCGAGCGCTTCGATGTGATGGCACGCGTCAAGTTGCCGGGCTTTCCCGGCGGCCCCATGCTGCGCAGCCCGCTTCTCGCGCTTGCGATGACTTGGTTTGCGTTGCGCGACAGGCTTGGGGTCTGAGCGCGCCGAATTACTTGTTCATTTTAGAGAGTTTCTGCTGCAGTTCAGCGAGTTGCTTCTTGATATCATCAAGATCATCCTCGTTTTCCTTGCTGTCAGCGTTCGAACTGATCCCCGGCCAGCCTGCCATCATTGTTTTCATGAAAGCCTGCTGCTGGCGCTGCATTTCCTCGAAGCCGGGCATTGCCGCCATCGGATGGGCGCGGGTCATGTTCTCCATCATCTTGGATTGCCCCTCGCGCAGCATCTCGAAAGACATGGCGAGAAACTGCGGCACCACGCTTTGCGCCTGTGTCGTATAGCTGCGCACCAGATCGGTGAGCACGTCAAGCGGCAGGACATTCTCGCCGCGGCTTTCATGCTCAGCGATGATCTGAAGCAGATATTGGCGGGTGAGGTCATCCCCGGACTTGAGATCCACAATCTGAACCTCGCGGCCAGCGCGGATGAAACCGGCGATATCCTCCAGCGTGACATAGTCGCTGGTTTCGGTGTTGTAGAGGCGACGACTTGCGTAACGCTTGATCAGAAGTGGTTTGGTGTCGTCTGACATGGTTTTCCCCCTCGGCCATGCGCATTGCGGTGCAGCGAGATTAGGGGAGGTTTTGGCAAAAGGAAAGGGCGAGCGTCATGCGCTCGCCCTCTGTGCAGGCGCGGCTTGGGAGTAAAGCGCGCCTTGCGAAGTCTGGCAGCTTACTTCGCAGAAGCAGTCTTTGCCGCTTTGGTCGCAGTGTCGGTTGCTTTCTTGACAGCAGCCGAAGCTTCTTCCTGCATGTCTTTGCCAGCAGCCATCATCAGCTCAACTGTGTCCATCTGGACTTTCTTCGCGATTTCAGCGAAAGCTGCAACATGCTCGGCAGCCATTTCAGCCGAAGCCGAAGCGAAATCGGTCATGGCTTTGGTGTAGTCAGCCGGATCATCCTTGACGGTCGACACTTCACCAACTTTCGCCAGTGTTGCTTTTGTCCACTTGCTCGAAACTTCGGTGGATTTCTCAGCAGCTTCCAGAGCAACCTTGCTCATTTTCTCTGCCAGAGCGGCTTGCGATTTGAACGCGTCCTGCATTGCAGAAGTGTCCATCGGGAATGCGCCCATCATGTCTTTCATCAGCTTTGTGTAGTCGGGGGTTGCAGCAGCCATATCAGCTCTCCTTGAGTTTGATCCCTGAGCAGATCGCTTCGTGCTCTCTGCATCTGCAAACAATATGCACGCTGCACTGCAGCATTTCAAGCTTTTTTTCTGCACTGCAGCAAAATATATTCAGGGCTTTTACAACTCTATGACATTGCATCATTTTTGGAACTGACAACATAACTCCCTGGCGCATCGGCCAAGGCCTCATAGCCAGAATCACCCGGGTTTCGTGCATCGATTTGCGCTCCGGATCGCTTGCGCAGCCACTCCTCCCAGTGCGGCCACCATGAGCCCTCATTGAACTGAGCTGCTTCCAGCCAGTCATCCGAGGCGCCTTGCGGCTCTGCGCCTGTATAGTGGCCATATTTCTTTTTGCTGGGTGGGTTTATGATCCCGGCGATATGGCCCGATTCCGAGAGGATGAAGGTCTTGCTCTTGCTGCCCATCTTCGAGATCCCACGGAAGCTGGAGCGCCATGCCGCGATGTGATCCGTCTCGCAAGCTATCGCACAGAGCGGATGCCGGACCTGCGAGATATTCACCTCCTCACCGCAAATGTGGAAAGTTTCTGCAGCAAATCGATCATTCTGGCAAAGCCCGCGCAGATACTCGACACACATCTTCCCCGGAAGATTTGTGCCATCGCCATTCCAGTAGAGAAGATCGAAGGCAGGGGGAGCTTCGCCCATCATGTAGGCGCGAATGGCGGGGCCATAGATGAGATCGTTCGAGCGCAGGAACGAAAAGGTTTTCGACATGAAGGTACTGTCGAGATAGCCCTTGTCGCGACATTCAGCCTCGATCCCATCCACAAAATCATCTTCGAGAAACACGCCGACCTCACCCTGATCCGAAAAGTCAGTCAGCGTGGTGAAGAATGTGGCCGAACGTACTGATTTATCCTTACGCTTATGCATCAGGGCCAATGTAAGCGCCAAGGTCGTGCCAGCGATACAATAGCCGACAACATTCACCTGTGGCTCAGCCGTGATCTCACGCGCTACACGGATGGCTTCCAGATAGCCTTCTTCCACATAGGTATCCATGCCGACATCTGCATGATCGGCACCCGGATTCACCCAAGAGACAACGAACAGCGTGTAACCCTGATCCACGATCCATTTGATCAAGCTGTTCTGGGGCTTGAGATCCATTATGTAGAATTTGTTGATCCAGGGCGGAAAGATCAAAAGCGGCGTGCGGCACACAGTCTCGGTTGTCGGAGTGTACTGGATCAGCTCAAACATTCGGTTGCGAAACACGACCTTGCCCGGTGTCGTGGCAATATTCCCGCCAACTTTGAAAGCATCTTTGTCAGCGAGAGTTACCAGCAGATCGCCCTTGTTTGCCTCGACATCGCGCACGAGGTTTTCAAGACCGCGCACAAGACTCTCTCCCTCGGTCTCTACCGCTTTCATAAGCGCATCAGGATTGGTGGCGAGGAAATTGGTGGGCGCCATCATATCTATGAGCTGCTGTGTGAAATAAGACAGGCGGCGCTTTTCGCGATCCGGGATCGATTCGAGTGAGTCAATTGCGTCTGTCATCGCCTCGGTTGCGATGAGATACTGTTGTTTGATGTAGTTGAAATAGGGATGTGTTTTCCAAAGTGGATTCGAGAAGCGGCGGTCATCCGGAGTACTGTCTTCGGGCGCGGCTATCTTGCCGCTGCGCAGGACTTCCTGCGCCTCCACATGGTGTTTGAGAGCCTTGCCCCAATAATCGAGCTGTTGTTCGAGACCTTTTGACGGATGCTTGAACATTTCTGTCCAATAGGCAGTCGCAGCATGCAGAAATAACCCCGAATCAGGTGCTTGCAGGCTCGGTCGGGTAATCTGTCGCTGTGCGAGCGCTTCGGTCAGTCGATGGGTCAACTCCTCAATCCGTGCCATATTGGCCTTCATGCGTTCGACTTTTTGATCATCTTCATATTCAGAAGTTGTCATGAAACAAAAACCCCCGTATTCTTCGCATGTGCAGCAAAGAGCTCCTCAGGTGATCTTAACGCTGTGCTGGTATGAATGAAAGTGGCGATTCGCCTTAAGGGTATCGTCCGAACAAAGCGGGGACAGGCATGAAAGGTATGGCGACCTACGACTTGATGGAGTCGGTGCGCAACACAAATGAATGGATGGGCGCATCAGCGCGTGCCTTCGCTTCTTATCCGATCTGGGGAATGGTCCCCAACCCGATGTTCAAGATTATGTCCGCCTGGGGCAGGGTTACCGAGCGTAGCTTTGCGCGCATGGTGATCAAACCCGACTGGGGCATCACGACCATTGTTGCTGAAGATGGGCGTGACCACATTGTGGAAGAATTGGTCGAGGTGCAGCGCCCTTTCGGAAACCTCATTCGCTTCAAGGTACATGGTCGCCCGGAAAAGAAACGCCGCGTGTTATTGTGCGCGCCGATGTCGGGGCACTATGCGACGCTGCTGCGCTCCACTGTGTCCAGTCTGCTGACCGATTGCGAGGTCTGGGTGACAGACTGGCACAATGCGCGCGATATCCCTGTATCTGAGGGCAAGTTTGATATTGAGGATTACACGGTCTACCTGATGGACTTCATGCGCCATCTGGGCCCGGATACGCATGTGGTTGCCGTGTGCCAACCTGTGCCACTTGCTCTGGCAGCCACGGCTTATCTTGCCGATTTGCACCCGGAAGCACAGCCGCGCACGCTGACTCTGATTGGCGGGCCGATTGATCCTGATGCGGCCCCGACCGAGGTGACCGATTTCGGTCGCCGCGTCACGATGGGTCAGCTGGAGCATCTCGCAATCCAGCGGGTCGGATTCAAATACAAGGGTGTCGGGCGGCTGGTTTATCCGGGGCTTTTGCAACTTGGCGGCTTCATCTCGATGAATCTCGATAGGCATGCGCAGGCCTTTGTTGACAAGATCACCGCGGAAGCACGTGGCGACGGTGGCGAGCGCGACAAGCATAATCGTTTTTATGATGAGTATCTTTCGGTCATGGACATGACCGCTGAATTCTATCTCTCGACAGTCGAGCGTGTGTTCAAGGCACGCGAGATTGCGCGCAACGCTTTTGTGGTCGATGGTCACAAGGTGGATTTTGCCAAGATCACCAGAGTTGCGGTCAAGATTGTCGAAGGTGAAAAGGATGATATCAGCGCACCCGGGCAGTGCTTGGCGGCGCTTGATCTCTTGACAGGTTTGCAACCTGAGCAAAAAGCCAGCCATCTGGAACCCGGCGCGGGGCATTATGGCATTTTTGCCGGCAATTCCTGGCGCAATAATATCCGCCCGCTGGTCATGGATTTCATGGATACCCATTCTGGCGATGATGACGGACAAAAAGCACGGCTAACATTGGCCGCCTCTAACGGTTGATAGAAAATCGGCGCGTGATGCTCTTGATGAGCATTACGCGCGATCATCCGCTCTGGCTTCGCGACTGAAAAAAGCAACTGTGCCGATATGGATCAGCGCGTGACGCTACGTTGGTTCTGTGCTCCCCGAACGATGATGCGCCTGACGCCCTGCAGCCGTGGTGTGGGTATCTTGACCCCTGCTGTCACTGTGCGGGATGCTTCTGTCGAAACCCGTGTCGCGCTGCGTGGTGCTGCAACAACGAATTCATAGATCAGAGCGTCATCAACTGGCCGGCCTCTGTTAATGGGGCGTAATTCGACATCCCACCAGCCCTGTGTCTCTGTGAGGCCAGCAGCCTGCACGAGCGCGCCACCAGTAGTTGGGATGACCTCGAGTTCGGTCACGACCGGAACAAGTGCGCGTCGGTCGATATCGGTTGCCCAGCCGCCCGCAGGGGCAAGGGTTTCTGTGCTCTCGCGGCTGAACCAGTTCAGCGGGTTGAGACGCGAGTCGCGGACAGTCCCGCAGGCACTCACGGCCAGCACAAGGGCCAGAGCGGCAAGTGCGGACTTGTGCATGGCAGAACCTCTCAACTGATCATAAAGGGCATCTTCCCGGTTAGCCTAATCCGGCCGGTTTGAAAAGTGCTCAAGGGCACGCGCGTTGTTGTTCTGCGGATGGGGCTGGACCTTTGGGGGCTTGCGGCATAGCTCTTGAACAGGATTGAGCGAGGCATTGACCATGGCAACTGAAGCCTTTGAAGACATCGCAGAGACATTTGACTTTCTGGAAGATTGGGAAGACCGGTACCGGCATGTGATCGAGCTTGGACGGGCCATGCCACCGATGGAAGATGCGCTCAAAACCCCCGCCACCAAAGTTGAGGGCTGTGCAAGTCAGGTCTGGATCCAGCCGCTTCTGGACGGGCAGGGTGCAAGGGCCGTTTTCGACTTCAAGGGTGATAGTGACGCGATGATCGTGCGTGGTCTGATCGCCGTGCTGCATGCGCTTTATGCCGGACTGAGTGTCGATGAGGTGCGCAAGGTCGATGCGATGGCCGAACTTGGCCGGCTTGGTCTTGACGAGCATCTGTCCTCGCAGCGCTCAAACGGGCTGCGTGCAATGGTGGCGCGGATCCAGACTGTTGCCGAGGCGGCCGCGATGGGAAAGTGATCACGCCGGGTGCGGGGCCTGCAGGGTGTGCTGGGCACTTAATGGCGCGGCGGATTCGGTCAGTCTATTTTTGGACAGATGGTATCAGATGGCTTGCCTCCGGCGCAGCTTTACGGCAGATCGGAGCGCAAGCTTGATATGGGGGGTAAGATGAGAAAAGCATTCGTTTTTCCGGGACAGGGTGCCCAGTCAATCGGGATGGGCCGGGAACTGGCCGAAACTTATCCCGCAGCGCGCTCGGTCTTCGAGGAAGTTGATCACGCACTTGGTGAGAAGCTTTCGACCTTGATCTGGGAAGGTGATGCAGCCGAACTGACCCTGACCGCAAATGCACAGCCTGCGCTGATGGCAACTTCGCTGGCGACCTTGCGCGCAATGGAGGCCGAGGGGGTTAACATTACCGATGCAAACTATGTGGCCGGGCATTCACTCGGGGAATATTCGGCGCTTGCAGCCGCCGGGGCGCTTGGGATCGCAGATGCAGCGCGATTGCTGCGTATTCGTGGACGCGCGATGCAGGAGGCCGTTCCTGTAGGCGAAGGCGCAATGGCAGCGCTGCTGGGCCTTGATTTTGCAACGGCTGATGCTGTTGCACGCGAAGCTGCACAAGGCGATGTATGTCAGGCTGCCAATGACAATGATCCTGCGCAGGTGGTTGTCTCGGGCCATCGCGCGGCCGTAGAGCGCGCAGTTGAACTGGCCAAGGCGAAGGGCGCAAAACGTGCTGTAATGCTGCCTGTCTCTGCACCCTTCCACTGTGCGCTGATGCAGCCCGCTGCAGAGGCGATGGCCGAAGCACTCGCGGATGTGGCGCTGATATCCCCACTTGTCCCGCTGGTTGCGAATGTGCGCGCCGAGGCTGTGCAAGACCCTGAAGATATCCGCGCCCTTCTGGTTGCGCAGGTTACGGGCGTTGTGCGCTGGCGCGAGTCGGTCTTATGGATGGCCGCACAAGGTGTTGGCGCTTTTTGGGAGCTCGGCGCGGGCAAAGCGCTTTCGGGCATGATCCGTCGCATTGTCAAAGATGCCGAGACACGCAATTTCGGCACAGCGCAGGATGTGGCCGCCCTGCGGGAGTGATATCGCAGCGCGCCTCAGGGAATGATCCGGGTATATTTCACACCTGCAAGTGATGCCCCGGCGAGAATACCCGACTGACCGAATACCACCGCAATGACGGGCGCAAACTGCGTCGTTGTCTCGGTGCCCATGGAGCCACCTTGGCTTGGGGTCGCATAGCGCAGGTCGGCGCTTGCGGCCCAGCCCGGAGAGAAGCGGAAATCCGACAAAGCCTGTTCAGTCATGAAAAACAGCGCATGCGCATATTGCTGCGCGCCGGCCTGAAGGCCAAAGCTTGCACGTGTGGCAGAGTAGTAATCCACCGTAGCATCATTGATACGCAACGCCCCCCGCCCATAGGCACCACCTACGAACAAACCCGCTTCTGTTACGACGGGGATATAAAGAATACCGCGCGCGTTCTGAAAAAGCTCTTCCAAGCCGGGATAGGTATTGCGTAGATAATCACGCGCGGCATCCACACGCGCATCTAGATCGGCAGCACCTTGGCTGCCAATGGGATTGGAACAGGCTGCAAGGGCGGATATCCCTGCAAGGCCCGATAGCGTGAAGGCACGCCTGCCAAGCTGTCTCATGCTCTGCCTCATGTGATGATGGGTGCTGAGAAATCCCGCACCTCTTGTACGCTAGTTTAGCCGCTTTGGGCGGACTTGTCACCTTTGCTGTGGCATCACGCGGTTCTTGGGCGATTCGTTGCTAGCGTTATATCAATTGTGCAGGGTCATCGCGGCCTTGACGGCGAAATAGCTCAGAACCCCGTCGCAACCGGCGCGTTTGAATGCGAGCAGGCTTTCAAGCATCACCTTTTCTTCATCCAGCCATCCATTCATCGCCGCCGCCATCAGCATCGCATATTCACCTGAGACCTGATACGCGAAAGTAGGACGGTGAAATGCCTCTTTCACGGCTCTGCAGATATCGAGATAGGGCATCCCCGGCTTGACCATCACCATATCTGCTCCCTCAGCCAGATCGCGCGCCACGCAGGCCAGTGCCTCGTCGCGATTTGCAGGATTTATCTGATAGGTGGCCTTGTCGCCAACCAATCGGCCCGAGGCACCGACAGCGTCGCGAAACGGGCCATAAAAGCCCGATGCGAATTTGGCAGCATATGACAGGATCGCAACATCTCGGTAGCTTTCGGCCTCAAGCGCCAGGCGTAGGGTGCCGATCCGACCGTCCATCATGTCAGAAGGCCCGAGTATATCGGCGCCCGCTTCAGCCTGTGCGAGCCCCATTTTCACGAGGGCCTCGACCGTTTCATCATTCACGATTTCGCCGTTTACGACAAAACCATCATGGCCATTGGCATTGTAAGGGTCGAGGGCGATATCAGTCATGACCATCAATTCAGGAAACTCCGCTTTAAGCGCGCGGATCGCACGATTGGTCAGGTTTTCCGGGTTCCAGGCTTCCTCGCATGTCTCTGTGCGCAAGGCCGGATCCGTATAGGGAAAGAGGCATATCGCCGGGACACCAAGAGTTAGTGCCTGTTCGGCTGCCGGGAGCAGGCGGTCGAGCGAGAGCCGGTTCACACCAGGCAGTGAGGGGATCGGCTCTTCAATATGCTCACCATCGCGGATGAAGACGGGCCATATCAGATCGGCTGCGCTCAATCCGTTTTCTTGCACCAACTCACGCAGGGCACGAGTGCGGCGCAGGCGGCGCATGCGAGCCGCGGGGAATGGGGCTGGTGTCATGAGTCTGGGCCTTTCTTGCGAGATTTTCCAATCTCGTGCCACGATGCGCGCAAGAATGGAAGGCCTCTGCAGGCGTGATCTTCCGCTCATCTGGGCAGTTGGTCAGCCTTGTGCCCTCGGGAACTGTGTCTGGCCTTTGGTGCTGCGAAGCCCCTTGCATCCTGGGTTGAATTCGAGACCTGAAGAGCTTTTGAATACGCCAAAGCTATCGGGCCATTACCGCGCTGGTCTGATCTGGGCTGGCCTATGACGCTCTCGAGATGTCTCTGATCCTGTCAAACCCTCTGAAGGAGACGCCCTCAGGGGTTGATTCGGATCGGAGTGCCGTCTCGTACCATGGCGTAGATATCTTCCATCTCGCGGTCGGTCACGGCAATACAGCCATCTGTCCAGTCGCCACGCGCGCGCTGAAACCGCGGGCCGCGCCCATGAATGAAGATGTCGCCGCCGGGTCTCCAGCCATTTTCCTTGGCACGGGCATTGTCGTCTTCATTTGGGTAGTTGATCCCGATCGACAAATGAAACGCGCTGTTTGGATTGCGCCGGTCGATTATGTAATCGCCTTCAGGTGTACGCCTGTCCCATTCGCGTTGCTTGTGACCGATGGGATTTCCACCTAGCTGGATGCGGAAGCTGCGCAGCCTTTGATTGTGGTGATAGAGATGCATCCTCCGTGCGCCTTTGTGGACGACCACCTGCGTGACCTCTGGGCCGTTATAGGTGCGAAACTTGCTGGGCGTGCCACACGATGCCAGCACTGCCACCAACGTCACTGCGGCTAGGACGCGGAGAAAACTCATGTTACTGCCTCTGAGATTTTTCTTTAAGGATGCCGCAAAAATGCGGGCCTGCCAAGATATCTTCACTTGCCCATCACGAAGCCGTCATTCGGCAGGCGGCGTTCTTTCCTTCTCGCGCTCAGCCAGCCGCGCCTCGATCGCTTCAAGCCGCTGGAGCACCTCGACGCGGTAATCCGATGTGGCCTGATTGCTTTCCTCGGCATGTGCGTCCTGCATCGAATTCACGATCAGACCGACAAGCAGGTTCACCACAGCAAAGGTTGTAACCATGATGAAGGGCACGAAGAATGCCCAGGCATAGGGATAAATCTCCATCACCGGGCGCACGATCCCCATGGACCAGGATTCCAGAGTCATGATCTGGAAGAGCGAGTAGGCTGAATTGCCCAGATCGCCAAACCAGTCGGGGAAGCTTTCGGCAAAGAGCTTAGTTGCCATCACCGCACCAATATAAAAGAGCATCCCCATCAGCAGAAAAACCGATCCCATCCCGGGCAGTGCGCGGATAAAGCCTTCTACCACGCGGCGCAGATTGGGGCTGACCGAGACCACGCGCAGCAAACGCAGGATGCGCAGCGCTCGCAATACGCTGAAGGTTTGCGCCCCTGGCATGAGCGAAATGCCGACAATCAGGAAATCAAAGATATTCCAGCCAGAGCGCCAGAATTGGCCACGTTGCGCATGGAATTTCAGCGCAAGCTCGATCACGAAAATGCTCAGGCACAGCGTATCGAGCGTGATGATCAATGGCCCAGCTACGCCCATGATCGTGCCGGATGTCTCCATTCCCAAGAGAACAGCGTTAAACAGGATTACCCCGATGATGCCGTTGCGCACCCATGACTTTTCGAGGAAAGTGGCGGTCTGTTCTCGGCTGAGCATTATTGTCCCTCTGGTGTTGGTCTTGCGCGCGATATGCTACCTGCTGAACTGCGCTGCAAGCTCCACATGCGGGCTGAAGCGAAATTGATCAATCAACTGCACCCAAGCCAGCCGATATCCGCCTTTTATAAGCAATGCCGCATCCCGCGCGAATGTGACCGGGTTGCAGGAGAGTGCGGCGATACACGGCACAGCACTTTCCGCTAAAGCGCGCGCCTGTGCTTCGGCCCCGGCGCGCGGCGGATCGATAACGGCGCAATCGTAATGTGCCAATTCCTCGGGCAGAAGCGGGTTGCGAAACAGGTCGCGCGCTTCATGGGTTACGCGTTTGAGACCCCGTGCGCCCCGCCAACCCTTGTCGAGCGCGCTAAGCATCTCTGCGGCGGTTTCAACAGCATGAATTTCAGCTGTCTCCGCCAAGGGCAGAGCGAACGTGCCGCAGCCTGCAAAAAGATCGACGATGTGGCGCGCGCCGTCTGCGATCTCGCGCACGGCGCCCTGCATGGCAGCTTCGGCCTCTGGCGTGGCCTGCATGAAGGCACCAGGTGGAGGCGTGACCAATGCGCGCCCTATGAGGTGCTCTGGCGCGCGGGCCTGCGCCAGCACTTCGCCATCCCATGACAGCCGCGCAAGTCCCGATTGTCCGGCCCATTGGCCAAGCTCTGCGCGTAAGCTGGCTGCGAGCGATTTGCCACCTGTGACCGCCAGATCCAGCCCTGTTTCGGTGCAGGTCAGCGAGAGCGCCAGCGCTGACTTGCGCGCGCCTGCGCGCGATGTCAGGTCCTCCAGGAGTGGTAGTGCCTCGATCAGATCCGGATGCAGGATCAGACAGCCGGGCACAGCCGTAATCACATCCGAGCCGCGTGCGTGAAAGCCCACAAGGGCGCCTTTTTTCAGCCTCCGGCCTGCAAAAACCGCACGGCGGCGGCTTTGGAGCGGGGAGACATGCGGCGCTCGAAACACTGTCTCGATCCCTTGTGCGGCCAGAGCCTTGCGGATGACCTCTTCCTTCCATCCGGTCACAAACCCCTCGCGCGCATGTTGCAGCGCGCAACCACCGCATGCCCGGTAATGGGGGCAGGGTGGGCGGATGCGCTCCGGCGAAGGGATCAGAACACGCGGCGCCTCGATCCTGCCGTCAGCGATCTCGCCTGCTACCAGCTCGCCCGGCAGGGTGCGCGGCACAAAGACCGGGCCAGAGGCGATCCCATCACCATGATGGCCCAGTCGATCTATCAGAACCTCGCTCATGTGGCGCGTGCAGGGGAAAAGGCATATCCCTCGGGCGTCACGATCGTGGCTTCACGCAACCCGTGGGGTTTGTCGGCGGGTGGTTCGATAATCATTTCGATTGGAGCTCTGCTTGCGGCCTTGTCAGGATCGATCCCGAAAAGGTAAAGCTGCGCGCCCGCCCCGCGAGGCGGAGTTTCAGGTAAGAGGCCCAGCAACGGATGCGCGCCAAATGTAGCGTCAGAATGCAACTGGAACACAGCATCGCCATGCCTGACAATCGCGAAATCGTCGTTCAGGCGAAAGACCTCAAGTCCGAACACTTCTTGCAGATATGAAGCCATTGCGCGCACATCCCGGCACAGGAGATTGACACCCATTCCGCGCAATGACTTGCCGAAATCTGCTGGGGTGATTGTTTCGAATGAAACAGCGGGATCAGTGTTGCAGCTCATCATCGTCACATCCCAGAAACCCGCCCGATTGCCGCGCCCAGAAGCGTGCATATGTGCCGCCGCCTGCGAGCAACTCGTCATGGCTGCCTTGTTCGATGATGTGCCCTTCGTCAAGCACGATGATCCGGTCAAGCTGCGCGATAGTCGAGAGCCTGTGCGCGATGGCGAGCACTGTCTTGCCCTCCATGAGAGGAATGAGCGCATCTTGCACTGCGGCCTCCACCTCGGAATCGAGCGCGGAAGTGGCCTCGTCGAGCACGAGAATGGGTGCATTCTTCAGAAAAGCGCGGGCTAGAGCGATGCGTTGGCGCTGACCGCCTGACAGCCGCACGCCGCGCTCTCCGAGATGCGCGTCATAGCCTGTGCGGCCCTCGTGATCCCTCAGCCCGAGAATGAACTCATGCGCCTCCGCAGCGCGTGCGGCCGCCTCGACCTCAGCCATATCGGCATCTGGGCGACCATACCGGATGTTCTCGAAGGCCGAGCGGTTGAACATTGCTGTTTCCTGCGTAACCATCGCAATATTGCGCCTCAGGCTTTCCTGCGTGACATCGCGGATATCCTGCCCGTCGATCAGGATACGGCCAGCCTCAACATCATAGAGCCTGAGTAAAAGCGCCACGAGTGTCGATTTTCCGGCCCCCGATGCGCCTACGATCCCGATCTTCTCGCCGGGCTTGATGCTTAGATCGAGCAATTCAAGCCCGCCCGATTGCCGCCCATAGGCAAACGCTACCTTTTCAAACCGGACTGCGCCTGTCACCCGGCCCATATCGCGCGCATCAGGGGCATCTTGCAGGGTAGGGCGTGGGGTAAGGGTTTTCATCCCGTCCTCAACCTCGCCGAGATTGCCATAGATCGCCATCAATACGAAACTCACCCAGCCGGTCATCTGCGCAATGCGGATCGCCACAGCTCCCGCAGCGGCAATCGCCCCCGGTGTGGCTTGCCCCTGCGCCCAGAGCCAGAGTGTGCCGCCGATCAACAGCACTGGCAGGATGCCCGCGCAGACCATCAGCCAGAAACGGAACCATGCCTGCACCTCGCCGAATTCCACCGCGCGATTGCGGAAAATGCCCATTGCATTGAGTGCGGCGCGGTCCTCGAACTCTGAATGCGCAAAGAGTTTTACCGTTTTTATATTGGTGATGGTATCAACCACCTGCCCACTGACCTGCGCGCGCGCACCTGCCCGCGCTCCGGAGCGCGCGCGCACCTGTGGCAGGAAATACCGGATCAGCAGCAGATAGCCGATCATCCAGACCGTCAGTGCCAGCGCGATCCGAAAATCGATCGTCAGGAGCAGCACAACCGAGCCCAGGATCGAGGCCAGCGCGAAGGCCATGGTGTTGATCGCTTCATTGGCTACATCCGTCAACGCGCGGGCGGTCTGCACCTGTTTCTGGGCAATTCGGCCCGCGAAATCATTATCAAAGAACGTTACGGGCTGTCCCAGCGTCCAGCGGTTGAGGCGCGATTGCACCAGCACATAGACATTTGGCTGCACGACGATGGAATTGGCCGCCGAGGAGAGACCAAAGGCCAATGGTCTGATCAAAATGAAAAAGGCGACAAAACCGATGACCAGCCAGAGATGCTGGTCGAAAAAGCCTGCAGGGCCGGTTTCAACAACGGCATCGATGATCAATCCCAGAAGCAACGCCGAAACCACTTCGGTCGTTCCCACAAGTGCAGAGATGACCGCCGCAAGCAACAACACCGGCCATGCGCCGCTCACTGACCATAGGATGAACGCCCACAGATTGTGCGGCGGTGCCTTGTGCGCAGGCGCGAAGGCATCGATCAACCCCGCAAGGCGTTGCGCAGCGCCATCAGACTGAACGGGATCGGGAATGGTTTTTTGTAGCAAGGCGCGCCCTCTTCTACGCCTGATATAGAGGCGCAAGGCGTCAAAGACCAGTCAACCCAGAAGCGCCGCCTTGCCAAGCCGGAAATCCGAAGCGATCCAGCGTGTTTCAAGTCTACGCAATTCTGCTCCCAGATCAGGGCCGCTGAGATGCGGCAGATCACTGGCGCGGATCGGAAATTGCGCTTCTGAGCCGTGGCTGATGGCAGTGCGCCAGTCATCGGGCAAGGACGTTTCAAGCAGGGCAGCTCGCGCCAGAAGCGCAGAAGCGCCCAGCTCTGCACCAAGCCTGTAGCCAAGCTCTGCCGGGCTATTCTGCGTCTCAATCGCCGCGCGCAACCGCGCGAGATCGCGTGCCTCGTGCCGTGTCAGCCGCAGCCTTTCGCTGCTGCCTCCGAGGACCGCCAGCCGCCGCAACCAGTTCGTGCAAAGCCCATCTTCGAGATGCACCAATATGCTCAGAGCATGGTGCTCGGCGCCCGGCAGCACATGTGCCAGCACCCCGGCCTGCGCCATGGCGGCAACGGCTGGAGCGGGATCAGGTGCGGCGAGCAATCTGCGCAACTCTGCGGTGATCCGCTCAGCCGAGAGATGGTCCATGCCGTCGGCTCCCGCTGCGCAGGCGGCAAGCGCCTCGGGATCTATTCCGGCCTGCGCATCACCGTATTGCGCATGGAACCGGAAAAAGCGCAGGATTCGGAGGTAATCCTCGCGGATCCGCGCGCTTGGGTTTCCGACAAAACGCACGCGCCTTGCGGCCAGATCGGCGAGGCCGCCAAGTGGATCGATTACGCTACCATCGGCCCGCGCATAAAGTGCATTCATGGTAAAATCGCGCCGTGCCGCATCTTCATGCAGATCATCCGCAAAGGCGATAGTGGCATGACGTCCATGTGTTTCAACATCGCGGCGGAAGGTCGTTACCTCAAAACCGTCGCCCTCGGTCACTATAGTCACTGTGCCGTGGTCAAGCCCGGTCGGCACAGCGCGCAGACCTGCTGCCTCGGCCAGTGCCATCACCGTCTCAGGCCGGGCATTGGTTGCAATATCGACATCGGTGACCGGAACGCCGATCAGTGTATTGCGCACGCAGCCGCCCACCGCATAGGCGCCAAAACCGGCATCTGTTAATATATGCAGCACGCGTTGTGTTGCTGGTGCATTCAACCAATCGCCTGTTATGCGCATGGCCCAACCCGGTCTGCCAGCCCGCGAAGTATCCGTGCAGTCGCCCCCCAAATATAGTAAGGCCCCCACGGCACGATGTAGTAATTTCGCCACGTGCCGCGCCAGATGCGCCGCTCGACCCGGAACCGCGCAGGATCGGTCACATGCGTGAGCGGGGCTGCAAAAATCTCGGCCACTTCGCCGGGTTCGGGACGTGCCGTAAAGTCGCGGTGGATCCGGGCAAGAATGGGGGTGACCTTGTAACCTGTGACAGTTTCATGCGCGGGCAGTTCGCCCATCACTTCGACAGCAGAAGGCGGTAAGCCGATCTCTTCCTCCGCCTCGCGCAGAGCTGTTGCCACGATGTCGGGATCGCCCGGATCCCTGCGCCCGCCCGGAAAGGCGATCTGGCCGGGGTGATTGCGCAGATGGGAGGCGCGTTTGGTAAGGATCAGACGCGGCCCTCCGGCGCCATCGGCGATACCCACAAGTACCGCTGCAGGGCGCAAGACGCGGTTCTCGGGCAGCACCACACCAGGATTGAGATCAAAATCGCTCGATGCCTGCCAAGGTTGCGCCAGTGCCGCGCGCAGCCGGTCCAGCGGATCAGCCTTTGTCATCCGGCGCCTCGAAGCCCAATGTGCCGGGATCCATCACATAATGCGCGCCGCAGAACTGGCAGTCTGCGGTGACAGTTCCCTCCGGGGTTGTCATGGTAGAGATATCCTTGGCCGAGTAGATCGATAAACTCTGGCGCACCTTCTCCTCCGAGCAGGAGCAGCCGAAATGCACAGCTTGCGGATCGAAGACGCGTGGCGCTTCTTCGTGGAACAGGCGCAACAGCAATTCTGGCGGCTGGACATTCGGGCCGACCAGTTCCAGATCCTCGACGGTATCCAGCAACAGGTTGACCCGGCTCCAATCCTCTACCAATGTCTCGCGCTCGCGCGGACTCGTGCCCGCTGCCTGCGGCATATGCTGGAGCATCACCCCGCCTGCGCGCCATTTCTCTGCCTGACCTGGCAAAATCGTACGGCCATACCCAAGCGCAAAACGGGTAGGCAATTGTTCGGATTGCTCGAAATAGGTCTGGGCACAATCAGCCAGAGATGCTCCCGTGATCGGAGTGATGCCCTGATATGGCGTCATACTCCGCCCCTGATCGATCAAAATTGCGAAATAGCCTTTTCCGATTTGCGGAAAGGGTGGTGTCTGTGCGCTCAGCCGGTCAGCATCGAAACTGGCATATGCCCTGATTCGGGCGGGTTTTCCCTCCGCTTCGGGTGCATAATAATCAGTAGCGATCAGCCGGATGGGGCCGTCACCACGTATCTGCAGCGAAAGCCGCCAGCGCAGTTTTATGGTCTGGCCGATCATCGCTGTAAGCAGCGCCGCCTCTGCGATGAGTGCCTCTACTGCGGGCGGGTAATTATGCCGTGCAAGCACGCGCTCAAGGGCAGTATCGAGCCGTACCACCCGCCCGCGGATATCACTGCGATCCAGCTGAAACGGCAGCACGGTGTCATCCCAGGCGATTTGTCCGCCATAACTCATGAAGTATGTCCTTGTCGCAAGCGGCTATTCGGGAAGCCGTCTATCTCGGCCCTCCATATAGGGATTCCTTCGCCACGGCCAAGGTGAACCTTGCACTGGTACCGTTTTGGAGCTTTTTAAGCGCTGCAGGCTGGTTGGTAATGCGTCTTTGGGTTTTCACGCTAGACCGGATCGGGATGGCTGCAGATGTCATGTGCCGCGCAGCCTGAGGGATGATGCCGCTCCAGCAATGCGCCTGAGACGTCATCTTCGAACTCATCCTCACCCGCCCAATGCGCCAAT
>SLDY01000051.1 GCA_007125005.1 Natronohydrobacter sp.
GATATTGCGCAACCGCCTTGGTCAGTTCGGTCTTGCCCACGCCAGTCGGCCCGAGGAAGAGGAAGCTACCCAAGGGTCGGTTCTCGTCATTGAGCCCTGCGCGTGCGCGGCGCACAGCATTTGCCACAGCGCGAATCGCCTCGTCCTGCCCGACGACGCGCTTGTGCAGCTCTTCTTCCATACGCAGAAGCTTCTCACGCTCGCCTTCCAGCATCTTCGAGGTCGGGATGCCTGTCCAACGCTCGACAACTTGCGCGATATGCTCGGGCCGCACGGCTTCCGAGACCATCGCGCCTTCATCTTCGCGCCCCTCGGCCTCGGCCAGTTGTTTTTCCAGCGCCGGGATCGTGGCATATTGCAACTCGCCTGCGCGGGCGTAATCGGCCTGCCGCGTGGCAATGTCGAGATCGGCGCGGGCGCGGTCCAGCTGTTCCTTGATGTCGCGCGCAGAGGCGAGCTTGTCGCGCTCGGCCTGCCATTGCGCGGTCAGCGTGGCGGATTGCTGCTGCAATTCGGAAAGCTCCTTCTCGAGCTTCTCCAGCCGGTCCTTGCTCGCGGAATCATCCTCTTTCTTCAGCGCCTCGGCCTCGATCTGCTTTTGCAGGATCTCGCGGTCCAGCGCATCCAGCGCCTCGGGCTTTGAGTCGATCTGCATGCGCAGGCGCGAAGCCGCTTCGTCCATCAGATCGATCGCCTTGTCGGGCAGGAAGCGGTCGGTGATATAGCGATGCGAGAGCGTGGCCGCCGCGACAAGCGCGGAATCAGAGATCCGCACGCCGTGATGCAACTCGTATTTCTCCTTGATACCGCGCAGGATCGAGATCGAATCCTCGACGGTCGGCTCCGAGACGAAAACCGGCTGGAAGCGCCGTGCGAGGGCTGCGTCCTTCTCGACATGCTTGCGGTATTCATCGAGCGTCGTGGCACCCACGCAATGCAATTCGCCGCGCGCAAGTGCGGGCTTGATAAGATTCGCGGCATCCATCGCGCCCTCGGATTTGCCCGCGCCGACAAGCGTGTGCATCTCGTCAATGAAAAGGATGATCTCGCCATCGGCAGAAGTGACCTCCGACAGAATCGCTTTCAGACGTTCCTCGAATTCACCGCGATATTTCGCACCGGCAATCAGCGCGCCCATATCGAGCGCCATCAGTTTCTTGTCGCGCAAGCTTTCGGGCACATCGCCATTGACGATGCGTAGCGCCAGCCCCTCTGCGATGGCGGTCTTGCCGACACCGGGCTCACCGATCAGCACAGGGTTGTTCTTGGTCCGGCGCGAGAGCACCTGCATGGCGCGGCGGATTTCCTCGTCGCGACCGATGATCGGGTCGATCTTGCCATCGCGCGCCGCTTCGGTCAGATCGCGCGCGTATTTCTTCAGCGCGTCATACCCCTCCTCGGCAGAAGCACTATCCGCCGTGCGCCCCTTGCGCAGATTGTTGATCGCCGCATTGAGGTTCTGCGCCGTGACAGCACCTGCATCAAGCGCATCTTTCGCATCGGATTTCACCAGCGCAAGCGCGGTCAACAGGCGCTCGACCGTAACGAAACTGTCGCCTGCTTTCTTGGCGATCTGCTCGGCCTGGTCGATCACCTTGGCGAATTGAGGATGGGGCACGAGATGCTCAACCCCACCAGGTGTTTTTGATATTCGTGAAAGACTGATGTCATTGGCCTGCGCCACGCGTTCGGGCGATCCACCCGCGCTGCGGATCAGATTGGCGGCCATGCCCTGCTCGTCATCCAGCAATGCTTTGAGCAGATGCGAAGGGCTCAGGCGCTGGTGATCTTCGCGCAGCGCAATCGTTTGGGCGGCTTGCAGAAACCCGCGCGCCCGTTCAGTGAATTTCTCAAGATTCATCAATTGTCTCCTTCTCAAGCGCCCGGAATGAAGACATGCCTGCCCGGCAGCACATGTCGGAGTGGGCCTCGCCTCTCATGTGGGAAGGAGTGCTTGCTGTTGCAAGATAGGCACAGCGCCAGTGGCAGGAAAATTCGCTTAGCTATGAGGTGCGGTGCAAGTGGCCTCGACCCAGGCGCGCAGGCTGTCGGGATCGGGGGTGACCGGTGCGGCCAGCCCGTCGCTGAAGGCAAGAAACGCCGCGAGATTGGCATTGCTCACCGATGTGAGCACTGGCACGCCATCGGCAAGCGCGCGCCCGATGACATTGCGGAAGCCGCGCCCTTCTGCCTCGGTCTTGCCGAATTTGTTGATGATCAGCAGCGCAGGGCCAGTATCGAGCGCCGCCTCGACCATCCCGACGGCCTGTTCCAGCCCTGCCGCATCCAGCCTGCAACCACGCGCATGCGGGCCAAGGTCCTGACTGATGCGCACGCTATGAGTATGGCCCAGCACCTGCAATTCCATATCGCAATGCCGGTCTGGGCTGCGTTCAAGATTGAGCTGCACAACCCCGGCAAGCGGCCAGCCCTCTGATACAAGCTTCTGCGCCAGTTCCGTCAGTAACCTGTCTGCCGCGCCGCGCCCCTCTGCGGTTACATAGCCTAACATGGCCCTGCCCTTTCCCTGTTCAGATGTTATATGCCATCTATACTGGAAACCAGCGTAGAACCAGATGTCAGACAGCTTGCCACCCCGCCATTTTCCCGATCCGTCCCATCCACGCCTGACCCGTGCTGTAGAAGGGTATGATCAGCATGGTCAGATGCAAACGATCCGCGTGGTGGAAGAGCGACCGCTAACGATCTTTCTCAATGCGCAGGAGATCGTGACTGCGATGACCATCGGCGATTACCCCGAATATCTGGCGCTGGGCTTCCTGAGAAATCAGGCCATGCTGCTGCCCGATGATCACGTTACGGCAGTGGAATATGACGAGGATCTGGAAGTTGTTGTCGTGCGCACGGCGCGGGCGACCAGCCATGAAGATAAGGTGAGGAAAAAGACGCGCACTTCGGGCTGTGCCGTGGGCACCGTATTCGGCGATATGATGGAGGGGCTGGAGGGGCTCACGCTGCCCAAGGCCGAGTTGCGCACAAGCTGGCTCTATGCTCTGGCAAAGGCAATCAACACATCACCCTCACTCTATCTCGAAGCAGGTGCGATTCATGGCACAGTGCTCTGCCAGCGTGACGAGATGCTCTGCTACATGGAAGATGTGGGCCGTCACAACGCCGTGGACAAGATCGCAGGCTACATGTTCCGGCACGGGATCGAGGGCGCGGACAAGATCCTCTACACCACCGGGCGGCTGACTTCGGAAATGGTTATCAAGACCGCGCAGATGGGTATTCCGGTGCTCGCCTCGCGCTCGGGCTTCACGGCATGGGGGGTCGAGATCGCGCGGCAGGTGGGGCTCACGCTGATCGGGCGGATGCGCGGGCAGCGCTTCATCTGCCTCGCAGGCGAGGAGCGACTGATCCATGACGCCGATCTTGCCGCAGTGCCGGAAGAAGACCGCAAGCATCGCCGCAAAGGAGCAGAGGCATGATCCTTGGTGTCATACTGGCGGGCGGCAAAGCCACGCGTATGGGCGGGGGTGACAAGGGCCTGCGCAAGGTCGCGGGGCAGCGGCTGCTGGACCATGTGATCGCGCGGCTTGGCCCGCAGGTCGGGGCGATGGCGCTGAACGCGAATGGCGATCCTGACCGCTTCGGTGATTTCGGTCTGCCCGTGCTGCCCGACAGCTTGCCCGATTGGCCGGGGCCGTTGGCGGGCGTGCTGGCCGGGATGGACTGGGCGGCAGCGCAGGGCGCGGATGCAGTTGTCTCGGTGGCCGCAGACACGCCCTTCTTCCCGCGCGATCTGGTGGCGCGGTTGCATGCAGCGGCGGGGCCGTCTGGGCTGGCGCTGGCCGCAACGCGCGAGGAAGGCAAGCTCTGGCGACATCCGACTTTCGGGCTCTGGCCGGTCGGGTTGCGCGACGATCTGCGCGCCGCGCTGGAGGGGGGCTTGCGCAAGGTCGTGCTCTGGACCGATCAGCACGGCGCGGGGCTCGCGGAATTCGCCACAGAGCCGTTTGATCCCTTCTTCAATATCAACACACCAGAGGATATCGAAACCGCAGAGAGGTTCGCGGTGCTTGCATGAAGATCTACGGCGTCACAGGCTGGAAAAATACTGGCAAGACAGGGCTGATGGAGCGGCTGGTGCGGGAGATGGTCGGGCGCGGGCTGATAGTCTCGACTGTCAAGCACGCTCATCATGACACCGAAACCGATCTGCCGGGCACGGATTCCTACCGCCACCGGCAGGCCGGTGCGCGCGAGGTGCTGCTGTCCTCGCCCCGGCGCTGGGCCTTGATGCATGAGCTGCGCGAGGAATCCGAGCCCATGCTGGCCGACCTTCTCGCGCGGCTCGCCCCGGTCGATCTGGTGCTGGTGGAGGGCTACAAGCGCGCCGATCACCCCAAGATAGAGGCCCACCGCGCGGCGGCAGGCCGCACGCTTCTCGCGCCCGACAATCCCACGATACGGGCGGTGGCCTCAGACGTGGCACTGGAGGGGTTGGCTTGCCCAGTGCTGCCGCTCAATGACACGAGCGCTATCGCCGATTTTATCTTGCGCGATCTGGGGATGGCCCGATGAGCCGTTTTGACCGCGTGCTGGTGGTGGATTGGTCGGCCAATTCGACCCCCAAGCTCGGCGCGGATTCCATCTGGATCGGGCGCGCAGGGAGCCATTCGCAACCGCCCGAGAATATCGCCACGCGCGCCGCCACGATGGAGATGCTGCACGCAGAGATCCGCGCGGCGCTGGTAGCGGGCGAGCGGCTGCTGATTACCTTCGATATCGGCTTCGGCTTTCCGCGCGGGTTTGCCGAACATCTCACAGGCAGCGCCGAGGCACTGGCGGTCTGGGATTGGCTTTCTGTGCGGATCGAGGATGATGCACAGAACCGTAACAATCGCTTCGAGGTTGCCGCTGCGATCAACCGCTGCTTTCCGGGGATCGGGCCGTTCTGGGGCAGGCCGAACACGCGCGATCTGGCCGATCTTCCCGCCAAGGGCACTGCACGCGAGGGGCATGGGCTGGCGGAATTGCGCGCGACCGAGGCGATCTGTTCGGGCGCGCATCCGATGTGGAAGCTCTACACCACGGGCTCTGTCGGTTCGCAAAGCCTGCTGGGGCAGGCGCATCTGGCGCGGCTGCGGACCGTGTTTCCTGACTCCGTCGCGGTCTGGCCGATGGAAACGCCGGATAAGCCGGTGGTGCTGGCCGAAACCTATCTCTCGCTCATCAACCCGGCGGTAAAGACAGCGCGTGGTTATGCCTGCAAGGATGCAGCCCAGGTCGATCTGCTGGCGCGCGCCTTTTTCAGCGCTGAAATGGCACAACTCATGGCCGCACCTGCCGCGCCGGAAATCCTGCGTGAGGAAGGCTGGATACTCGGTGCGGGCCATGAGGCTGCGCTGCTGGCAAACCTGCCTGATCCCGCGCTGATCCCGCCGCGCCTGCGCAATGATTGTTTCGCGATGCCGCAGGGCGTGGATTGGGTGCCTGTTGATCTCGCGCTGGAGCGTTTGCGCGCAGCGCTGCATCCGCTGACGCGTGTGGAAGACATAGCCACGCATCAGGCGGGAGGCCGTGTGTTGGCAGCACTCCTGCGCGCGCACCGAGCAAACCCGCCTGCGGCTAATTCCGCAGTCGATGGCTATGGCTTTGCCCATGCGGCTCTTGCAGGGGATGGCCCTTATACCCTGCCGCTGGTCACTGGGCGTGCGGCGGCAGGCCAGCCCTTCGGGGGCACAGTCGCTGCGGGGCAGGCGATCCGCATTCTGACAGGCGCAATCCTGCCTGCAGGCGTCGATACAGTCGTTCTGGAAGAAGATTGCGCGAGCGATGGCGCGCGCGTGGCCTTCGACGGGCCCGTAAAACCGCGCGCCAATTCGCGCAAGGCAGGCGAGGATGTGGGCGCGGATGCGGAGTTTCTTCCCGCCGGCCGGGTGCTGACGCCCGCCGATCTGGCGCTCACCTCGGCGCTGGGGGTGGGCCATGTGCGGGTTCATGAACGCCTGCGGGTGGGGGTGCTCTCAACGGGGGATGAGCTGCTCTCCGATCCCGCAGCCGAAGCACAACCGCATCAGATCTATGACGCCAATCGCCCGATGCTGCTCGAGATCGCGCGGCGTTGGGGCTATGTGCCTGTTGATCTGGGGCAATGGCCGGATGATCCTGCAAAAATCTCCGCAGCTCTCGATCAGGGAGCGCAGCACTGCGATGTGATATTCACGTCGGGCGGAGCCTCGGCCGGGGATGAGGATCACGTTTCGCGGCTTTTGCGCGAGCAGGGCAGCCTAAGTAGCTGGCGGATCGCACTCAAACCCGGGCGACCGCTCGCGCTCGCGCTTTGGCAGGGCGTTCCGGTATTCGGGCTACCGGGCAATCCTGTGGCGGCATTGGTCTGCACACTGGTTTTCGGGCGTCCGGCCCTCTCGCTAATGGCAGGAAGCGGCTGGCAGACCCCACAAGGTTTTCAGTTGGAAGCCGCTTTCACCAAACGCAAGAAGGCCGGACGGCGCGAATATCTGCGCGCGCGGGTTACAAGCGACGGGCAGGTTGAGGTCTTCGGTAGCGAAGGCTCTGGGCGGATCAGCGGGCTGAGCTGGGCCGAGGGGCTGGTCGAGCTGGGGGATAACGCAGAGACTGTCACCCCCGGCAAACCCGTGCGCTACATACCGTTCAGCAGTTTCGGCCTCTGATACCGCATCCGAAACAAGCGCCCCCGCGCCTGTTTCAAATACAGCATAAAACCCGGATTTTCTGCTTCCATTGTCCCGGTATTGTCGCGGCACGACCTAATTCTTGCCCGAATTCGCGCGATTATTGCACTTCAACAGGCATTACTCTCGTAGGGCATATTTATGGATCGTCTGACCGAAATGGAAGCATTTGCCACAGTGGTGGATCAGGGCGGCTTTACAGATGCTGCGCGCAAGCTGGGCATTTCCAAATCGGCTGTGTCCAAGCATGTCTCATCGCTCGAAGCACGACTTGGTGCACGCCTGCTGAACCGGACAACGCGACGGGTCAGCCCCACCGATATCGGGTTGGCTTATTATGATCGCGCGCGCCGCGTGCTCAATGACGCGGGCGAAGCGGATAATCTGGTCACGGCCATGCAATCCGCGCCGTCCGGAATATTGCGCATCGCTGTGCCCACGGATTTCGGGGCCACGCATCTTTCACCTGTCCTTGGTGAATTCCTCAATCGTTATCCCGACGTGTCGGTCAACATGGTTCTCAAGAACCGCTATGTCGAGTTGATCTCGGAAGGCTTCGATCTGGCCATTCGTATGGGTGAAATGGACGACTCGACCCTGCGCGCGCGGAAAATATGCGAAGCCACACAAAGGCTGATTGCTTCGCCAGATTACCTGAAAACACATGGTCGCCCAATCCGGATTGATGATCTGAACGATCATCGGCTGCTTTACTACGCGCATAATGCAGCAAGCTCAGTCTGGAAGATCACCGCCCCTTCTGGCGAACAGCGCCAAGTCCGCTCGGCCTCGTGGTTTTCGGTGAATGACGGTCAATCCTTGCTGAATGCCGCCATCGCAGGGCTGGGGATCGCTTATCTGCCGAGTTTTCTCTACGCGCAGGCCATGAAAGCAGGGCAGGTTCAGGATGTGATTCCCGACTTGCCGCGCGATGTTCAGAGCCTTTATGCAGTGTACCCTGCAGGGCGATATACCCAACCCAAAGTCCGCGCGCTCATCGATTTCCTGATCGAGAAATTCGGCAAACACGGTGCCGACGACTGGTAATCCTCAAAGTCTCCTCCGAACGGGGTTTACCCCTACCCGTTCCCTGCCTGACTGGCCAGAGCCTCCGTGCTCTGGCTTTTTTTATGTCAATCGCGGTGATAGGGGCTGCCCGCCATTATGGTCGCGGCACGATAGATCTGTTCACTCAGCATGACCCGCGCGAGCATATGCGGCCAGACCATCGCACCGAGCGAAAGGCGCGCATCAGCCTTTTCGAGCAACCGAGGATCAAGGCCGTCCGCTCCGCCGATCACAAAGGCCACATCCCTGGATCCCGAGTCACGGCGCGCGGCAAGCATCTGCGCAAACGCGCGTGAATCATAGATATCGCCGCGCTCATCAAGTGCGATGATATAAGCACCTGTCGGAAAGGCGCGTTCCAACATGTCAGCCTGATCAGACATGCCCTGCGCCTTGCGCTCATCAATCTCGACCTCGATACAGGGCCCGAGCGACAGGGCGCGGCCAGTGCGTTCAAACCGCTTGAGATAGTCATCAATCAGCGCGCGTTCAGGCCCCTTGCGGATGCGACCAACAGCGCAGACATTCAGGCGCATCAGGCTACAGGAATTCTGCCCGCATCCTGCCACATCTTCTCAAGCTGGTAAAAATCTCGCACCTCTGGGCGGAAGATATGAACCACGACATCGCCTGTATCGATGAGCACCCAATCGCCCACATCCTTGCCTTCAGAGCGCGCGGAAAGGCGAAAAGTCTCTTTCAGCCGGTCAAGAAGTTTCTCTGCGATGGCAGCGACTTGGCGGGTCGACCGCCCCGAACAGATTACCATGTGATCGGCCATGGCGGTCTTGCCGCGCAGATCAATCTGCACGATGTCTTCAGCTTTGTCATCATCAAGGGAGCTTAGAACCAGTTCCAGAATGGCATCACTGCTTATCGGTTTCTTGGCGAGGGATGCCGGGCGGGCCGCCGTTGCGGTAGGCTCATGGTAAGACAGGGACCTGATCTCCAGTTTAGCGTATGCATGCGTAATATAGCACGCTTTGCGACTTTCTCAATCTGCGAGATAGGGCGAATTTTGTGGATGTGGGAAATCCGCTCAATATTGCTGCTTGTTTTCTGACCGTTGCCTTACCTGTGATTCGCGCGTATCTAGGAAGATATGAAACGGTTCTTCGACATGACAGATCACGCTCGGCTTCCGCAGCGTTTCCAGCGCGAGAACCGCTCCGTGCTTGCACGACTGCGCTAAGCATTTCTGGTCTTCGCAGGCCATCTTCTGTCACGCCCTATTCCTTTATCCGCAAGAGATATCCCATGCCCAAGACTCTCTATGACAAGATCTGGGATGCGCATCTGGTCCATGAAGACGCAGATGGCACCGCCCTGCTGTATATCGACCGCCATCTGGTGCATGAGGTCACCAGCCCACAAGCCTTTGAAGGGCTGCGCATGGCGGGCCGCAAAGTCCGCGCACCAGACAAAACCATCGCCGTGCCGGATCATAACGTGCCCACCACGCCCGACCGCGAAAACGGTATCGAGAACGAGGAAAGCCGCATTCAGGTCGATGCGCTTGATCGCAATGCGCGTGAATTCGGCGTTAATTACTATCCGGTGAATGACATTCGCCAAGGCATCGTACACATCGTTGGCCCCGAACAGGGCTGGACTCTGCCCGGAATGACCGTGGTCTGCGGCGATAGCCACACTGCCACCCATGGTGCCTTCGGTGCACTCGCGCATGGGATCGGCACATCCGAGGTCGAGCATGTGCTCGCCACACAAACGCTGATCCAGAAGAAATCGAAAAACATGAAGGTGGAGATCACAGGATCGCTGCTCCCCGGTGTGACTGCGAAAGACATCACGCTGTCTGTGATCGGCGCAACCGGCACAGCGGGCGGCACCGGGTATGTGATCGAGTATTGCGGACAGGCCATCGAGGAATTGTCGATGGAAGGCCGCATGACCGTGTGTAACATGGCCATCGAGGGCGGGGCGCGCGCTGGCCTGATCGCGCCGGATGAAAAGACCTTCGCCTATGTCAAAGGTCGCCCTCATGCTCCGAAAGGTGCACAATGGGACGCGGCGCTTGCCTGGTGGAAAACACTCAAATCAGATCCGGATGCGCATTGGGACAAGGTCGTGACATTGCGCGCTGAAGACATCGCCCCGGTCGTAACATGGGGCACAAGCCCGGAAGATGTTCTGCCGATTACCGAGGTCGTACCAGATCCCCAGAGCTTTGCGGGTGGCAAGGTGGACGCCGCACGTCGCGCGCTTGACTATATGGGCCTCAAGCCGGGTCAGAAACTGACCGACATCGAGATTGACACGGTCTTCATCGGTTCCTGCACCAATGGACGCATCGAGGATCTGCGCGCCGCCGCCGAGATCCTCAAGGGCCGCAAGATCAAGGTCAAACGCGCCATGGTCGTGCCTGGCTCGGGCCTTGTGCGCGCGCAGGCCGAGGAAGAGGGGCTTGCACAGATCTTTATCGATGCAGGCTTCGAGTGGCGCCTCGCGGGCTGTTCAATGTGTCTGGCCATGAATCCCGATCAGCTCTCTCCCGGTGAACGCTGCGCAGCGACCTCCAACCGCAATTTCGAGGGCCGCCAGGGCCGTGGTGGGCGCACACATCTGATGTCCCCGGCCATGGCCGCTGCTGCCGCGATTACCGGTCGGCTGACAGATATTCGTGACATGATGGCAACCATTGCCTGATTTCATCCTTGTTCAAATATCCTGGGGTCCGGGGCAAAGCCCCGGCGCTCTCGGGAAGGAGTGACCCATGGAAAAATTCACAACCCTTACTGGCGTTGCCGCGCCCATGCCTCTGGTCAATATCGACACAGACATGATCATCCCGAAACAGTTTCTCAAGACGATCCAGCGCTCTGGGCTGGGCAAGAATCTGTTTGATGAGATGCGCTACGATGATCAGGGCAACGAAATCCCCGATTTTGTCCTCAACCAGCCTGCGTATCGAAACGCGCAGATCCTGATCGCAGGGGATAATTTCGGATGCGGCTCCAGTCGCGAGCATGCGCCTTGGGCATTGGCCGATTTCGGGATCAAGGCGATCATCTCAACCAGCTATGCTGATATCTTCTACAACAACTGCTTCAAAAACGGCATGTTGCCGATCATCTTGCCGCAGGAGCAGGTAGACATCCTGATGGAGGATGCGCGCAAGGGCGAGAATGCGCGTATCTCCATTGATCTCGAATCACAAACCGTAACAAGTGCCGATGGGCAGGTATTCAGCTTTGAGCTTGACACCTTCAAGAAGCATTGCCTGCTCAATGGGCTTGACGATATCGGCCTTACACTCGAGAAAGTCACTAAAATTGATACTTTCGAAGAGCAGGCAGGACAGGCACGTCCCTGGGTCTGAAACCTGATATATGCTTGTCTGAGCAGCGGCATCCGACCCGGATGCCGCATTTTTTCCATAAATTTGATGCAAACGCGCGACAGTTTTCCCTCGAAAATGCCATCTCTATACCCGATCCTTTGCAAGGCTCTTGCGAGGATGGCGTGAAATGGGCAAGATTGTGGCAACAATAAGGCAGGTTACAAGCGTCTGGCGTAAATCAAAAAAACCAAGGCAGTCATCTACAGAGTTGCCTGCCGCGTCAAGGCGAAGCAGTGGAGTTGTAATGTCACATGTGGCACTTTGCATTTTGCGCGGCTTCCTTGTCGCGATGATTTTGCTCGCACCGGCGTTGTTTTTGCCGGATATCTCGAATGACGCGGCGCAAGCCGCAACCCTGCTTGCGCTGATCGCAGCAATCGTTGTCATTACCGAATATTCCGCGTCCTATCCCGGACTGATCGAGTTTCGTGATGCCAAGCCCTATAACCGCGGGCGCTTCATGTTGCTGGCTGTCATCATCCTGTCCCTGACATTTCTTCAGCGCGATATCGCTTTCTCACCGGATTCCGCCAGTTTCCTGACAGTTGTTTCAATCCGATTGGCCGATATCCTGAATTTCACTTTCAGTCCTGTCTCGATGCTGGTTACGGCATTGCCACAGGGGCTGGGGGCTGATCATCTTGCGTCTGTCATGGTTAGTGCAGCGCTTGCCTATGTGTTGTCGCTGATCGGGCTGGCAATATTCTTTGTCGGGCTCCTGACGGGTTTCTGGCCCAGCCAGAACGCAGTTTTCAACGTCTGGGTAAACCTCCCCAATTTCGACCCGACGAAAGGTGTCGATGTCGTGCAACGACTTGAGCGCGACGGGCAGGTTAACTTCATCTTAGGCATCATCATGCCATTCTCCCTACCGGCATTGCTGCACCTATCGTCGCTTCTGGTGCAGCCCATGACTTTGGAAACGCCATTGGCGCTGGTATGGGGGATCACGCTCTGGGCCTTTATTCCTGTCAGTCTGGTCATGCGCGGTGCGGCGATGTACAGGGTCGCGCAATTGATCCGGGCGCAACGACGGCGCATCGCAGAAGAAGAAGCTGCAGTGCCATTGCCGCCGCAATCGGCCTATTCTGCCTGATCTGGTCTGATGCAGCGGCAGAGCCCAACACTCTGAGGCTGGCATTCTGGCGGATTGATCTTGGCGCACGCGGGCCCGGCGATTCTCTGCATGCAGTCCTCAACCAAGCGCCGCTGCCAGAGGCGAAAGCCCGTGTGATCGCATATCTCAAACCGGATATCTTGGTTCTTTCCGGTCTCGACTACGACCATGACCTGCATCTGCTGCGTGCTTTTCGCGCTCGCATTGCAGATCACGGCCATGATATGAGCCATGTTTTCGCCTTCGCCTCTAATGCCGGGCATCGCACCGGGCGCGATATGACGGGCGATGGTCGTGACGATACGCCTGACGACACGCAAGGCTACGGTGCCTATTCTGGCGAACGGGCATTGGCTCTTCTGTCGCGTGCTCCGATCGACACGATCAACGCGCGCGATTTTTCTGATTTCCTCTGGCAAGCTCTGCCAGAGGCAAGATTACCCCCGATTGATCCTGAAATTCTGAAAATCCAGCGCCTTTCAAGTACCGGGCACTGGGATGTTCCTGTTGTGCTGAGCGCCAAGACACGCTTGCATCTGCTTATCTATCAGGCCGGCCCGCCAGTTTTCGGCGCTGGCGGATCTCGAAATCTGCTGCGCAATCATGATGAGACTGCCTTCTGGTCCGCCTATCTGGACAAGGAATTACCGATGCGGCCCTCCTACGGTCCAATCGTGATCATCGGCGGCAGCAATCTTGACCAATATGATGGTGATGGGATGCATGAAGCAATGCGGGCGTTGCTCGGCCATCCGCTGGTTCAGGATCCGATGCCTGCGAGCGAGGGTGCTCTGCAGATGGCAACTGACCCGGCCAGCGCCACGCATCGCGGACCGCATGGCCTGGACACTGTCCATTGGCCGAACCGGCCGGGAAACTTGCGGGTGAGCTATATTCTGCCATCAGCAGAACTTCAGGTGAGCGCCGCGGGAGTATTCTGGCCAAGCCCCGATACGCCAGAAGCCGATCTCTTCATGCTGGGCGCAACGCCAATCAGCCGCCATTATCCGGTTTGGGTGGATATTGTCACAAGCAACATCCTGTCAGACGATGGGCCTAATTGATAAGCCCTGCATGCCGCATCGCTGCGTCCATCCCGCGCTGCGCGGCCTCTGTCAGCCCCAGAAGCGGCATGCGCACCTCTTGCGTGCATTTCCCCAGCCGCCAGAGCCCGTATTTCGCGCCCACAAGCCCCGGTTCAGCGAATATCGCCACATGCAGCGGCATCAGCCTGTCGTGAATCTCAAGCGCGCGCGCGTAGTCGCCTGCAAGAGTCGCTTCCTGAAACGCAGCGCAAAGCCTCGGCGCGACATTCGCAGTCACCGAGATGCAGCCAATCCCGCCTTGCGCATTGAACCCCGGCGCCGTGGCATCTTCGCCGGAGAGCTGGATGAAATCAGGACCGCATGTCATGCGTTGCAGGCTCACGCGCTCAAGCTTGCCTGTCGCGTCCTTCACCCCGATAATGCGCGGCAATTCCGCCAGCCGCCCCATAGTCTCTGGTGTCATGTCCACCACAGAACGCCCGGGAATGTTGTAGATTATGATCGGCAATTCACAGCAATCATGCAAAGCCGTGAAATGAGCGATCAAACCTTCCTGCGTAGGCTTGTTGTAATAGGGCGTCACCACCAGCGCCGCATCGGCACCCACGCGTTCGGCATGGCGCATGAAACCGATGGCCTCGGTGGTGTTGTTCGAGCCTGCACCGGCGATGACAGGAACGCGCCCAGCGGCAGCCTTCACCACTTCCTCGATCACGCGCTCATGCTCGGCGTGGCTCAGCGTTGGGCTTTCGCCGGTCGTGCCCACAGGAACAAGCCCATGCGACCCTTCTGCAATCTGCCAATCCACCAGCCCATGCAATGCGTCGATATCCAGCGCGCCATCCTTGAGGGGCGTGACCAATGCCGGAATGGACCCTCTGATCTGCATTTGCGCCTCCCTCAATGCGGTCTCTGGCCTACCTTCAGGCTCAAGGGCAGTTGCGGAAATGTGTCTTGCTGCCCTGATCGAGCCGGTTAGAACTATCGCCAGTGATTTTCAAGGTGAAAAGAGGGGCATTCATGCAAGCAACCCCGGGAGCCTGCCTTAAGGCTGCAAACATACGCGCGATGTTTTTCGTGAGTGCCGCCTTGCTTTTGCTGGCCCCGGCGGCAGCCAGAGGCCAGAGCGAGGCACCGCCCCCGCGCGATGCCGGCCTCCTGTCGAGCGCATGGCAATCGATCGAGGACGGCGACTGGGCAGCCGCACACGCGCGCGCGGCCGACGCACCGCTTGTTGTGATGGATCTCGTGCAGTGGCGCGCGCTGCGTGCCGGCGAAGGAACATTCGAAGCCTATCGTAGCTTCTTGACTGAAAAGTCGCATTGGCCCCTGATCAATACAGTCGCACGGCACGCGGAAGCACTGCTCGCACGGCAGGATACAGCAACCACATTGGAATTTTTCGCAGATCGCGAACCGGTTTCCGAGGAAGGCTGGCTCGCACTGGTTTTTGCCTTGCGTGATGCCGAGCAGGTTGCAGAGGCGGAGGCACTGGCAAAACGCCTCTGGCGCGAAGAGCCACTGAGTGCAGAAGGTGAATTGCAGTTGCTGCGCCGCTTCGAGTCAGTGATTGCGCCCTATCACGCCGATCGTGTGGACATGCTGTTGTGGCAAGGTGAGCGAACAGCGGCCCTCAGGCATCTGGAGCGGCTTGAACAAGGCCCGCGGCTCGTGGCCCGCGCACGTATCGCGCTGCAGGAACGTGCCACCGGCGTAGATGCGCTTGTCGCGGCTGTTCCAGAGGCATTGCGAAATCACCCGGGGCTGATGCATGATCGGTTCCAGTTTCGTATGCGCGCAGGCAATCATGAAGGCGCAGAAGAGCTGATCCTTGCACAATCGCGCGCGACCGAAGGTCTGGGCGACCCTGAAGCTTGGGGGCGCAGCCGGGTGTTTCTGGTCCGCCGGGCCTTCTCGGAGGGCGAATTTCAGCGCGCTTACGATCTGGCCACACCCAATGGGCTGGAGGATGGGCTGCATTTCGTCGACCTCGAATTTCTCGCCGGGTTTATCGCGCTGGAGTTTCTGAACGATCCTACCAAGGCGCTGCCGCATTTCCGCGCTCTTCAAGTCCGTAGCAGCAGCCCGATCACACTGGGGCGGTCCGGTTTCTGGCAAGGGCGAGTGCATGAGGCGCTGGGCGACCCGGTCATGGCACGAACGGCCTATGAATTCGGGGCTGAGCATCAAACCAGCTTCTATGGGCAGCTTGCGGCAGAACGGCTGGGCATGTCGCTCGATCCGGTTCTCATCAACGGGCCAAACTATCCCGATTGGCGCGAAACCTCATTGGCGCAATCAGATCTGTTGCAGGCGGCATTGCTGTTGCGCGATGCGGGCCAGTGGCATGAAGCGCGGCGTTTCGTCCTGTTTCTTGCGCGGCAACTGGAGCACGAGGATGAGCTTGGCGCGCTTGCCGATCTGATGCTGGCGCTCGATGAGCCGAATTTTGCACTGAATATCGCCAAAGTTGCAGTGCAAAGCGAGATTATCCTGCCGCGTGCGTATTTTCCACTGACGGATCTGGCCGAGGCGTCATTCTCGGTGCCTTTGGATCTGGTCAAGGCGATTGCCCGGCGCGAAAGCGAGTTTGATCCAGCCGTCGTCAGCCCTGCCGATGCACGCGGCTTGATGCAGGTTCTGCCCGGTACCGGGCAGATGATGGCGCGCAAACTGAATTTGCCTTTTGAGCCGAGCGTGCTGACCCGTGACCCCGAGATCAACGCAAAGCTCGGCGCGGCTTATCTGGAAGAGTTGCGCGGCGAGTTCGGCCCCTCGCTGGCACTGGTAGCGGCGGGTTACAATGCCGGGCCGGGCCGCCCGCGCCAATGGGTGCCGCGGCTGGGCGATCCGCGCGATCCGATGGTCGATATCCTGCATTGGGTGGAAAGCGTGCCCTTTGCCGAGACGCGAAATTACATCATGAGGGTGGCCGAGTCATTGGTCATTTATCGTTCGCGTCTGGCTGGTAGCCCGCAACCGATAGAGTTGGAACGCATCCTGCGCGGGCAATAGCACTTCAAGTCGCGGCAATGACGAGGCCGACCCCGATCATCAACACACCCGCGATTCGGTTTGTGCGCGCAATCGCGCGGCCTGAACGCAACAACGCACGTGCGCGGTCGATCAGGAGCGCGAGTGCGAGATTCCCAACTACGGGGATCACGACAGAAACAAGGACGATTGCACCGATATCAAGCCATGTGACGCGGGTGAGATCAAAGAAACCGGGCAAGACACCCATATAGAAGAGGATCGCCTTTGGATTGGCGAGGATAACGGTCACACCAGCGGCAAAGCCTGCAAGCGCGCCGGGGCGCGTGAGGCGGCTGTCAGTGGTGAGGTCGCGCGCAGCATGGCGAATAAGTTGCGCTCCCATAATGACAAACATCGCAACCGCCACCCATTTCATTGCCTCCAGAAGATCACCATAAATCGAAAGAATCCATGTCAGCCCGAAGATCGCGGCAAGCGGCCAGAACATATCGCCAAGCGCGACCCCCACGGCCAGCGGCGCAGCTTGAGTGAACCCGCCCGACATGGCGCGCGCAGTCAATGCTACCCAGACCGGGCCTGGTGTCAGAAACAGGATCAGGATCGCAACAGCATAGAAACTCAGATCCATCAACGAAACAGTCATAATGCGGGGCTTTCGATGCAGGATTCGCCTTGGCGTTCATGTAACAGGAAATGCTGCGCGCGGGATCCGAATTCAGTGAAGAATTCCGCGCCAGTGCCCGTCAGGAAAGCCTGAGCTCCCAAATTGCACAGAATGTCATAGAGCGCAGCGCGACGATTCGCGTCCAGATGGGCTGCGACCTCGTCGAGCAAGAGCACCGGTGCTGCGCCGCGCAGATCATGGAGCGCGCGCGCATTTGCGAGGATCAAGGAAATCAGAAAGGCCTTCTGCTCGCCGGTTGAGCACTGCGCGGCCGCAATTCCCTTCGCGGCCCAATATGCGCCGAGATCTGCCCGATGTGGCCCGATCAAGCTGCGCCCTGCGGCCATATCGCGGCGGCGACCTTCGGCAAAGGCTTGCGCCAACGCAGCTGCCTGCATCGGAGCAGAACAATCGAGTGTCAGATCGGCGACGGGAAATGGTCCGTCCCTATCGGCATATTGGGTGAGCAGCGCGAGCGTGGCGCGCCGGTTTGCGCTGATTTGCGCGCCAGCTTCGGCCATTTGCACCTCAAGCGCACTGTACCAACCGCCATCGCCCACATTATCTCGCAAGAGCCGGTTACGCTCGCGCATGGCCTTCTCATAGGCGAGTGTCTGGGCGGCATGATCTGGGCGAAAGCTGAGCACCATGCGATCGAGAAAACGCCTGCGCCCCTCGGCGCTTTCGAGCCAGAGCCGATCCATTGCCGGTGTGAGCCAAAGCATCGCCATGACATCGCCCAACGCAATCTGGGGGGCGGCTTTGTCATCAATGCGCAACTGACGGCTCTGACCGGGCTCGGCCCATGTCTCGATCAAATGCGGCCCGTCTGGCGTGGAGATTTCCGCACGGATTTTCCACCCAAGAGCTTGCGGGCGGCGGATAATCTCTTCGGGGGCAGCGCGACGCAAGCCCCGACCGGGCGAGAGCAGTGAAACCGCCTCCAGAATATTGGTCTTGCCTGAGCCATTTGGCCCTGCAAGCACCACAGACCGCCCATCCAGAACAAGCCGCGTGCGCAAATGCGAGCGGAAATGAGAAAGCGCCAGGTGGGCAAGGTGAACCGACATGGCTCAGCGGTAGAAAGTTTCGCGCCGGGATGCCAGCGCGAAAACCACTCCCGCAGGCGTTATACCCGCATCGGCATCACGACATAGACTGCGCTGCTGTCATTCCCCTCGCGCATCAATGTCGGGTCACCCGAGCCGTTGAAGAGGAAAACAGCATTTTCGCGGTCCACCTGGCTGGCGATTTCAAGCAGATATTTCGCATTGAATCCGATTTCCAGCCGCTCATCGCCATAAGAAACGATGAGTTCTTCTTCTGCCGCGCCGCTATCCGGAGCATTCACCGAAAGCACAAGGCGATCTTCCTCAAGCACAAGCTTCACAGCGCGCGAGCGTTCGGATGAAACTGTCGCCACGCGATCCACTGCCTTGGCAAATTCCCTTGCATCCACCTCGAGGCGCTTGGTGTTTTGAGAAGGGATAACCCGCGTATAATCGGGGAATGTGCCGTCGATCACCTTCGAGGTGAGAGTTATATCGGGGGTCGCGAAGCGCAGTTTTGTTTCCGATACGGAAACAGCGATTTCCATATCGTCATCATCAAGAAGCTTGCGCAGCTCGCCCACGGTTTTTCGCGGCACGATCACGCCCGGCATCGCCTCCGCCCCGGCGGGTAAATCCGCATCAACCCGTGCAAGCCGGTGGCCATCGGTGGCCACACAACGCAAAACGCGACCGCCATCTGCCTCTGCAATATGCATATAAACGCCATTGAGATAGTAGCGTGTTTCCTCAGTTGAGATCGCGAATTTCGCCTTGTCGAAAAGACGCCGCAAGACTTTGGCAGGCGCTGCAAAATTCGCGCTGTATTCACTCGAAGCCATCACCGGGAAATCTTCTTTCGGCAAGGTCGCAAGCGAGAAATTTGACCGCCCTGCCGCAACCTGCAGGCGCCCCGAGCGCGGATCATCCGAAAGCTCGATCAGAGCGCCATCAGGCAATTTGCGAATGATGTCATGCAACAGCACTGCTGAAACTGTGGTCGCACCCGGCTGTTCCACCATCGCAGGCGCATGATCTACCACTTCGATATCAAGATCCGTGGCGCGCAGATGGATCGAACCCTCATTCGCTTCGATCAGCAGATTTGCGAGTATCGGGATGGTGTTGCGTCGCTCGACAACTGATTGCGCCTGTGCGACAGCCTTGAGCAACACTGCCCGTTCAATACTGATCTTCATGCGTCACGTCCTTCATAGCCAACGCGGAAACCGCGCCAGTTGCGGACCGCGAGCCTAGTCAATTTTACCATGACGACAAGCGTTTTTTCGCCTAGATCAACCCTGTGGTCAGCTTTCAAGCAACCGGCGCAGCAATTCGATATCCTCATTAAGCTGGCTATCCGTTCCACGCATTTCCTCTACCTTGCGCACGCCATGCAGGATGGTGGTGTGATCCCGCCCGCCAAAGCGTCGTCCGATCTCGGGCAATGAGCGCGATGTCATCTCCTTGGCGAGATACATCGCGATCTGGCGCGGACGGGCGATTGTGCGGGTGCGTTTGGGGCCCAGCATGTCCGAGAGGCGGATGTTGAAATGCTCTGCCACCCTGCGCTGGATTTCTTCAACAGTGACCCGCCGATCTGAGCTGCGCAGGATATCAGAGAGGCAATCCTGCACCATCTCCATCGTCACTTCCTGACCAATCAAGCTTGAAAAGGCAAAGAGGCGTTGCAAAGCGCCTTCCAGCACCCGAACGTTGGTGGTGATTTTATGCGCCAGAAACTCGAACACACCATCGTCGATCTTCACGCTGCCATAAGTGTGCATGAATTGCGCGGCTTTGCGCTGCAGAATGCCAAGGCGCAGCTCGTAATTTGTGGGGTGCAAATCCACCACCAAGCCGCATTGCATGCGCGAGGAAATGCGGGCCTCTAGATCCTTGATCTCACCAGGCGCGCGGTCTGCAGAGATGATAATCTGTTTGTTCTGATCTACCAGAGCGTTGAAGGTGTGGAAAAACTCTTCCTGTGTGCTCTCTTTCCCGGCGATGAATTGCACATCATCGACCATCAACATATCGACCGAGCGGAAGAGGTTTTTGAAATCCATGATCTCACGGTCGCGCAGCGCTTGCACAAAGCGATACATGAACTGTTCCGCAGAGAGATAGAGAACCTGCAGATCCGGGCGCTTCTCGCGCAACTCCCAGACAATGGCGTGCATAAGGTGGGTTTTCCCAAGACCAACGCCGCCATAGAGAAACAGCGGATTGAACGTGACCGGCCCACCTTCGGCTACACGCCGCGCGGCTGCGTGAGCCAGCTCATTTGGTTTGCCAACAACAAAATTGTCGAAATTGTATTTCCCATCAAGTGGCGCACCCTGAAGCTCGTCGGCTGGAAGCGTTTTCGCAATTACGATCTCGGGGGTCGCGCGGGGGCGGGGCGCTTCGCCTACGATGAATTCCAGCCGCGCAACATCACTGGCAACTGATCTGAGATGCGCGAAAATCTGGTCGTGATAGGTGCGCTTCACCCAATCGCCGACAAAGCGCGAGGGCGCACGGAATTGCGCCACACCGTCCTGAACCCCGAGACATTCAAGCGGAGCGATCCAGTTTCTATGGTTGCTCTCTCCAATTTCCGAACGAAGCTCTTCAGAAATTCCCGCCCACTGCTCTGCAACCATCTGTCCCCTGCCCATCCCTGTCTTTTTCTCCTGCCAGATTCACATCCGCCAAGACTGTGTCTTCTGAAGCGATCTGGCAGGATCACCCAGAAAAACGAAAAGCTTCACCGGACGCGAATAGACATTCCAGAAAAAGCTTTATTTCCAACGAATACAGCGAACGCTCCGATGTGACAGTCAAGCTGCCAAACTGGTCTTATTGTCTCAACCCGCGGTCTACCGCGATTCTGGATCGTTCCCCACGCGACTCGAGTCGCTCGCAGAGATTAGCAATCACGATCGGAGGCGACAACTGAACAAGACGCTTGACGATGCCTTCATCTTCAAAAGAATCACGTCGCTTCATGAAATCATTGCGGGATCAAAGACATAGAAAAAGGCACTCCGGGGAGTGCCTTTTACGCATCGCAAGAGCGCATTTTTCAGGCAGTCATAGCCTTCACGCGGGCCGAAAGGCGCGACATCTTGCGGGCCACAGTGTTCTTGTGCAGCACACCCTTGGTCACGCCGCGCGAAAGCTCCGGTTGTGCAGCGCGCAGGGCTTCCTGAGCTTTGGACTGATCGCCAGAAGCAATTGCTTCCTCAACCTTGCGCAGAAAGGTGCGAATGCGCGAACGGCGCGCTTTGTTGACTTCGGTGCGGCGCTCGATCTGGCGGGCGCGCTTTTTGGACTGGGGAGTATTTGCCATAAGTGTCGTCTTTCTCAAGCGGGTCAATTCTGTTTCGCAACGGACCCGCGACTGGTCTGATCGACCAGTTCCGACTCATGCCTTAAGCGGGCCCACGCGCATGTGCGCTGGCAGATACCTCAGCACAGCGTAAAAGAAAAGACCCGATTTACTGGTCGCGGAATTGCGGTTGGCGTTTTTCAAGGAAAGCCGACATGCCCTCCTTCTGGTCCTCGGAAGCAAAGAGCATGTGAAACGCGCGCCGCTCAAAGAGAATGCCTTCGCGCAGCGTTGTCTCATAGCTGCGATTAACCGATTCCTTGACCACCTTGACCGTGACCTGCGACTTCTCCGCGATCTTTGCGGCAGCGTTCATCGCCTCTTCCATCAACTTCTTTGCAGGAACGACGCGGCTGACAAGCCCCGAGCGTTCTGCCTCTTCGGCATCCATGAAGCGCCCCGTCAGATGCATGTCCATCGCCTTGGACTTGCCGACAAAACGCGTCAGGCGTTGGGTGCCGCCGATCCCTGCGACAACACCGAGATTGATCTCGGGCTGGCCGAACTTGGCGGTATCCGCCGCGATGATGAAATCGCACATCATCGCAAGCTCACATCCCCCACCCAGCGCATAGCCCGCGACAGCAGCGATAATAGGCTTGCGCACGCGCAAGAGCGCCTCAGTCTCCGGGCCGAAGAAATCGGCGTCGAACATATCGACAAAGCCCTTATCAGACATTTCCTTGATATCGGCGCCTGCCGCGAAAGCCTTGTCCGAGCCGGTGATGACGATGCAGCGCACCTTGTCATTCTTGTCGGCGGCACTCAGCGCATCGCCAAGCTCGCGCAGAAGCGTGCTGTTCAGGGCATTGAGGGCATCGGGGCGGTTCAGGCGGATCAGTGCGATATGATTGTCGATATCGACGATCAGCGTTTCATAGGCCATGCGGTGGCACCTTGCTTGTTGCTCTCTGGCCCATTGGCATAACAGCTTGGTGAACGGGTTCAAGTCATCTCTGGCAGATGGGGCAGTAGAAGCTGGAGCGCCCCGATTGCACAATACGGCGCAGAATTCCGGTGCAACCGAGGCGAAGACACCCCACACCCTCGCGCCCGTAAACGCGGAAGGAGTGCTGAAAATATCCAAGCTCGCCATTGGCTTGGCGATAATCGCGCAGGCTTGATCCACCAGCGGCAATAGCCTCGCGCAAGGTGGCTCGGATGGCGTCGGTCAGCGCCTCGATCCGCGCGCGCCCAATCCGGCCTGCGGCGCGCTTCGGGTGGATCCTCGCGCGAAACAGCGCCTCGCAGACATAGATATTGCCCAGCCCCGCCACGATTCGCTGATCGAGAAGCGCTGCCTTGATGGGGGTCTTGCGCCCCGCCAGCCGCGCGGCGAGATAGTCGGCGTTGAAGGCATTGCCCAGCGGTTCCGGGCCAAGCCCGGCCAGCAGCGGATGCGCATCCAGCGCCGCTGTGGCGCAGAGGTCCATCGCCCCAAAACGGCGTGGATCGTTGAAGGTGATCCGTGCACCACTCTCCATATGCAGGATGACATGGTCATGTTTCTCGAGCGCGGGATGCTCGAAATGAAACTGGCCTGGCACATGCACGGCTGCCAGCCCTGAGATCACCATGCGCCCCGACATGCCCAGATGGATGATAAGGCTCTCGCCGCGATCAAGATCTGCGAGAATGTATTTCGAGCGCCGCCTGAGTTGCACAACCCGTGCGCCGGTAAGCCGCGCACTCATCCCGTCCGGGAAAGGCCAGCGCAGATCGGCGCGGCGCAGCTCAGCGCGCGCGATGCGCTGCCCTTCCATCGCGGGCAGAAGGCCACAGCGCACAGTCTCGACTTCGGGCAATTCGGGCATGCGTCACTCCGGCGCTGGCTGCGGGGCCGCATTGTATCGCCCCTCGATAACCCTATAAGGAGAGGGGGAGTAGCGCGGCAAGGGGTGCAGCGGAGTGCGACGCAGATGACGGATCAGGACAAGACCACCCATTTCGGGTTCCAGACAGTCGGGGAAGACCAGAAGGCCGGGCTCGTACAGGGAGTGTTCACACGCGTCGCCTCGAAATACGATGTCATGAATGATCTGATGTCGATGGGCATTCATCGCCTGTGGAAAGACGCGATGATGGACTGGCTTGCCCCGCGCCCCGGCCAGCGCCTACTCGATGTGGCAGGCGGCACGGGCGATATTGCCTTTCGCTTCCTCAAGCGCGCGGGATCCGGGGCACATGCCACTGTGCTTGATCTGACCGAATCGATGCTTCAGGAGGGCCAGAAACGCGCGGATGCCGAGAATATGGCTGCGTCGCTCGACTGGGTGGTGGGCGATGCCATGGCGCTGCCCTTCGCGAAGAACAGTTTCGATGTCTACACGATCAGCTTCGGTATCCGCAATGTGACGCGGATCGAGGAGGCGCTTTCAGAGGCCTATCGCGTATTGCGTCCGGGAGGACGACTGATGGTGCTGGAATTCAGTCAGATCC
>SLDY01000050.1 GCA_007125005.1 Natronohydrobacter sp.
ATGGCTTTAGCGCAGGTTGGGCGCAAGTGAAAGAGCCCGCGCAGAGCGTGCGGGCGGGTGGTTGGGGCACGCTCTGCGCGGGCTCTTGCCTCAGCGCCCTTTCAACAGCCCACCCAAGACGCCCCGCACCAAAGCCTGCCCGGTCCGCGTGCCAAGCTGGCGCGCCATGGATTTGGTGAAAGCATCTACCGCCGTATCGCCCCGTCGCGCAGGTGCCCTTGCAGGCGCCTGTCGGGCAGCACCACGCGCTGGCGGCTCGTAACGACGCGCAGCTGTGAATTCGCGCTCCTTCTCGGCACTCACCTCCTGCAACGCGGCCTCGGCCTCTTTCGCCGCCGCCTCGGCGCGGCGCGCGAGCATCTCATGCGCACTGTCGCTGTCGATCATCTGCTCGTATTTCCCGGCCACAGGCGAGCGCAGCAAAAGCATCTGCCGCGCGCCGTCCTCGATCGGCCCCATCAATGACGAGGGTGGCCGAATGAGCGTGCGCTCCGCGATCCCGGGGTTGCCTTTCTCCTCAAGAAACGAGGTCACTGCCTCGCCCACGCCTACATCGCGGATTGCGTCGGCGATATCGAAACGCGGGTTCGGCCGATAGGTCTGCGCGGCGCGGCGCAGTGCCTGCTGGTCTCGGGCAGTGAAGGCACGGAGAGCATGTTGCACGCGGTTGCCAAGCTGGCCCAGAACCGAGTCCGGTACGTCATCAGGGTTCTGGGTGATGAAATAGACCCCAACCCCCTTGGACCGGATCAGCCGCGCCACACGCTCGACCTTCTCGATCAGTGCGCGTGGTGCACCATTGAACAGCAAATGCGCTTCATCGAAAAAGAAAACCAGCACAGGTTTATCCGGGTTGCCCACCTCGGGCAATTCCTCGAAGAGTTGCGACAGCAGCCAGAGCAGGAAGGTCGCATAAAGCTGCGGCGTACGCATCATCCGCTCAGCATGCAGGATCGAGACATAGCCGCGTCCATCGGGGGCTAGGCGCATGAAATCGGCAAGCTCCAGTGCCGGTTCAGAGAAGAAATGCGCTGCACCCTGATTCTCGAGCACCAAAAGCTTGCGCTGGATAGCACCAATGCTTGCTGTCGTGACATTGCCATAGGTTTGTGAAATCTCACGCTGGTTTTCGCCCAGAAAGCTCAGGATCGCGCGGAGATCCTTCAGATCGAGGATCGGCAAGCCTTCATCATCCGAGATGCGAAAGGTCACATTGATCACGCCCTCTTGCGCTTCTGTCAGATCCAGCATGCGAGAGAGCAGAAGTGGCCCCACTTCAGCGATAGTAGCACGGACCGGGTGACCATGCTCGCCAAAGAAATCCCAGAAGATGACCGGGCATTCGCGATAGGAATAATCTGCAAGCCCGATTGTCTCTGCCCGGCGCTCCAGCCCGCCCCGCGGCGCCCCCGGCATCGCCATTCCGCCCACATCGCCCTTGATGTCAGTCAGAAAGACGGGAACGCCGGCCTTTGAGAATTCTTCGGCGAGGATCTGCATGGTGATTGTCTTGCCGGTGCCAGTCGCCCCGGCAATCAGCCCGTGGCGATTGCCATAGTTCAGGCGCAAAAACTGGGCTTCGTTACCGGATTCTCCTCCGCCACCGACAAAGATCGCATTTTCTGACATCGACATATACATATTCCCTTGCAAACCGCCTGCTGGAACTTAAGCGCAGAGCGCGGGCAATAGAAAGACAATGTTAACCTTCATGCGCCAATATCGGCATATGCAGGGGCTGTGACTCGCCCTTGTTCATTTCCTCCCTCTCAAACTGGCTGCACCATCTTGGTGCGGCTTTTTTCTTTGCCAGATCATCCGATTGCTCCGTGTCAAACGCTGTAAATCCGACTGCGAGATACTGAAAATCTGCGTTCAAGTTTTTTGTTGACGGGCAGAAATTTTCATCCTACGGTCACCACAATTCGTCGGCCAGTCCGACAGGGAGCGAAAAAAACACATGAGAATAGGGGCCTTCGGGCCCTTATTTTTATGCGACCTCCTAGTCGTTGCAAGATTGTGTCAGGCGTCTTGCTTTTGGGTTGAGCAGCCCTGCAACCAGTGCCACGCGATACAATCACGGCGCTTCACACTGCCTGCAGAACGGTTTTTCCGACTGACACCCATCTGGCCCCATGCTACCACAACGAACAGAGCCGACTCGGAGGGAAAGTCCCGGATATGTATCATAACGCAAGACCACTTTTTTCAGCAGCAATGGCAATGTGCCTGCTTTTCGTATCCACCGCTGGCGTGAGCGCGCAAACAGGCGACGCTGCGGATACGCCACTTACTGGCTTGTCCACCGGCGAAGTCATTACATCGGATGCCGATGGCGACAGCTATGTTGGAAATACGCATGGAGATTGGGAACTGGTATGCGTGCGCATCCCTGATGAACCCGATCCGTGCCAGATGTATCAACTGCTGCGCGATGGCGAGGGAAATGCAACGGCGGAGATAACAATGTTCCCGCTGCCCCCCGGACAGGAAGCCGCTGCAGGGGCAACCATCCTGACCCCGCTTGAGACACTCCTGACGGCGCAGCTTGTCATGGAAGTTGATGGCGGGCAGGCCAAGCGCTACCCCTTCACCTTCTGCACGGCCATTGGCTGTATTGCCCGTGTCGGTTTCACCGCAGAGGAAATCGATGCCTTCCGGCGCGGCGCAGTCGCGACATGGTCGCTTGTGCCGGTTGCTGCGCCAGATCAGGTCGTTGAGCTGAATATGTCATTGATAGGCTTTACAGCGGCATTTGCGGAACTGAACGAACAGCTTGCCGAATAACGCTTAAATACCACGACCTGCGGATGAAACCCGGCCCCTGTGGGCCGGGTTTTCTCATGCGCACGCTGTTGCCCTACAGGAGCCTGGCTCCCTCGGGGTCGCGCAGCCGCGAAAGCCTCGTCGCGGCCTGCCGTGCGAAGAGACGTGTCAATGTTTTTCGCCGCGCCGCCGCCAGAGGTATTTCTTGGGGCATGCGGATCAGTTCTGCACCATAAGGATCGGCAATCAACAGGCCGCTGTTGGCCGGCAGGATCTCTTTGGGAAAACCTGTATCCACAGCCCAGAAGAAGCGATCACACCAAGGCAGGTATCCTTCCCACTTGTGATCCGAGAGGTAATCGCTTCGCCCGGATTTGCACTCGATAATCCAGATTTCGCCTTTCGGCCCCAGCGCCATGACATCGACACGCAGCCCACGCGCTGGAGCGAGTTCTGTCAATGACGCAAAACCAAAGCCCTCAAGGCAACGGCATACCCCGCGGGCGAGCAATTGCCCGGAGGGAATTTCTGTGAGATGGCTTTCTAGTTCAGACATGCAGACAGCATGAACGTTTGGCGAACACTGGTCAAGTAGGCCACTGCACTTGCGCGCAGCCGCCGCGCACCCTATGTGCATGGCAGGCAGGTTCTGCTCTTCGCGTGTGCGGTCCTTTTCCAGTGGCCGATAACCATCTCCGAGGGAGCTGGCTCTGACAGGGTCCTGGCCTTGTTATCTGGCGCCCACCTGATCATTCAGGCTCTCGGGAAATTCTCACCGCCACGGTCGCTGCGGGCCTGCCGCCTGACATTCACTTCGCGGAGATCCGGACGGGAGCAGGATCAAAACTGCGCACCGGCATACCGCGATCATCATCGTCATCATCATCGTCTTTTTCATAGCCCATGCGCATGATCCGGATCGCGAATTGCACTCCGGCAAAGACGAGCCCGTTGAAGAAAAAGATGAGAAAAAGCCCAAGCAACCCATCATTTGATCCAAAAACAAGCCGCTGTAGATTGGCCACGTTAAAATAGAGAAGGATCGCTGTGAAAATCGCCGATAGGCCGAAACCGATTGCAACTTGCTGGATATAGACTTTCACGAGTTTCGGCATCGCACCGCTCCTTGCTGTGATCCCGTCCTACACGTAACGCAGGTCAGGCTCGATACAAGCACCAAGCCCGGTTTCTCATGCTGTAGCTGAACGAGGTGGCAAAAGCCCGCGCAAAATGGACTGATTGGTCGGGGCGGCAGGATTCGAACCTACGACCTACGGTACCCAAAACCGTCGCGCTACCAGGCTGCGCCACGCCCCGACTGATGGGCTCTTTACCCGGCTTGCTTGGCCGAGAAAAGAGGAAATACCATCATCTGCACATAAAACAATCCTAATCGCAGGGCCATAGCGCCGTGTCCTGCGCGAGCCTTGGATGGCGCAGCTCACTTCCCTCGGCAACCCCAAGCATCGCAGAGAGACCGCCGTTGATTTCCAGCACCATCAATACATTCTCACCACCGGAGATCGGAGTTTCATCCAGCGGTCGGGCATTCTTGTGAACGCGTGTGACCAGGCCCCTTTCATCAACGAAGATCATGTCCAGCGGGATGAGAGTGTTGCGCATCCAGAAGGACGGTGACGTCGGTGCGTCATAGATAAAGAGCATACCGGCTGAGCGCGCAAGGCGCTCGCGATGCATCAGACCCTGCGCCCGCAATGCCTCAGTATCAGCGATTTCAACTGTGAAACGCGCCTGCCCCCATGGACCACGCAACTCTGCCTGATCGTCACGGCAGGCGGCCTGAGCGATGCTGCTCGCCACAATAAGGAAAAAGGCAAGGCAAGTTGCCACTATCCTCATTGTTCAACCAACTCCGCGATGGGCTTAGCAAGCCCCGCCTCCCATGGCTCGATCGAAACGGCCATGCGCCCGCGCTCGCCATCAACAACCCGTATTGCAATTGCTTCGCCTGACTGCAGATCCGCCATACCTGCGCGGCGGAGGGTTTCCATATGCACGAACACATCTTCGGCCTTGCCGAACACATTCGCAAATCCGAAACCCTTGGCCTTGTCGAACCATTTTACCCGCGCAGCTTCCAACGGAACGGAGGGGTCGATGACTGCCGGTGCATTCTCAGGCCCGGAGACAAGTTCGGTGTCTTCTTCGTCAGGCGGCAGGACTTCAAGAACCGTCTGCGCCTGCCATCCCCGTTCGGTTCGTTGGACAGAGACACGGACCCGCGCTCGGTCACAGACCGAACTCAGCCCGAAATTGCGCAGCGCATTGGCATGCAGCAATACATCGGCCTCAACCTCTTCGGAGAGTATGAACCCGAACCCTTTGGCCGGATCAAACCATTTCACGACACCCGAGATTATGTCTTCAGGGGCTTTTTCAGTATCCATCGATATTGTCTCGCTCGACCCGGGCAGTTTGCCTTTGCAGTTCATCATATCTTTAACGATACGCCTGAGTTACGAGTACTTACGCTACTTCGTATCACGGGGACAATCTCACAACGTCCCAAACCGAACAAGGGTCGGGTCTACGCCAGCGAAAGCGATCATGCAATCGGAAGCTGCCATCTGCCCAGAATTCGATCTCGACGGGGCAAATCGCAAAGCCGCCCCAGAAAGGTGGTCGCGGCGGGTGTGTGCCGTGCCGCGCGGTCTGGCGTGCGACCTCTGCCATCAACTCTGCGCGCGAACCCAAAGGCTGCGACTGGCGCGATGCCCATGCCCCAAGCCTGCTTTTCAGCGAGCGTGACGCAAAGTAGGTGTCTGCCTCAGGCCCATCAATCTTACGGACATCGCCCCGCACACGGATCTGACGGCGCAACGATTTCCAGTGCATCACGAATGCCGCCTTGCCTGAGGCGGTAATCTCGCGGCCTTTAGCGCTCTCGTAATTGGTATAGAAAACGAAACTGTCAGCCCCGATTTCTTTCAGCAGCACCATTCGCGCATTTGGCATTCCATCACCGTCGACAGTCGACAGCGCGATGGCGTTGGGATCGTTGGGTTCGGTCAATTCGGCCTCATCCAACCACCGCTTGGCGATCACAAAGGGATCGTCTCCAGCAAAGATACCTGTACGTTCGCTCAAGTGACCTCCATTCGCACATGACAGATCACCCAAGCTTGCATCGCTAAACCGGGCCGCCCTCCGTCATGAATACGTATCTAAAAAAATTCTATCTTGTGTTAGCGATTTCGGCCAACAGTTCAAGCCTGCCTCCGGCGCGATCCTGAACTGCCTGCATGTGCTCCGCAAGGCTGCACGATAGCAACAGGGGTGGCAAGAAATCTTGCGGGTCGTCAAGGCATGACTTAAACACGCCCTGCGGACAATTTGGGATAGGCGGTGGCATGAGCGGATTGATGAGCGGCAAACGCGGCCTGATTATGGGGCTTGCAAATGACAAATCCATAGCATGGGGCATTGCGAAAGCGCTTGCCGAGCATGGGGCGGAACTGGCCTTTTCTTACCAAGGCGCTGCGCTCAAGAAGCGTGTTGTGCCGCTTGCCGAGCAGCTTGGTACACCACAGGTTTTCGAATGCGATGTAACCGATATGGCCTCGCTCGACACCCTCTTTGAGCAACTCGGCGCGCTCTGGGGCAGCATCGATTTCGTGGTGCATGCCATCGGGTTTTCGGACAAGAACGAATTGCGCGGGCGTTACGTGGATACAAGCCGTGACAACTTCGCGATGACCATGGATATCTCGGTCTATTCCTTCACAGCTGTCTGCCAGCGGGCCGCAAAACTGATGCCAGACGGCGGCAGCCTTCTGACCATGACATATTACGGCGCTGAGCAAGTGATGCCGCATTACAACGTGATGGGCGTTGCGAAGGCCGCGCTGGAGGCATCGGTGAAATACATTGCCGAAGATTTGGGCAAAGATGGCATCCGCTGCAACGCCATCAGTGCCGGGCCGATCAAGACACTGGCGGCATCGGGTATCGGAGATTTCAGATACATCATGAAGTGGAACGAGTTGAACTCGCCCCTGCGCCGTAATGTGACCCAAGAAGAAGTGGGCAAGGCCGCGCTCTATCTTCTCTCTGATCTGGGCTCGGGCACCACTGGCGAAAACCTGCATGTGGATGCGGGCTATCATGTCGTGGGTATGAAAGCTGTCGATGCACCTGATATTGATGTCGTGACCGGCAAGAAGGACGCCTGACATGAACGATCGCCTGCCCCATGAAAAAGGGTTCCATATCAGCTGGGACCAGATCCATCGCGACAGTCGGGCACTTGCCTGGCGGCTGGACAAACAAGGGCCTGATGGAGGGCAGTGGCGTGCCATCGTGGCGATCACGCGCGGCGGGCTCGCACCGGCAATGATTATCGCGCGGGAACTGGATATCCGCGTAGTTGATACAATCAGCGTAAAATCCTATGACTGGCAAAGACAGGCCGAGGCCAAGGTGTTGAAATCTCCGCAAGCCGATCTCATGGGGGCTGAGGGCGAAGGTGTGCTGATCATCGACGATCTGGTTGACACCGGGAAAACACTCGAACTGGTGCGCAAGATGTATCCCAAGGCCCATTTCGCGACCGTTTATGCCAAACCTAAGGGCCGCGACATGGTAGACAGCTTCATAACGGAAGTAAGCCAGGATACCTGGATATTCTTCCCGTGGGACATGGCGCTACAATACGTGGAGCCCTATCGCGGCCGGTGAATTAGCGACCGAGCCTTGCGCTCACAATTTCACTGGCTTTCGCAACTGCTGCATCAATGCTCATCTCGGTGGTATCCAGCATCACGGCATCGGCTGCTGGGCGTAAGGGGGCATCAGCGCGCTCGGTGTCGCGCGCGTCGCGTGCGCGCACTTGCGCCAGCACATCTTCATAACACCCCTGCCCGACTTCTTTCCAGCGCCGCCTTGCGCGCATCTCAGGGCTGGCTGTGACAAAGAGCTTCACTTCAGCCTCAGGACAGATAACCGTACCGATATCGCGACCGTCTAGAACCGCGCCGCCCTCGCGACGTGCAAAATCTCGCTGAAAGGCTATCAACGCCGCGCGCACTTCAGGAATCGCCGCAACACGACTGGCCGCTTCTCCTGCCTCCATACTGCGTAAATCCGCACGGTTCAGATCCTCGGGCGCAAGGGTTTTCGCAGCTTTCAACGGGTCACCGCCTTTCACGCCGACGGCACGATAAAGCAACCCTGTATCCAGATGCGCGAAGCCAAATTCCTGCGCCAATGCCCGACTGATTGTGCCCTTGCCCGCGGCTGCGGGACCGTCGATGGCAATTGTAAAAGACATGTCATCTCCCGACTGCACGGACGGTTTCAACACAGAGATCACGATTTGGCAATGCTTGGCTGTTATCGCGGCAATGAATGAAGAACACACTGTAATCCCACTCAAAACACTCTATATACCAATGCACCGCTATAAGCTTTCGGAGAATCATATGTTTTTACTGCGTAACTCATTTGCCGTTGTCACCTTGGCTTTTGCATTCACGCAGCCGGCCGTGGCACAAGATCGCGCTTTTTCTTTCTCTCTGACAGGCGGTGCAGCGGTGCAGCCGGATTACTTCGGCTCGGACAGTTACGGCGTCGGCCCGTCGGGCGCGTTTGGCTTTACCGGGCTTCGGTTTGGCAGCGCGCAATTTGGGGATCCGGACGGCCCAACACATTTCGCACCCGGTTCAGGACTGCGCGGCGCGTTTCGCTATATCCCACGCCGGGCCGGCACTGATGAGTTGCTGGGCCTCGATAATGTGCGTGCTTCGGTCGAAGTCGGTCTCGGGCTGCATTACACGACGGACACATGGCAGATCTATTCCGACCTGCGCTATGGGGCCATCGGGCATCGTGGCATGGCCGCCGAACTGGGTGCCAATCTGATCTATCGCGGTGAAAACGGGCTCGTCTTGCATGCTGGCCCCCGCGCTGAATGGGGCAATTCCCGCTTCATGCGTAGTTATTTCGGCATCTCGCCGACAGAGGCCGCCCAGATTACTGCGCTCGGCAATGCGGGTCTGGGAGCATTAACCCCGGCCGGCGGCTTTCGGCCATCGAGCGGTATATACTCTGTCGGGGTCGAGCTTGGTGCCTATCAACCGATCTCGGACAATTGGGGCGTAACCGGTAGCCTTCGCTTTGACCGCCTGCGCGGCGATGCGGCAGCATCGCCGATCGTGCAGCAAGGTCGGCGTGATCAGATCACGGCAGAGATCGGTTTGACACGCCACTTCAACCTGCGTTTCTGACAGACGGGGCATGGTCAAGGCCGCAGTGCCGGGCTAGGTTTCCGACAGCAACAGACCGGAGGCTCCATGACCGCTAGCCAGCGCACCAGACTGCAATCTTTCGATCTCGATGAAATTGCCTCGCATGGAGGCCGCGTCATCGTCTTTGCTGATCGTGAAACTCCCCTGCCCCGTGCTACCAAGCGCGCTGACCGAATCACCAAAGGTGCTGTCGGGCGCGCCATAGCGTCTGACGGTTTCAGCAAGCTCAAATCCGGCGAGGGGCTCACGCTTTCATGGCCATCTGGCCTTCAAGCCGAAGCTTTGCAAATCATCCGCTTGCCCCGCAAGCCGGATGCGCTTGCCCTGCGCAGGGCCGGAAACTCCATCGGGAAAGCGCATGGCGAGAAAACAGCACTGCTGTGTCTCGACACCCTGCCCGCGCGTGAAATCCTGCAAGCCGCGTTGTTGCGCGCCTATGACTATCAGGCGCAAAAAGCAGATCCCAAACCGGGTTTTGGTGCATTCCATATCATGTTGCGCGCTCCAGACACCGCAGAAGCCGACATCGCCGAGGCCGAGGCCATGGCGCGTGCGGTGCATCTCACACGCGATCTGGTCAACGCACCTGCCAATATCCTGACCACAACCAGCTTTGCCGCGCAGATCGAGGAGATGCGCGGGCTTGGGCTCGAAGTGGAAATCCTTGATGAGGCAGATCTTGAGGCGCACGGGATGCGTGCCATGCTGGCGGTCGGGCAAGGCTCTGAGAGCCCCTCGAAGCTTGCGATTCTGCACTGGAAGGGCGCAGAAGGCCCGCCACTGGCCGTCGTAGGCAAGGGCGTCATGTTCGATACTGGCGGCGTCTCGCTCAAGCCTGCCGCCGGTATGGAAGACATGACAATGGATATGGGCGGCGCTGCGGTCACTGTCGGTCTGATGCAGGCGCTGGCCGAGCGCAAGGCCCGCGCCCATGTCGTAGGGTTGGTCGGTCTGGTGGAAAACATGCCCGACGGGCGTGCACAACGCCCCGGGGATGTGGTGCGCTCGATGAAGGGCGACATGATCGAAGTCATCAATACCGATGCCGAAGGTCGCCTCGTGCTCGCCGATGTGCTCTGGTACGCACAAGAGCATCTTAAGCCCGCCGCCGTGATTGACCTCGCCACTCTGACTGGCGCGATCATCATCGCGCTCGGCCATGACAAGGCTGGAGTTTTCGCCAATGATGATGGTCTGGCGAGTGCCTTTCTGGCTGCCGCAGAACAGGCTGGTGAAGGCGCGTGGCGGATGCCGCTCGACCCGGCTTATGACACGCTGATCAAATCGCGCATCGCTGATGTTAAGAATTCCGGCGGGCGGCCCGCAGGTTCGATTACGGCCGCGCAATTTCTGCAGCGCTTCATCAAGCCTGAAATACCGTGGATGCATCTCGATATAGCGGGTGTAACGCTGACAAAAACCGATAGCGCCCACGCGCCAAAGGGTGCGTCTGGTTGGGGCGTTCTGGCGCTCGATACCTTGATCCGCACGCGATTTGAGGAAAGCTAGGCCCGATGGGCAAGGCGATGTTTTACCATCTCACGCGCAACCCGCTGGAAGTTACAGCACGCAATCTGCTCACGCGCGCCTATGCCCAAGGATTGCGCGTCTGCGTGCGCGGGCGTGATCCGGCCCGCCTTGACTGGCTTGATCAGGCGCTCTGGTTGGGCGACAAAGCCGGTTTTTTGCCACATGGGCTTGCAGGCAGCGCGCATGACGCCGAGCAGCCGATCCTGCTCACGACCCTTGAGCACAGCCCCAATAGCCCGCAGATCCTTATGCTGATCGACAATGCCACAGCTTCACCAGCGGCAGTGCCCGGGCTTGAACGGCTCTGGGTCATGTTTGATGGCAATGATCCTGCCAGCCTGTCGCATGCGCGCAGCCAATGGAAAGACATGGCATCAGCCGGGGTAACCACTGAATACTGGTCAGAGGATTCCGGGCGCTGGGAATGCAAGGCGCAGACCAACGCCTGAGCAAGCTCACGCGCCCGAGGTTTCTTCCACCACAACCAGATCGCGCTCAGCCGCGTTACGCGCAAAGCTGAGTGCTTCCTGATACTCAGGCGAATTATAGCAGGCGACGGCAGCCTCGACCGACGGGAAGCGCGCCACGACATTGCGCGCACGGTCACGCCCTTCAAGCTGCACATAGCGCCCGGCGCGGGCCAGAAACACACCGCCATGTGCAGCTATCGCCCCGGTCGCCCGCTTGGCATATTCACCATAGGCATCCGGATCTGTCACCTCAACATGGGCAATCCATAATGCACTCATGCGTTTACTCCTTCGATCCTTGCTACTACGGCGGCCAAGGCAGCCTCGGCCCCGGCTATATCCGTGCCACCGCCTTGCGCCATATCGGGCCGTCCACCACCACCCTTGCCTCCCAATTCTGCAACGGCGGCGCGCACAAGATCGACAGCAGAAATCTGCGCGGTCAGATCAGCCGTTACCCCCGATGCGACTGCTGGTTTGCCGCCCGTATCAGCTATCAGTACAATCGCGCCGGAGCCGAGCTTTTCCTTCATTGCGTCGATCAACGGCGGCAAATCCTTGCCTGTAACGCCAGACATGACTTTCGCAATCAGTTTGATCCCTGCAATCTCACGAACGGCGTCTTCCTGCCCGCCACCGCCCATGGCGATCTGCCGCTTGAGCTGCACGACCTCATTTGCCAGCGCCCGGCGTTCTTCCATAAGCGCCTTCACACGTTCGGACACATCCTGAGCAGGCGCTTTCAGAAGCCCCGCAATCGCAGTCAGCCGTGCTTCCTGCGCCCGCAGATAATCCAGCGCGGCCTGTCCCGTCAACGCCTCGACCCGTCGCACGCCCGCGGAAGATGCCGAATCGCCAAGGCAAACAAAGGCACCGATATCGCCAGTGCGCGCAACATGGGTGCCACCGCAAAGCTCAAGCGAATAGCTGTGCCCGTCATTGCCCTTGCCCGAATTCGCCTCGAACCCCATCGCGACAACACGCACCTCGTCACCGTATTTCTCGCCAAACAGCGCCTGCGCGCCCATTGCACGAGCCTCATCAGGGGTCATGATGCGTGTCTCGACCGGCGCATTCTGACGGATATAGGCATTCACCTCAGCCTCGATTTGCGCGAGTTCGTCCGCGCTCAAGCCGGTACCATGGCTGAAATCGAAACGCAGCCTGTCTGGCGCATTTAGCGAGCCCTTCTGCGCCACATGCTCGCCCAAGGCCCGGCGCAGCGCTTCATGCAAGAGATGCGTTGCCGAGTGATTGGCACGGATTGCTGTCCGACGACGATGATCAACTTCCAGCTTCACCGACTGGCCTTGCTTGATTTCACCCTCCGTCACGCGCGCGATGTGCACAAAAACCCCAGCCATCTTGCGCGTATCTGTCACTTCAGCCGTTCCCGTCGCAGAACGGATGAAACCCGTATCGCCGACCTGACCGCCGGATTCGGCATAGAAGGGCGTCTGGTTAGCGACGATCTGCACTTCGCCTGTGGAGGCGGTGACCTCTGTGCCCTGCGCGACCAATGCCAGCACCTGCGCCTCGGCGCGCTCCATCTCATAGCCCAGAAACTCGGTCACACCATGCGTCTCTGCCAGATCGAACCAGATCGTCGCATCTGCCGCCTCGCCGGATCCTGCCCAGCTGGCCCGCGCACGCGCCTTTTGTTCGGCCATCGCAGCATCAAACCCCGCGACATCAACCGCGCGGCCGCGCTCACGCAATGCATCCTGTGTCAGATCGAGCGGGAAGCCATAGGTATCATAAAGCTTGAAGGCCGCTTCGCCGGGAAGTGTCGTACCTTCGGGCAGGCCCTCAAGCTCTGCATCAAGAAGCTTCAGACCACGATCAAGCGTCTGGCGGAAGCGGGTTTCCTCGGCGCGCAGCGTCTCGGTGATCAGCGCCTGCGCCTCACGCAATTCTGAATAATGCCCACCCATCTGTGTGACAAGCGCTGGCACCAGCCGGTGCATCAGTGGATCCTGCGCACCCAGCATATGTGCATGGCGCATGGCACGGCGCATGATCCGCCGCAGCACATAGCCGCGCCCGTCATTTGAGGGCAACACACCATCGGCAATGAGGAAGGAGGTCGCGCGCAGATGGTCGGCTATCACACGGTGATGGGTCTTGCCGGCGCCATCGGGATCGGTGCTTGTCGCATGGGCAGAGGCTTCGATCAGCGCGCGCATCAAGTCCGTGTCGTAATTGTCATGCTTGCCCTGCAATAGTGCACCGATCCGCTCAAGCCCCATTCCGGTATCGATCGATTGACGCGGCAGTTCAGTGAGGCTTCCATCCTCATGCTGCTCATTCTGCATGAAGACGAGGTTCCAGATTTCGATAAACCGATCGCCATCTTCCTCTGCACTACCCGGAGGGCCGCCCCAGATGCTGGGGCCATGATCGAAAAAGATCTCTGTGCAGGGGCCACAAGGCCCTGTTGAGCCCATGCGCCAGAAATTGTCATCCGTGGCGATGCGGATGATGCGGTCATCACTGAGGCCAGCGACCTTTTTCCAGATATCGGCGGCTTCATCATCCGTGTGATACACAGTAACCAGCAGACGATCCTTCGGAATATCGAAATCCTTGGTCAGCAATTCCCAGGCGAACGGGATCGCATCGGATTTGAAATAATCACCAAAGCTGAAATTTCCCAGCATTTCGAAGAAGGTGTGGTGCCGCGCTGTATAGCCCACATTGTCGAGATCATTGTGCTTGCCACCCGCGCGGACACATTTCTGCGAGGTCGTTGCACGGTTGTATTCGCGATGCTCGAGCCCGGTAAACACATTCTTGAACTGGACCATGCCTGAATTCGTGAACATCAGCGTAGGATCATTTCGCGGAACAAGGGGCGAGCTGTCCACAACCGCGTGGCCCTGGCGGGCAAAGTACTCCAGAAAGGTCGAGCGGATGTCATTGAGGCTGGCCATGGTCTATCTCCGGCGCAAAACGGTTTGCGATGGTTTAGCCCCGCACCAAGGTGCTGTCCACACCTCGACATCTTGATGTTGATATGATGTCAGATGAAAACGCGACTCAAGTGTTTGAGGCGCGTTTTCATGCAGGCGCATATTGTGCGCGCTCAGTCTTCTGTCAGCGCGTCGTCACTTTCAGACATGTGAAAATCAAGGCCATGAGCCGCGCGGATCTTGTCCTCGATCTCGAGCGCCATCTGTGGATGCTCCTTGAGGAAGGTCTTGGCATTCTCACGCCCCTGCCCGATCCGCTCATCGCCATAAGAATACCATGCCCCTGACTTCTCTACGACCCCGGCCTTCACGCCCAGATCGAGCAATTCACCACGTTTGGAGATGCCTTCTCCATACATGATGTCGAATTCCACCTGCTTGAACGGAGGCGCGACCTTGTTCTTCACAACCTTTACGCGGGTCTGGTTGCCAACAATTTCATCGCGATCCTTGATCGACCCGATGCGGCGAATATCGAGCCGGACAGAAGCATAGAATTTCAGCGCGTTACCGCCCGTTGTTGTCTCGGGGGAGCCGAACATCACGCCGATTTTCATACGGATCTGGTTGATAAAAATCACCATGCAGTTTGAGCGCGCAATCGAACTGGTCAGCTTGCGCATGGCCTGGCTCATCAGTCGCGCATGCACGCCAACTGAACTGTCGCCCATATCGCCTTCCAACTCGGATTTCGGTGTCAATGCGGCCACAGAATCGACCACCACCAATGAGACTGCCCCCGAGCGCACCAGCGTATCGACGATTTCCAATGCCTGCTCGCCAGTATCGGGCTGCGAAATCAGCAACTCATCCAGATCAACCCCAAGTTTGCGAGCATATTGCGGGTCCAGAGCATGTTCGGCATCGACGAAGGCACAGACACCACCTTTTTTCTGCTCCTCAGCGACAACATGCAGGGTCAGTGTTGTCTTGCCCGAGGATTCAGGGCCATAGATCTCGACGATGCGGCCCTTGGGCAATCCGCCGATCCCGAGTGCGATATCAAGACCCAGCGAACCAGTCGATGTTGCCTCGATCTCGGCCACAGGATTGTCGCCGCCAAGCTTCATGATCGAGCCTTTTCCGAATTGCCGCTCGATCTGTGCCAGCGCCGAATCCAGCGCTTTTTGTTTCTCTGCTGTCCGCTTGTCGGTCATTGTCAGGAGATCCGCCATTGCCATTTACCTTGCCCCTTATTTCACAGCGCGCCACACTCGGCAATCACCGCTTTGTTCCATTAATGTTCTTATCCCAGCCGGAAGTACAAAGCGAGAACTTTTTTAATCACATAATGGTTTGTATCAGGGAAAGGTTAAGAATTGGTTCAAGTATCGATGAAAACTGTTTTCGCGCTGAAACTGCGTTTGTCGGGTCATTCGTGCAACGCAACAAGGGGGCGCGTGCCCCCTTGCGTCATTTAGCCAGATGCATCGAGAAATTTGATTTCCGACCTATGGGAGTTGAACAGGTCAGAATGACCAGACGCGGGTCCCCTCAGCCATCATGGCCCCTGCCATGGCTGGCGGCTGCGCAACCCCAATACCTTCGAGCAGCACGTTGGCTTCTGCACCAAGACCGGGCAGGTAGATCGCACAAACCTCAACTGTCACACCGCGCCCCATAAGCGCCTGTAACATACCCTGCGGGGACGCAGCGCGCGGGGGTTGGGGCGCAGTGGCGGCCTCCGGAGCATCTGCAAGCGCCAGATCTCCACCCGGGCCGCAAAGCAGGATACGCGCGTCGGCGCCCTGTTCGACGGCCTGAGTCGTCAGCACCATCGCCATAAGTTGGGTCTGCGGGTTTTCCGAAGTGACGACCGTCACGAGATCGCTTTCGGCGAAGGCCGGGGCAACGAGGGCCAACGAGATGGTGGCAGCAAGGGCTGTGGGGCGGAAGATATTGATCATGAGCAAGCTCCTTTTCTGAGACAGGCGCAAGCTGACAGTCAAATGCTGTAATTCATACATGACTATATGTCGCAAGCTGATACTATGGTCGTCCGCAGCCTTTTCAAACAATCAAGCAACGCCCCTTTCGGAGTGCGACACCGCATTTGATTGTCATGCCTGTGACAGAACCCAGTGCGAGATGTCACTCCTCCCACCACCACACATCGGGCTGGAAGCCGATCCAGTCTCCATAGATGGGCAGTGTATCGGGGAAACGCAATTCGCGAGCATGGGCGATGCGGGCGCGGTCGTTGAACCAGAAGGGCACAACAAATCGTCCGGCAGTCAGGATCCGGTCAAGCGCCTGCGCCGCAGCAACGAAATCCGCCTCCTCGGTCGAATTGAGCAGCCGTGCGATCATGGCATCTATGGCGGGGCTTTCAACGCCCATCCAGTTGCGCGAGCCGGGGATGGAGGCGGCATCGGAGCCCCAGTAGCTCTGCTGTTCGATGCCGGGGCTGAGCGACATGGCGCGCACCATATAGGTCATGTCGAAATCGAAGGCATTGGTGCGCTCGGTATACTGGGCCGAATCGACCTGAGTGACATTGACCTGCATGCCCAGACGCTTCAACGCTTCGGTATAGATATCAGCAATGGACAGGATCTCACTTGAGCCCTGCCTCAAGAGCAGCGTAAATCGGAAGGCCTCGCCGGCACTGTTGCGCAACACGCCCGCGCTGTCGGGCTCCCATCCGGCCTCGGCCAGCAGCTTGGAGGCTGCGCGCATATTCGCGCGATTGGCCGTGGACCCATCAGAAACGGGCAGCGTGTAGCCTTCAACTGTGCCGGGAAGCAGTTCATCGGCAAATGGTTCGAGGAATTCCGCCACGCGGCCTGTCACAGGACCGGGCTCCATCGCCATGAAAGAGTTGGAGAAATACGAGGTGATGCGCGGGTCCACGCTGTCATTCACGACCTGGCTTACATATTCAAAATTGAAGGCATGGATCATCGCCTCGCGCACGCGCCAATCGGCAAAGAGCGGGTTACGCATGTTCATGACAAAGCCCGCGATGCCTGAGGGGCGCTGATGCGGGATCTCGGATTTGACGATCTCGCCCGCCTGCACGGCCGGGAAATTGTAGCGCGTGTTCCATGAGTTGGCATTGGTTTCGCGCATGGTGTTCAGGAGGCCCGAGGTGAAGGCTTCGAACATGGCATTGCCATCGCCGAAGAATTCCATGCGGATCTCTTCGAGATTGGCCTGACCGCGCATGAAGGGCAGATCATTGCCCCAGTAATTCGGGTCGCGCTTGAGATAGAGGTAACGCCCTGCCTCGAATCGATCGATCACATAAGGTGCTGTGGTGATGGGGATGACCGAGGTGCCGGATTCGGCGAAATCGAGATTTTCCCATTGCGCCTTTTGCAAAATCGGGCGCAAGCCGAGGATGAGCGGCAATTCGCGGTCGGGTTCGACGAAGGTGAAACGGACAGAACGCGGGCCGGTGGCCTCGGCGGTCTCAACGCGTGACCATGCGCCGTGGAACCGGGGATGACCCACAGTGCCGAGCGTTTCATAAGACCAGAGCACATCCTCGACAGTCACGGGGCTACCATCAGAGAAGCGTGCCTCCGCACGCAACGTGAATTCAACCCATGAACGGGCATCATCGGTCTCGACTGATTCGGCCAGAAGCCCGTAAAGAGTGAAGGGTTCATCCCAAGACCGGCCCATCAGGCTTTCATAGGCGAGATATTGCAATTGCCATGGCGTGCGGCCGCGCAGGATGTGCGGGTTTAGAGAGTCGAAGCTGCCGACCTCACCCTGCACGATGCGCCCGCCTTGCGGGGCATCAGGATTGACATGGGGGAGATGCTCAAAATCTGGTGGGAGTGCAGGGTCGCCATACATAGCTATGCCATGCATTGGCTGCGCATTCGCCTGAAGCGATGCAATTAGAGCGAGACAAAGCACCGCGAATGTGGCAGAAAAATGGCGCAATTTCGGTATCATCTGGGCAACTCCGGGAGCGTTGAAAGCGAGGTGGTTTCCAGCGACGCTACAATGTGGTTCCAGAGTTTTCAAACTTTTAGCTTGGAAGCCTCAGGTAGAATGGTTATATATCTAGTACTGCTCGATAGGTTTCTTGCCTGTATGAAACCTGCCTCAATAACTGACGCCCGCCTTGTGCGGGCGTTTTTTTGGCTGATGCACACACTTCCAGCGATTTGGCTGTGCCTGTCTTGCCTCTGGTCTTTGCCCGCGAAAAACCTATGCTGCAGGGCAGAACACGCAAGACAGGGGAGATGAGTGATGCAGCTTGCAGGAAAACGCGCCGTGGTGACAGGATCGAATTCCGGCATCGGCCTCGGGATCGCGCGTGAACTGGCGCGCGCCGGTGCGGATGTGGTGATCAACTCCTTTACCGATTCGCCCGACGATCACAAACTCGCCGAAGATATCGCCTCTCAGACCGGGGCGAATGTGCGCTACATACAGGCGGATATGTCAAAACCCGAGGAGTGCCGCGCGCTAATCGAGAAGGCTGGCGGGTGTGACATTCTGGTGAATAACGCCGGGATTCAGCATGTCGCGCGAATTGAGGAATTTCCGGTCGAGAAATGGAACGCGATCGTTGCGATCAATCTCTCATCGGCGTTTCATACCAGTGCAGCAGCACTTGCGGGGATGTATGAGAAGGGATGGGGGCGCGTCATCAACATCGCCTCTGCGCATGGCCTCACGGCGAGCCCCTATAAATCAGCCTATGTCGCGGCCAAACATGGCGTGGTGGGACTGACCAAGGTCACGGCTCTGGAGGCAGCAGGCAAGGGTGTTACCTGCAATGCAATCTGCCCGGGCTATGTGCTGACGCCCATTGTGGAGAAACAGATCCCCGATCAGATGAAGACCCACAACATGGACCGCGATACCGTGATCAAGGAGGTTATGCTCTCACGCCAGCCCTCCGGCGAATTCGCGACCGTCGAGCAGATGGGGGGAACAGCGGTATTTCTTTGCTCGGACGCAGCCGCGCAGATTACCGGTACAACGATCTCGGTAGATGGTGGCTGGACAGCGCTCTGAGCGCCAAGGGCGTTGTATCATGAGCATTTTGGCGACGAGACGACAGGGCGCGGACTAGCCCTTCATCGGAGGTGAGCGATGGTGAAACGCATCAATCTGGCCCTTCAGGGTGGTGGCGCGCACGGAGCCTTTACCTGGGGCGTGCTGGACAGGCTGTTGCAGGAAAAGGATATCGAGATCGCCGCGATTACAGGCACATCTGCGGGGGCGCTGAACGGGGCGGCGCTCAAGGCAGGGTATGCGCAGGGCGGGCGCGACGGCGCGCGGGGCCTTCTGGACAGGATTTGGCATCAGGTAGGCGCTGTCCATGATTTGCGTCTGACTGGCTGGATCGCGCAAGCCCTGCCCCCCGTAGGCATGGTCAATTCCTGGGTCGAGGCGCTGATGCCGGTCTCGCCGATGGATATGGCAGCCCTTGTGACGAGCCCCTACCAATACGGGGCACTGTACCGCAATCCGCTTGAGCCTGTCGTGCGCTCCCTCAATTTCGGGCAGGTCTGCGCCAAGGACGGGCCGGAATTACATGTCGCCGCGACGAATGTCCGAAGCGGCAAGATCCGCGTCTTTTCTGGTGAAGAGGTCTCGTGCGAGGTCATCATGGCTTCGGCCTGTTTGCCGACACTGTTTCAGGCAGTGGAGCTTGAGGATCCAAAAACTGGCAAGGTGGAGGCTTTCTGGGATGGGGGTTACACCGGAAACCCGGCGCTTTTTCCTTTATATCGCAGTCATTTGCCAGACGATGTTATCATCGTGAATATAAACCCGCTGCGCCGCGAAGAAATACCGCAGTCCCCGCAGGAAATCCAGAACCGGATCAATGAGATCAGCTTCAATTCCTCATTGTTGCGAGAGTTGCGCGCAGTTCATTTTGTCAAAGAACTGATCGCGGAAGGCCGCATGGAAAGCGGAGCCATGAAGGATGTGCTGGTACATATGGTAGCGGATGACGCGCTGATGACCACGCTTTCGGTCACAAGCAAGCTAACCCCAACGCCATATCTGCTGCATTCGCTGAAAGAGGCAGGACGCAGTGCGTGCGAGCGGTTCCTCAATGCGCATAAGGATGATCTGAATGCGCGCTCGACAGTCAGCCTTGAGGAGATGTTTGGCTAAGCGCAGCGCGAGACTTGCGCGTTTCGGGATATACCAGCCCGGCAGAAATCACGAGCTTTGCGGCATCCTCGATGGGCATTTCGAGCTCGATGATATCGGCGCGCGGCACAAAGAGCAGAAAACCCGAGGTAGGGTTCGGTGTGGTCGGCAGGAAGATCGAAACCAGCTCGCCTGCATCTGCCAGATTATCTCCGATTTCACCGCGGGTCTGGGTCGCGATGAAGGCAACCGCCCAGATCCCCTTGCGCGGATATTGTACAAGGCAGGCGCGCTCGAAACTTGGCGTCTTGCGGGCGATAACAGTCTCTGCAATCTGTTTCACGGCATTGTAGATCGAGCGGATCACCGGCATCGTCTCGACAATGCGTTCGCCCCAGCCAACCAACGTTCGCCCGATCAATCCCTTTGTGAAATACCCCATAACAAGGGTGAAGACCACAAAGACAATCACACCTACACCCGGCACTTCCCAGCCGATAAAGACCTGCGGATGGAAGCGACGCGGCACGAAATTCAGAACCAGGCCGTCAATCCAGGTGATCACATTCCAGACAATCCAGATTGTCAGCACACCCGGTGCGATCACAGCAAGCCCGGCAAGAAAATTCCCGCGCAGTGAAGCGATCAATCCGCGTTTACCAAGCTCGGAACTCATCTGATTCTCTTTTTTAGCGGTGCTGCGCATACATGGGGCAGACCCTTTGCTTATGCAAGGCGCGCGCGTGTGACTGCCTGCGCGATCTTGGCGGCCAGCCGCGCATTGTTACGCACGAGTGCGATATTTGCCTTCAGTGACGCCCCATCGGTCAGTTCAAAAATCCGGCGCAACAGGAACGGCGTGACAGATTTGGCAGCGATGCCCTGCGCCCGTGCCTCGGCGATTGCCTGATCGATCAGCGGCGTGAGGGTGGCAGACGGGATCTCATCTGCGACGGGGATGGGATTAGCGATCAGTTGGCCTCCGGGCAAGCCAAGGCGCGCGCGCATCACATGCGTGGCTGCGATCTCATCTGCGCTGTCAAGGCGCAGTGGTGCCGCAAGCGCACTCTCACGCGACCAGAAGGCAGGCAGCATGTCCTGCCCAAAGGCGATGACCGGCACGCCAAGAGTTTCCAACACCTCCATGGTCTTGTGTAGATCCAGGATCGCCTTGGCACCTGCGGCAACGACTGTGACGCGTGTCTGGGCAAGCTCCTGCAGATCAGCCGAGATATCAAAACTCAGCTCTGCACCACGATGCACACCGCCGATGCCACCCGTGGCAAAGACCTCGATGCCCGCAAGCGCCGCGCAGCTCATGGTCGCGGCAACTGTGGTAGCCCCTGTCTGACCGCTTGCAAGTGCCACGGCGAGATCGGCGCGGCTGAGTTTCAGCGCATCGCGCGTCTGCGCCAAATACCTGAGCCTGTCAGGTGCAAGACCGATATGGATCTGGCCCGTCATGATGGCGATGGTCGCAGGAACCGCCCCTGCGGCGCGGATATCGTCTTCGACCTGCAGGACCATCTCGAGATTTTGCGGATAGGGCATGCCATGAGTGATTATGGTCGATTCGAGCGCAACAATCGGTCGGCCTTCAGCACGGGCATTTGCGACTTCGGGAGAAAACGCGAGGGGCGGCATGGGACTCCTTCAGGGTTGGTCGGAAATATGGCGTGCGGCAGCGTCACGCGCGAAGGCAAGGGCTGCACTACGGCCGAGCCCGTTCTTCTCGGCCGCGATATGCGCAGCGGCGAAACGGTCGCCTGCCCCGGTAATGCTGCTTGGGCGAATATTGGGCGGGCACGTATGCAAAAGGCCCTCGGGGCTGGCATCGCAAATCGGGCTTGGGCCATCCGTGATAATCGCCCGCGTTGCACCTTTTGAACGCAAGCCAAGGGCTGCGCTGGTGCTGTCTGCGAACCCGGTATCGCACAGCGCTTCTGCCTCCATGCGATTGAGATAAAAGCAGGCATCGGTTCCCAAAAAGGGTGAGAGGCGTTTGGCTTTGGCAGCAGATGCAGCAGCAAGTCTCAGATCATTGACCTGAATCGCCCTGGCAAGCCAGTCCAGCGTTGGGGGCGCAAGGCCACTATCAATCAATACAGTTACTTCGGGATCCATCTTGAGCGTTTCGAACGCATCCGGGCTTATACCCTCCAGAGCATCTGCCGCAGCGATAGCAGCAATCAGCCCATCGGGGCTCTCTATTGCGAGATAACAATCAGTCTGCGCGCTGCGGATCAAATAAGTTGTCTCGACACCGGAGACTTTGAGGAAGCTACACAGGGCATTGCCAGAAGCATCGGTGCCAATGGCGGCAATCAAGGCCGCATGCAGCCCCTCTGCTGCAAGCCCAACAGCAATATTCAACGCAACACCTCCCGGCGCACGCCGGATGGTGCCCGGAACATCAGCACCGCGCCCGATAGAGTTCGGGCTCTGACCGATAATATCCCAATGGGCGGCCCCGATGCAGAGAATATCTGGCGCAGGTTTCATATCTTAAGCTGGTGGCGCAAAGCGCGCGCTTTGGCAAGCAACACTGGTGCAGCAACATATGGGCTGCTAGGCATATGCCATGTTTGAAGATTACTCCGAACGCCTGTTTGCACATTATGTGGCCGGTCGCTGGCGTGCGCCATTTGTAAGCGCCGCAATTCCAGTACGTCTGGCCGATGGTCACGTGCCGGGCCAGATTATACCCGCCGGGCCGCGCGATGTCGCCCGCGCTGCTGCAGCCCGTCGGGGTGCAGAGCCTGCTGCGATTGAACACTTGGCCCGCAGGGTTGAGGCAGCTCAATCAGAGTTATCCCAAGCCATCGCAGCGCAAACCGGGCACCAACCCGATCCTGAACAAATCCTTGCCATGGCAGCGGCTATGCGCAAGGCATCGGCCACTGACCACGGAGTGATCCTGAGCGCAGAACACACTGGCCTTGAGCAAATCGGCAAGGCTTTGGGTGCCGGGCTCAGCAAGGGGGTGATCTGGTGCCCTCATCCGACACAGGCGCTCCTTGCAACCACCTTTGCCACAGTAGTACATGAGGCAGAATTGCCCGCGGGTGCCTTTGCCCTGCTGCACGCGCGTGTAGATACGACCGAAGCCGCATTGCGCGCCAGTGTTCTGCCAATCCACCTTATCTGAATGCTCAGCGATCCGCGTGGGTGATTTGGCGCCTTGATTGGTCACGCCCCCCTCGCCGCCTAGTATTTCAATGCCACCCGACACAGCAGACAGCATCTCCTAGCTTTGGCTTTTCATCCACATTTGGAGTGCCCGCAGGCACGACATGTCATACAGCCTTCGATCATGACCATCTCGAATGCGCCACAGGCCGGACAGGCCCTGCCCCGCA
>SLDY01000062.1 GCA_007125005.1 Natronohydrobacter sp.
CAGCCGAAAGGCGGCAGAAGATCCAGGCTCTGTCCTCCAGCTTAAACGCTGCGGGCAGACACACTCATGGATCTTGATTGACGCCATGCGCCGCATCCCTCCAGCCCCGACGTTTTTGTAGAGCCAGGCTCGATTCGCCCGACGCTTGCAGCGTTGATCCTGCCCGCGAAAGAGAAAAAAGCCAGAATCGGTTTGATGCGGATTTTGTTGCTACCAGATGTGCATGTTGCCAATGATCTCAGCAGACTGAAAAACCTCTGGCCGAAAGATGGTAAGGCATCTCTACCCGCAACTTACGAAGCAGGCGAATTTGCAATAAAAAAAGGCCGAGCAAAAAGCTCGGCCAAAGTCCAACAGGGAGGTAAGACGCGAGAAAAATCATTCGCGTCTTGAAATGAGATATATAAATGCTCATGCATTACGCAAGTTAAATTATATTGCACCTGCAACATTGCCGTTATGCGTTGCAAACATGCCTCATTCAAAAGTTGTAAATTCTGCATTCAAGTTCGCTCAAGCCTGGCGCGCGCGGCGATAGGCGACGATCTCCTCGACAACAAAATCACGGAAGGCCGAGATCCGTCTCGAGTGACGCAACTCCTCTGGGTAGGCGAGAAAGACTGGGATGTCACCGCTGGCGATGTCTGGCAAAACATGAACCAGTTCGGGGAAGTCTTCTGAGACGTAGTCTGGCAGGACACCAATGCCCAGATGGTTAAGCACAGCCTGAAGAACACCGAAATAGTTATTCACGGTGAAGCTTGAGCGCAGCGGGCGGGCGGTTAATTCGCGAATGAGTTGCGCGCCCACACTGACCTGAGCCGACGTGATGTTTTGCGAAATCAAACGAAAATCCGAGAGATCCTCAGGTTTGTCTGGCTTGCCGTTAGCGCGCAGATACTCTGCAGAGGCATATAGCCGCATATTGACGGTCATCAGGCGCTTGCGGATCAGGTCTGCCTGGCTGGGCTCCTTCATCCGAATGGCAACATCGGCTTCGCGCATGGGAAGGTCGAGTACACGCTCTTCCAACATGAGATCGATCTTGAGATCCGGGTATTGTGCATAGAGCGACGGCAGGCGTGGGGCGAGAAAAAGGGTGCCAAACCCTGTTGTGGTTGTGACACGCAATTCGCCGAAAACCTCGTCTTCTGCGTCGCGGATACGGGCTGCGGCGGATTCAAGCGTTCGTGTCATGGCTTTGGTAGCTTCGAACAGGAGCTCGCCTTGCTCGGTCAGGATCAGCCCGCGCGCATGGCGGTGAAACAGGATCGAATCAAGCCCGTCCTCAAGTGCGCGGATTTGGCGGCTGACAGCGGATTGTGACAGCTGCAAGGTCTCTCCCGCATGCGTAAGGCTGCCGGCGTCCGCCACAGCATGAAATATTCTGAGCTTGTCCCAATCCATCAGGTAATATCCACGAACAGCATTTCCATAATCTGACACGATTTGTTCTAAAGACTTTTGCTTGATCACAAAAGCGCTGAAACCCAAGAATTTGCTTTGTAGGTCAGAAATATTGACCTATGATCGTTTCAAACGCAACAAGGCATTGGGAGGTGCAGCGAATGCGTCAGGAAATCTCGCTTCAGGATCGCTTTGATATCGAGAAATCGCCTGTGCTGCTAAATGGGACGCAGGCGTTGGTCCGACTTATGCTTGCACAAGCCGCGCGTGACCGAAAGGCAGGCTTTAAAACAGCAGGCTATGTGACCGGCTATCGCGGATCACCTCTTGGGGCGGTCGATCAGCAGATGAACCGCGCGAAAAAGCTGCTGGAGGCCGTCAATGTACGGTTTGAAGAGGGGCTAAACGAAGATTTGGCGGCAACTGCGCTCTGGGGTACGCAGCAGGCAGAACTGCGCGGCGAGGGGCGTTATGATGGTGTCTTCGGTCTCTGGTATGGCAAAGGGCCGGGGATTGATCGTACCGGCGATGTTTTCCGCCATGCAAATATGGCGGGTACCTCGCCCTGTGGCGGTGTGCTGGTCGCAATGGGGGATGACCACACTGGAGAATCCTCTACCACGCTGCACCAGTCCGATTGGGCGATGGTTGATGCCTATATTCCTGTCCTATCGCCCGCAGGTGTGCAGGAGGTGCTGGATTTTGGGCATTACGGCTATGCACTCTCGCGCTTTGCCGGTGTGTGGGTCGGCCTCAAGACGATGAAAGACACAGTCGAAGCGACCGCTGTTGTGGATGGCAACCCGCATCGCCTCCAATTCGTTACCCCGGATTTTATCATGCCGGAAGGCGGACTGAACATCCGTTTGATGGATACGCCGGTCGCGCAAGAAGCGCGCATGATCGACTTCAAGCGCTTCGCTGCTGAAGCCTTCAGCCGCGCCAATCAGATGGACAAGCGTATTTGGGGCAAGCCCGGTGCCAAGATCGGCTTTGTCGCTGCAGGCAAAAACTGGCTCGATCTCGTTCATGCCATGAACCTCTTGGGGATCGGCGCTGAGGAGGCCGAGCGGCTGGGGTTGACCACCTACAAGATCGGCCAGACCTTCCCGCTCGATATGGAAAGCTTCCACGATTGGGCCGAGGGGTTGGAGCTGATCGTCGTGGTCGAGGAAAAGCGCAAGCTGATCGAAGTGCAGGTGAAGGAGGCCATTTTCGACGACCGCCGCGGCCGTCGCGTCTATGGCTGGCACAAGGGCGACACATGGGAACATGGGCGGCAGGTCGAACTTTTCCCGACCCGCTACGCGCTCGACCCGATCATGATTGCCGAGAAGATCGGCGAGATCCTGATCGAGGAAGGCCGCGCTACAGATCGTGTGAAGGCCGGGCTTGGTATGCTCGCCGAAGCGCGCCGTGCCGATAATGCCACCGAGCTTGCGGCGCGCCTGCCTTATTACTGCTCGGGCTGCCCGCATAACACCTCGACAAAAGTGCCGGAGGGCCATCGTGCCTATGCCGGGATCGGCTGCCATTACATGGTGCAGTGGATGGACCGCAACACGATCGGGTTCACGCAGATGGGCGGTGAGGGCGCGAACTGGATCGGCGAGGCGCCGTTTTCGACCCGCGAGCATGTGTTCCAGAATCTGGGTGATGGCACCTATAACCATTCCGGCGTGCAGGCCATCCGGGCAGCGCTCGCGGCAGGCACCAATATCACCTACAAGATCCTTTATAATGATGCTGTGGCGATGACTGGCGGGCAGAAGAACGAGGGCAATCTCTCGCCCGAACAGATCGCGTATGAGCTTGCCGCGATGGGTGTGGGCAAAATCGAGGTTGTCTTCGACGAGAAGGAAGAACCCAAACGTGGCGATTTTCCGAAATCCGTGGGCTGGCATCCCCGCGCCGAAATGGAGGCCGTGCAGAAGAACTGCGCGCGCTACAAGGGCGTATCTGCGATCATCTATGTCCAGACTTGCGCCGCTGAAAAGCGCCGTCGGCGAAAGCGGGGCGAGTTTCCCGACCCTGATACCCGCGTCTTTATCAATACCGATATCTGCGAAGGTTGCGGCGATTGCGGGGTGCAATCGAATTGCGTCTCGATTGTGCCGGTGGAAACCGAGTTCGGGCGCAAACGCGCCATCGACCAATCTTCCTGCAACAAGGATTATTCCTGTCTTAAAGGTTTCTGTCCGTCTTTCGTGACGCTCGAAGGGGCAAAATTAAAGAAAACCGCGACGCAGGATATTGAACTGCCCGATCTCGCTGAGCCCGCCTTGCCCGACATCGATGGCACACATAACATCGTCATCACGGGTGTCGGTGGCACCGGGGTCGTGACCATCGGCGCGATCCTTGCGCAGGCCGCGCAGCTTGACGAGAAAGGCGCAGGGCTGATCGAGATGGCCGGGCTCGCCCAGAAGGGTGGCGCCGTGCATATACATTGCCGCATCGCAAACCGACCTGAAGACATCTCGGCCATCCGTGTGGCGGTCGGTGAGGCGCATTGCGTGATCGGTGGCGATCTGGTTGTGACCGCCGGGGCCAAGACGCTCGGGCTGATGCGTAGCGGCCAGACTGGCGCAGCCGTGAACAGCCATGAAATCATCACAGGTGAGTTTACACGCAACACCGAGTTCCGCATTCCCGCGGAAGATCTCAAGGTCGCATTGCAGGCGCGTTTGGGCGATAAGCTGCATCTGTGCGATTACTCGGAACTGGCGCGGCGCATGCTTGGCGACAGCATCTTCTCCAACATGATCGCGCTTGGGGCCGCCTGGCAGATGGCGCTTGTGCCGCTTAGTGAGGCTGCAATACTGCGCGCGATCGAGTTGAACAAGGCCGCTATCGAGGGCAATACCCGTGCCTTCACATTGGGACGCTGGAGCGTGATCTACCCTCAACAGGCGGCAGAGATGCTGGCCGACAATGTGGTTCAAAAACCTCTCTCGCTTGATGAAAAGATCGCGTTGCGCGAAACGCATCTGACGCAATATCAATCGCGCCGTCTAGCTAAACGCTATCGTAAACTGGTGGACAAGGCGCCGGATGCGCGACTGCGTGAAGCGATTGCAAATGGCTATCACAAATTGCTGGCCTATAAGGACGAATACGAGGTTGCCCGCCTGCATCTGGCAACACTGGACAAAGCGCGCGAAGAATTCGAGGGCGATTTCACTCCGCGCTTTCATCTTGCTCCGCCAAGTCTGTCGCGCAAGGGCTCCGATGGCCGCCCGATGAAGCGCAGCTATGGACAGTGGATGATCCGCGGTTTCAAGATACTCGCGACATTCAGGGCCCTGCGCGGCACACCGCTCGATATCTTCGGCTACACCGCCGAGCGTCGCATGGAGCGCCGACTGATTCGCGACTACGAGAAACTCATCCCCAATTTGCTGGAGGGGCTCACGGAAGCCAATCATGCCATCGCTGTGGAACTTGCGGAACTGCCGCTGCAGATCAAGGGCTTCGGCCCGGTGAAGCATCGCAATGCCGAAGCCGCGTCGCAGCGTCGGGCTGAATTGTTGGAAGCTTTTCATGCTCCGGGGAAGGGCGCCACGCTGGCAGCGGAATAAGCCGTCGCGTCAGGCAATGCCACTGCCATCAGTGCCCCGAACTTTTGTGCGAAAGGCGCCCAATCTGCAGGCCAAGCTAAAGAAATGATGGATTTCCTGAGCGCGGCGACCTATGGAATGGCGCAAGAGCCCCTCGATAAGCTGCGGACCGGCCATGTATTCGAGGAGGCATACCGGCATTGAGGCGAGGGGCGCAATGGCAGTTGGAGTGTTTGATTCAGGGCTTGGCGGGCTCACCGTGCTTGGCGCGCTGAGCGAAAGACTTCCCGATGTGCCTTTTGTCTATCTGGGCGACAATGCCCACACACCTTACGGTGTGCGCGATGCCGAAGATATCTTCAACCTCACCTGCGCGGGTGTCGAGCGGCTCTGGGCCGAGGGCTGTGACCTTGTGATCCTTGCGTGCAATACCGCTTCTGCCGCAGCCCTCAAACGGATGCAGGAAACATGGGTCCCAGCAGATAAGCGGGTTCTGGGCGTTTTCGTCCCGCTTATAGAGGCTTTGACCGAGCGCCAATGGGGAGACAACTCCCCCCCGCGCGAAGTTGCGGTTAAGCATGTGGCGCTGTTTGCGACCCCCGCCACTGTATCCAGTCGTGCCTTCCAACGTGAACTGGCCTTTCGTGCCATCGGCGTCGATGTAGAGGCGCAGCCCTGTGCCGGTGTCGTCGATGCCATCGAGCAGGGCGATATGCAGCTTGCAGAGGCGCTGGTACACAGCCACGTTGAAGCGCTCCTGCGCCGGATGCCACGCCCCGAAGCGGCGGTGCTCGGCTGTACGCATTATCCGTTAGTAGAAGAAGCCTTCCGCGAGGCGCTGGGGTCGGGCGTCAGCGTCTATTCGCAGCCCGATCTGGTCGCGGCCAGTCTCGATGATTACCTCAAGCGTCGCCCCGAGCTGCTGGGGACGGGCCGCGAGAGCGCCTTTCTGACGACCGGCGTGCCAGTCAATGTGTCGCGCAAGGCCACGCAATTTCTGCGACGACAGATCGCGTTCCGGGCTGCCTGAGACCAGAGCGGCTTTCATCTTGCCCTAAATACTCCCGCGCGGAGCGCATGATGCGTAACTGTTATGCGCAGCACCAGACCAAGAGATCACCCCATGAGTAAATCCATCGCCATTCTCGGAGCCTCTGGCTATACCGGCGCCGAACTCGTTCGCCTGATTGCAACACATCCCGATTTGCGGATCGCCGCGCTTACAGGTGAGCGCAAGGCTGGTCAGCCTATGGCGCAAGTCTTCCCTTTCCTGCGCCATCTAGATCTCCCGGATCTATGCCGCATCGAGGATGTGGATTTCAGCAGCATTGACCTTGCCTTTTGTGCGCTCCCGCACGCGACTTCGCAGGCGGTCATCAAGGATTTGCCGCGCGATCTCAAGATCGTTGATCTTTCGGCTGATTTCCGGCTGCGCGATCCTGCCGCTTATGAAAAATGGTATGGCAAGCCGCATGCAGCGCCAGACTTGCAGCGCGAGGCTGTCTATGGATTGACCGAATTTTACCGCGATGAAATCCGTGCTGCACGGCTTGTCGCAGGTACCGGCTGCAATGCAGCAACCGGGCAGTATATCCTGCGCCCGCTTATAGAGGCGGGCGTGATCGATCTTGATCGAATTATCCTCGATCTGAAATGCGGGGTATCCGGGGCAGGGCGCGCCATGAAGGAAAACCTGCTGCATGCCGAATTGTCTGAGGGCACACATGCCTATGCTGTCGGTGGCACACACAGACATCTGGGTGAGTTCGATCAGGAGTTCAGCGCGCTCGCCGGGCGCGACGTGCATATCCAGTTCACGCCACATCTCATGCCCTTCAACCGCGGCATACTCGCGACTGCGTGGCTCGATGGCGATGCGCAGGCCATTCACAAAGTTTTGCATGGCCGGTATTGCGATGAATCAATGATTTGCGTGCTACCTTTTGGCACAACCCCCTCGACTCATGATGTGCGCGGTTCCAATTTCGTGCATATCGGGGTCGTCGGAGATCGCGTCCCTGGACGAGCAGTCGTGGTTGGAGCTTTGGACAATTTGTGCAAAGGCTCCAGCGGACAGGCTATCCAGAACGCCAACCTGATGCTGGGACTTGAAGAAACAGCGGGCCTGCTTGGCGCGCCGATATTTCCCTGACGTGAGAGGAACGAATGAAGAGTCTGAAGAAATCCCGCAGGATACAGATCATCTCTGTAGCTGCAGTGGCGCTCGCTTTGTCCACCGCATTGATCGGTTATGCTATGCGTGATGGGATCAATTTCTTCCGCTCCCCCTCGCAAGTATTGGCCGAGCCGCCCTCGCCCCATGAAGTGTTCCGCATCGGCGGATTGGTCGAACCGGGATCTATCGTGCGCGGGCAGTCAGACACAGTTGTTTTTCGCGTGACCGATGGTCCGGCTTCGGTTGAGGTGCATTACCGGGGTATCCTTCCCGACCTCTTCACAGAGAATGAAGGCATGGTCGGGACAGGGCGCTTTGTTGATGGCGTGTTTCAGGCGAGTGAGATTCTTGCCAAGCATGACGAAACCTATATGCCGCGCGAAGTGATGGAGGCATTGCGCGAGCAGGGTGAATGGCGCGGCCCCGATCCTCAGAGTTGAAACATTCAGTCCAGCGCGGCGCATGCTTGGTTTGCATCTGTGAGTCATGAGGAGCGCAAATTGACAGAGCCAAAATCGTTTCTGCGCTCAGCCAGTCAATGAACAGAGCTTTGATGTAGTTATGGTGCACCGGACCTGACGGCAGTGCCGGCGCCGAGGCCTGTCATCGACCTTCGAATTGCGCAGGGCGTTTCTCGAGAAAAGCCATGACACCTTCCTGAAAATCCCGGGTCTTCCCCGCTTCGGCCTGCAGCTGCGCTTCAAGAGCAAGCTGCGCATCCAGTGTGCTGGAAAGACTGGCGCGGAGGGCGCGCCGGATATTGCGATAAGCGATTGTAGGGCCCGTTGCGAGAGCGGCGGCGCGCTCCTGCCAGACCGCAGCGAAATGCTCTTCCGGTACGGCTTCCCAGATCATACCCCACTCTGCGGCTTGCCGTGCGCTAATCTTGTCTGCCAGCAGCATAGCTCCCATAGCACGGGCAAAGCCGATCTGGCGTGGCAGAAACCAAGTGCCGCCGGCATCCGGGATCAGCCCGATCCGGGTAAAGGCCTGGATGAAACTCGCCTGTTCCGACGCGATTACAAGATCGGCTGCCAATGCCAGATTCGCACCTGCGCCCGCCGCAGAGCCATTCACCGCAGCAATTACTGGCACTGGCGCGTCATAGATTGCACGCAACATCGGCTCATATTCTTCACGCAGGGTTCGCTCCAGATCGATCTGCGCAGCGTTGCCCCCATCACCCAAGTCTTGACCAGAACAAAATGCACGGCCTTCGCCCGTCAGCACCATCACGCGAGCGTGGCGTGCTGCATCCTTGAGTGCATGAGTCAGCTCTGCGCGCATCTGTTTGTTGAGCGCGTTCATCACTTCCGGGCGGTTGAGGGTAATAACGCAAATACCATCGCTCTCGGTGACCCTAAGCGTATCGTAATCCATGAAGCCTCCGCTGAAATTTGCAGAAGCATACGGATCTTTGCGCGGCATAAAAGTCGCGACGGTGCGTCACTCTTTGAGCAACTCCGCCAACCTCTTGCGATCGGTCTCGCTCAAACCGTCTCCAGTTGGATCGGGTGCCGAATCGCGGCGGCGCAGATAAAGCCCGGAAGAAACGAGCGTAATGATGAAGAGCACGGGTGCTGCGACCCAGAGGATGATGTTCACTCCATCTGTTGTCGGGCGTAGCAGAACAAACTCGCCGTAACGTTCGACGATAAAGGCGATCACTTCAGAATCGCTATCACCCTCCAGCAGACGCTCGCGCACGAGCAGGCGCATGTCTCGCGCCAGATCCGCATTTGATTCGTCGATTGATTCGTTACGGCAAACAAGACAACGCAAGCCCGCAGAGATATCGCGCGCGCGCTGCTCCAGAACTGAATCTTCCAGAATTTCGTCCGGTTGAACGGCTTGGGCTGTATGTGGTGTGGTCAGCAGTGCCAGCAAGACAATTGGAAGAAACCATCTCATTCTGCTGGCACCGTATTGCGTGGTGCCCGCTCGGCACCTGCCGCGATGCGGTAGCGCCGGTCGCTCAGGCTGAAAATACCGCCCAATGCCATCAGAAAGCACCCAAACCAAAGCCAGTTTGCAAAAGGTTTGATGTATGTCCTGACAGCCCAACCGCCGTTGTCCTGTGGGTCTCCCAAGGTGACGTAGAGATCGCGCGTTATCCGATAATCAATTGCAGCCTCAGTAGTTGGCATGCCCGCGATAAGGTAAAAGCGTTTCTCGGGTTGGAGTGTTGCGATCAGCCTTCCGTTGCGATGCGCTTCCAGTGTGCCCATCGTTGAGACATAATTCGGTCCTTGCACGCGATCCACGGATGTTAAAGTCAAGGTGTACCCACCTTTCTCGAAGCTTTCGCCGATCTGGACGACGCGAATATCTTCGGTCTCCCAGCCCACCAGCGCAGCAACGGCGAAGACCGTGATCCCGAGTCCTCCATGCGCTGTCGCCTTGCCCCAATCGGCACGTGGCAGGCGCCCAAGGCGGCGCAGTCTGTAAAGAATATCGCCGCGGCCTGTGCGTGCCCATAGATCAGCGCCCGCGCCCAAGACAACCCACAGCCCTAAGACAAGGCCGATCGGGACCATCGGTGAATATCCGGTCTGCAAAGCCCATACCAAGGCACCCATCGCCACTGAGAAAGCAGCGATTCCCCATAGCGGGCGCATGGTGCGTGCCAGATTTCCGCGCTTCCAAGGTAACATTGCACCGATCGGCAAGACCATAGCCAAGGCCACCATGAAGGGAGTGAAAGCCGTGTTGAAGAACGGAGGCCCGACGGAAAGAACACGATCGAAGAGCATTTCGGCCAAGAGTGGCCACATGGTTCCGATGAAGATCACGAAGCTCGAGACTGCGAGCAGGACATTGTTGACAACAAGCGCGGATTCCCGGCTCACAGTTGCAAATACGCCTTTCGCCTCGAGAATAGGTGCGCGAAATGCAAATAGCGTCAAAGCTCCGCCCATGAACACAGCCAGGATCATCAGAATGAAGACGCCGCGTTCCGGATCCATCGCAAAAGCATGCACCGATGTCAGCAGCCCGGAGCGCACGATGAAGGTGCCCATCAGCGAAAAGCCAAAGCCGAGAATAGCCAGCAAGATCGTCCAGCTTTTCAGGGTCTCGCGCTTTTCCACCACGATGGCCGAATGGAGCAGGGCAGCCGCGAATAACCAAGGCATGAGGGATGCGTTCTCGACAGGATCCCAGAACCAGAACCCACCCCAGCCAAGTTCGTAATAAGCCCACCACGATCCCGTCGCGATGCCTATTGTCAGAAACACCCATGCGGCCAAGGTCCAGGGCCGCACCCAGCGCCCCCATGCCGCATCAACGCGTCCTTCGATCAGCGCGGCGATTGCGAAGGAAAAAGACATCGAGAGACCGACATAGCCAAGATACAGAAAGGGGGGGTGAAAGGCGAGGCCGGGGTCTTGCAGCAGGGGGTTGAGATCCGTCCCGTCGAAAGGCGGGAATGCCAGCCTTGTGAAAGGGTTGGAGGTAAAGATCGTGAAAGCCATGAACGCAGCGGTGATTGCCGACTGCACAGCGAGCACGCGCGCTTGCAAGGATGCAGGCAGATTGCCGCCAAACCAGGCGGCCGAGGCCCCAAAGAGTGTCAGCGTCAAGACCCAAAGCAGCATAGACCCTTCGTGGTTCCCCCAAACACCTGAAATCTTGTAGATAAGAGGTTTGAGTGTGTGCGAGTTATCCACCACAAGCTTGACGGAAAAATCCGAGACCAGAAATGCGTAGGTCAGCGCCGCATAACTAAACGCTACCAGCAGGAATTGAACCGTGGCCATGGGATTTGCGACCACCATCCAGTCACGCCAGCCCTTATGAGCCCCAACCAATGGTATCAGAGCCTGCGCCAAGGCAACGGCGAAGGCCAGAATCAGCGCATAATGTCCAAGTTCGACAATCATCTTTCACCACTATCACAGAAGGTTTTCTAAACCATTAATGCAAAACCCCATTCAGGCAAAGACTTGTGCGCCGATCTGTCCGCGACCCGGCGTCACAGATCCGTCAGGGCTGCACACGCCCAAAGGCCCTTGATGGACGAATAGAGGCTTGACCGCAGCACCCAAGCACGCCAGCCTGTGCCTGACTTGGGCGGAGGCAGCAGATTATGGTGCAAGAAAATGCGAGTATCGATGCAGTGCAGGCCATGCTTGCCGATCAGTCTTATGTCGCCGATCGTGCGCTTGCCACTGTCGTCTTTCTGGCAATGGCGCTGCAACGACCAATATTTCTTGAAGGCGAGCCAGGGACGGGCAAAACCGAGATCGCGAAAGCTATCGCCTGTGGCCTTGGGCGTCGGCTGATACGGCTACAATGCTATGAAGGGCTTGATGCGGCTGCCGCGGTATATGAGTGGAATTTTGCGGCGCAGATGATTGCCATCCGCGCTGCAGAAGCCACGGGCGATAAGGGTGATTTGCAGGCGCGGCTGTTCGGACCGGAATACCTGATCGAGCGTCCGCTGCTGGAAGCCATGCGACCGCAGCCCGGCGGTGCGCCTGTGCTGCTGATCGACGAGATCGACCGAACAGACGAGCCTTTCGAAGCTTTCTTGCTGGAGGCGCTCTCGGATTTTCAGGTCACGATCCCCGAGCTTGGAACGATCAAGGCCGCCGAACCGCCCATCGTGATCCTCACGTCGAACCGAACGCGTGAAGTCCACGATGCGCTCAAGCGACGCTGCCTTTATCACTGGGTGGATTATCCGAATTATCAGCGCGAACTCGAGATACTTGCCGCGCGTGCGCCACAAGCCTCTGTAACACTCTCACGTGAGATCGTGGCCTTCGTTCAGCGATTGCGTAGCGAGGATTTGTTCAAGAAACCCGGTGTCGCAGAGACGATCGACTGGGCGAAATGCCTGCTCGCGCTTGATGTGCTCGAGCTCTCCCCCGAAGTCATTTCCGACACACTTGGTGCGATTCTGAAATATCAGGATGATATTGCCCGGCTCCAAGGGATGGAAGCCAAGAAGATTCTCGATGAGGCACGGCAATCCCTGGCAGTCGCATGATCATTTTCTTGAGTGAAATACGCTCGGGGGGAGCGGTTCGGCGACACAGGGCAACGCCCTTGATCCTTGTCTGATCATGGTGGGCTACCCTGATCTGGCTATCCCGGAGGATGGCAAGCTGGTGGACAACATCACGCATTTTGCGCGTGCGCTCCGCCGTGCGGGACTGCCAATCGGGCCCGGTCGCGTGCAGGCTGCGATTGAGGCTGTGGCAGCGGCCGGTTTTGATCGCAAAGCTGATTTTTATTGGGTGCTGCACGCGGTTTTTGTCAATCGGCCCGAGGAACGACAGGTCTTCAATCAGATTTTCCGGCTCTATTGGCGTGATCCGCGGTATCTTGAGCATATGATGTCGCTGTTACTTCCGGCGCTCCGCAATGTTGCTGAAGAAAAGGCGGCAGAATCTGCAGCCAAGCGCGCAGCAGAGGCACTGCTCGATGGCGCTCAGGCGCCGGATCGCCCGCAGGATGAAAGCGAGAGCGAGGATACCGAAATCGAGATCGACGCTTCGCAGACGGCTTCCGGGGAGGAACGGCTTCGGACTCTCGATTTTGAGCAGATGTCGACTGAGGAAGCCGCCAAGGCGCGGCGAATGCTTGCGCGGCTGTCGCTGCCAGTGAAACCTATCGCAACAAGGCGGTTGATGGCCGATCCGCGAGGGCGTCAGCCCGATTGGCGGCGTACAATGCGCGCATCGATCCGGCAGGGCGGCGAAATCACGCGGATACATTTGCGCCGCCCGCGCGTGCGTTGGCCGGCATTGATTGTGCTGTGCGACATATCGGGCTCAATGTCGCAGTATTCGCGCATGGTACTGCATTTTATCCATGCTGTGGCCAATCGTCAGGGGCAAGGTTGGGCAAAGGTTCATGCCTTCACCTTCGGCACACGGTTAACCAACATCACGCGCCACCTGCGCACCCGAGATGTGGATGCTGCCCTCAATGCCGCAGGAGCGGAAGCCCAGGACTGGCAGGGCGGCACACGGATCGGATCTTGCCTGCGTGCCTTCAATGTTGATTGGTCGCGTAGGGTGCTGGGGCAGGGGGCCGTGGTGCTGCTGATCTCGGACGGGCTTGATCGCGATGATTCCGCACTGCTTGAGCGCGAGATGGAGCGGTTGCACCTTTCCTCGCGCCGGCTGATCTGGCTCAACCCGCTTTTGCGCTGGGACAGCTTCGCCCCTCGCGCGCGGGGTATCCGTGCGATGCTGCCCCATGTTGATGCGTTTCGCGCAGCACATTCGATAGCATCGCTCGAGGCGCTGGCCGAGGCGGTGTCCGACCCGCAGGACCGTGGCGAGAAGGCGCGACTGATGGCCATGCTTGACGATTGATATTGCCGCCCCTTTGCGCCACGATGGTTGCATCAAACAAGGAGGGGGCTATGCAGATCAGCGCGCAACATGCCGGTCAGACAGTCATCAGCACTTTCGAGATGACACCTGGCACCTGTGCGGACGTGCTTGAAGCGTTGCAGGATGCTTATGACAAGGTCATCCGTCACCAGCCGGGTTTTCGTGCCGTCGCAATCCATGTCAATGATGCCCAGACCCGCATCGCCACTTATTCGCAATGGCGTGCGCGGGAGGATTTTCAAGCCATGCTGCGTACGCCCGAAATGCGTGAGCGCAACCGTGCGATTGCAGCCATGTGTGCACGGTTCGAGCCAGTCATGTATGAAGTCGCGGCCACTTACAGCCCTGACTGAGCGAGGCGTGCATGCGGGTCTTTTTGGCGCTTGATCTGCCAATGGCAGTGCGAAGTCAGCTCGTGCTGCAACAATTCCTGTTGCCGATAAAACGCAAGGTGCCGCCCGAGAATTTTCACATCACGCTGGTCTTTCTCGGCGAGGCACAGCGTATCCAATTGGAGGAACTCGATTCTGCGCTCTCGCGGCTGGAGCTCGCCTCGTTTTCGCTTCACCTAGAGGGGCTTGGGCTCTATGGCAAAGCCAAAGCGCATAATCTTCATGCCCGCGTAAGCCCTGTACCAGAATTGATGGCCTTGCAGGAAAAGCTTGCCGGCATTGCGCGCCGTGCCGGCTTTGCACCCGAGGCGCGGCGCTACAGCCCGCATGTGACATTGGCGTATCTCAGCCCCGGCCAGTTCAACCAGCCCGAACTTGAAGTTGCGATAGCGCAGACAACGAGATTTCGAACCGAGGCTTTTGAAGTATCGGAACTGGGGCTCTATCGTTCTCATCTGCGCAGTGACGGTGCTCAATATGACATCCTTGAGCGTTATCCCTTTTCCTCTGCAGGACGTGACTTGAAGCAATAGCCGTGAAGTTGCGTGCCATTTTCACGTAGCCATTGGCGATGCAATTTGTAATCGGGCATCAGCCGCGCAACACAAGCCCAGAACGCAGGTGAGTGATCCATATGCGCCAGATGGACCACCTCATGGGCCGCGACATATCGCAACACCTCCGGAGGTGCCATGATGAGCCGCCATGAGAACATCAGGCGCCCTTGAATGTTGCAAGACCCCCAGCGCGACCGAGTATCGCGCAGATTGATCGCCGAGAACCTTCGCCCAAGTTTCTCGGCATATAAATCGCATGCCAGTAGCAATTCTTTTTGCGCACAAGTTTTGAAATATGCCGCAACGCGCGGCCCAGTACGCTCGCCCTTCGGGTCGTTGGGCACAAGAAGATCGCCACCGATTTGTCTGATATCACGCTGACCTGGCGCCTGTGTGATTCGAAGTTTTTGCCCGCGCAAAAGGATATCTGAACCAATTCGTATGTGATGGGACAACTGCGCCCGCGCCATGGCCGAACGTAACCAGGCCTCTTTCTCGCGTAAGAACGCAAGTGCCTCTGCGAGAGGCAGATTGCGGGGCATTGTCAGCGTGACGCGCCCATCCAGCCCGGAAACCCGCAGATTCAACCGCCTCGCTTGTACCGATCTTCGCAGCTTGACTTCAATCTCGGGATCGTTGCCAAAGGTTGCTGTGCGTGTATCTATCCGCATCCGAGTTCCTGTTTACCAAGATACGCCAGCCTCAAAGCGCAATAAATAGCGCATCTGCCTATTACCGAGACTCACGGGCCTTTACAGCATAGGCGAGTTATGGCACGGCACGAGCCTTGAAGAAAGGCACGCGAACAAAGGAAATGTCGATGTCCAATCCAGAATGGGGTGTGAAGCGCGTATGCCCGGAAACCGGCAAGCGGTTTTATGATCTGAACAAAGATCCCATCATCAGCCCTTACACCGGCAAAACAGTCATTGTCGAGAATCAGGATCGTCGCGACGAGATCACCACCGCGGCGCTGAAAACCAAGGCTGCAACTGTCAAAGATGACGATGATGATCTGCTGGTCGATGATGATGACGCCGTCGAAGTCGATGATGAACTGCTTGAAGATGATGACGATGAGACAGTCGCGCTCGACGATCTGGCCGATGTCGCCTCTGATGACGAAGACTGAGAATTGATCTCGGCTGAGCCTGCGTTTTTGTGTTGCGCAGGCCGGCAGCTTTTCGTATCAGGCGGGTGTTCGGGCGTATGCCGGAACTTGTGGGGCCATAGCTCAGTTGGGAGAGCGCTTGAATGGCATTCAAGAGGTCAGGGGTTCGACTCCCCTTGGCTCCACCAGATACCTAATCGAAAATTGCCTCGCTCATGCGGGGCTTTTTTTATTCACGTTCATTGTCAAACTTCAGATGTGGCGAGATCGGCGCTGGTCGGTCAGTTCAGTCTGCCAGCCGGTTGCGAAAGGCAATTGCATGTGGTCGCAAAGGCATGTTGTCAGTACTGTTATGCGGAAGAAACTGTACAAAACTCGGTTTCGAGGAGTATCGATCGCGAGTTTTTTCGGCGTCGTGGTAGGCCCGGAGGGACTCGAACCCCCAACCAAAGCGTTATGAGCGCTCTGCTCTAACCAATTGAGCTACAGGCCCGACACTGCATCTGCTATGCTTAAAGACAAGACGCGTCAAGGTGGGCTCAGCTTGGATTAAACCGTCCGGCAAGTATCTGGACCTGTCGCTGCCTTTTTATGGGAGAGGTCCTGCGCGGATATTTACCTGTAAAGCTTCAAGCTTTCGTGCAGGCATTTGAAAGGTTGCATCGCGCGCAACTCATTATGCAACGCGCTACCATTTGCTGATGGCAGATTTGGCATGGCGGTTGAACAACGCGGTGTTCTTCGACAGTGATCATGTATTGTGGCGCATCCTGATCAAGGTCGTAATCATCTCAAGCAAAAAGACGTGTCTGCGTTGGGAGATCAAGAATCGCGTGGATCGAGTTCAACAGGACTACGCTGCACCGGATCCGAAACTACGCCATCACAGGCGTTTCGGGATCGTGACGAGCTTATTGCAGGCTTCGATCTAGCCGGTCGAAGACCATCCCCATTATCGGAATCGCGTGGATTAGGTGATCCATGGCCACCTGATCTCATTGCCAAGTTAGAATGCGAAACAATGAGCAGGGCTTGGTTTTCAGGAGTGTCGCCAGCTTGCCCTGCGCCGACCGATCAGGTATCGCGCAACGCAAGCTGTAGACCTTGGGAGCTGCCAGGATGATCAAAAACGAGAACAGTTTGAGTTACGCGCAGGCTGGGGTTGATATCGACGCCGGAAATGCGCTTGTAGAAGCAATTAAACCTGCTGCAAAGCAAACATCGCGACTTGGGGTCATGTCGGGGCTAGGCGGGTTCGGGGCGCTTTTTGACCTAAAGGCAGCAGGCTATAAAGATCCCATACTTGTAGCCGCCACCGACGGGGTGGGGACAAAGCTTCGCATTGCGATCGATACGGGCCATCTCGACACGATCGGCATTGATCTCGTGGCAATGTGCGTCAATGATCTGGTCTGTCAGGGCGCTGAACCGCTTTTCTTCCTCGACTATTTCGCAACTGGCAAGCTTGATGTCCAAGCCGCAACGCAAATCATTTCCGGGATTGCCGAAGGCTGTCTGCGCGCCGGTTGTGCCTTGATAGGTGGCGAGACAGCTGAAATGCCAGGGATGTATGCGGCCAAGGATTTTGATCTTGCAGGCTTCGCAGTTGGTGCCGTGGAGCGTGGACATGAGCTGCCATCTGATGTGCAAGCGGGTGACGTTCTGCTTGGGCTGGGCTCTGACGGGGTGCATTCCAATGGTTATAGCCTTGTTAGAAAAATTGCAGAGCAGGCTGGGCTTGAGTGGAACGCCCTCGCTCCCTTTACCGATGGCACGCTTGGCGCGGCGTTACTCACCCCAACGCGCTTGTATGTGAAGCCCGCACTTGGGGCAATCCGTGCGGGCGGCGTTCATGCTCTGGCGCATATAACCGGAGGTGGGCTGACTGAGAACCTGCCGCGCGTTCTGCCTGATGACATGGGTGCCGAGATTGATCTTGGGGCATGGGTGCTGCCGCCTGTTTTTCGCTGGCTTGCAGAGGCAGGAGGGATTTCTGAGGCAGAAATGCTCAAGACCTTCAATGCCGGGATCGGCATGGTGCTGGTTGTGGCTTCAGACCGCGCCGAGGCGCTGGCAGGCCTGCTCTCGGAGGCAGGAGAGCGCGTCTATCGGTTGGGCCATGTCACCGAAAGTGTGGGCGTCCACTATTCGGGCATGCTTGCATGAAAAAGCGTGTCGCGATCCTGATTTCTGGGTCAGGCTCGAACATGATAGCACTGGCGGAATCGATGCGGGGCGATCATCCGGCCCGGCCCTGCCTCGTGCTTTCGAACAGCCCGCTCGCGGGTGGGCTTGCGAAAGCACAGGCCTTGGGGATACCCACCGCTGTGGTCGATCATCGCCCTCATAAGGGCGACCGCGCTGGTTTCGAGACGGAACTTCTTGCGAGGATCGAGGAGGCTGGACCCGATTTGATCGCACTTGCGGGCTTCATGCGCGTGCTTACGGGCGATTTCGTAGCCCGTTTCGAGGGACGGATGCTCAACATCCATCCGTCGCTTCTGCCCAAATACAAGGGCCTCGACACCCATGCTCGCGCGATTGCGGCGGGTGATACCGAGGCTGGCTGTACAGTCCATGAAGTGACCGCTGCGCTTGATGACGGCCCGATCCTTGGACAGGCGCGGGTGCCGATTTTGTCCGACGACACGGCGGAGACCCTTGCCGCGCGCGTTCTGCCAATGGAACATGCGCTTTATCCGGCAGTGCTGCGCCGCCTCTGCGATGGAAATCGCGCGCCTATATATTTGCCCTGAAGGCGCGGATCTCGCGCTCAATGCGCAGGAGTTCAGCGCGCGCGAGCCCCAGATCAAGCCGCAACGAAAGGATCTCGGCCTGATTGCTTTGCCATTCGCGCTGTGCCGCACCATTTCCCGCCTCCGTGGACAGCAACCGATTGCGCGCGGCAAGCGCCGCGATGTCGCGTTCGATTTCGGCAATGCGCTGACGCTGGCGGTAGGCCAGTAACCCAAGCTCATGACCGCGCAGGAAAGCAGCTTCACTGGCAAGCGGACAGACATCGCGGTAAGCCCGCCCGGCCTCGCCTTCGCTCAGCCCGCGCAGCGGCGTGCAATAGCTCAACAGCCCCTGCTCATATCCGCGCGCCCAGGTCGTACGATCAGGCGTGATGTCCACCCGCGCGCAGGCATTTACATGGCGTTCGAATTGGGTCGCAGAAACGCGGCCCGCCGCCCCGTCGCGCGCGCCAATCGCTTCCCAATCTCCTGCCAAACATTCCTCGCGTGAGACCGACGCGCAATTTGCAAGGAGAATGATTGCAACTGGTGCAAGCCACCGCATCATGCCCCCTGCGCCATATGCGCGGCATAAAGCGCCACTGCCGCTGCATTCGAGACATTGAGCGATCCGAATGCAGCAGCGGCTGGGATCCGCACGATCATGTCGCAGGTCTCGCGCGTCTTGTCGCGCAGCCCTGGCCCTTCGGCGCCCAAGACCAGCGCGACAGGCCCCGGAGGGAAGTGCGCGAGCCCTTCCGCCAGTGTCACCTCGCCCGTGCCATCCAACCCAAAGATCACATAGCCCATCGCCTTGAGCGCCTCCATCTCCTCGGCCAGATTGCGCACGCGCAGATAGGGCTGGCGCTCCATCGCGCCGCTGGCAGTCTTGGCAAGCGCGCCGGTCTCTGGCGCGGCATGGCGCTGGGTGGCAATAACGGCTTTTGCGCCGAACACTTCTGCAGAGCGCAGGATAGCGCCCACATTATGCGGATCGCTTACCCGATCGAGCAGTACGACAAGCCCACGCCCCTCTTCGGGCGCGCAGCGATCCGCCAGCGTTCCCCAGTCGAGCGGGCGAACTTCGAGCGCAGCACCCTGATGCACCGCTTGCGGATCAAGCGGGGCCGCGAATTTGCGCGGATCACACATCTCGGGCTCCATACCCGATGCTGACACTGCTTCTGCCAGCTTGTCGGCTGCATTGCGCGTCAGCACCAGACGCCGCTTTTCGCGTGCGGTGTTTTTCAGTGCATCTTCGACAGCATGAAGCCCGAAGAGCCAGAGCGTCTCGGACGCGGCCATTCGCCGTGCCTTCTCTTTTTCGATCACCCAAGCAGGCTTTTTCATGACAAGGTCTTCCTTCTTATAACAGGCACAATGCGCAGCCATGCCGCTGCTGCGCAAGTGTGAAATCAGTAACTTGACCGCAGGTGCTTTTGTGCCCTTGACGCTCGCCGGGGGCTCAAGTATCTGGGCGCTGTCAGGGCGACGAGCTGCAAGGTGCGGCAGCGGACTGTAACTCCGCCGGGGAGACCCACGCCTGGTTCGATTCCAGGGTCGCCCACCAAATTCTCTCTATAGCCGTTCTTGAAGTGTTTAGGCCATTTGTTGGTGATATTTTCTCCATAACAAAATCTGCGTCACGGCAAGATCTGAAGCCAAACCCAACCGGTGACGATAACACCCAGTGTTCCCATCAGAACGGAAGACGCAGCAACACGGCGGGCGCGGCCATAAAGATTGGCAAATACATAGGCATTTACGCCCGGTGCCATAGCTGCTGTCACAACAGCAGAGCGCAACGCCTCTGTTCCCAACCCAAAAGCGCGAGCAAGACCATAGGTTATCAGCGGATGCACCACGAGCGAGATTGCAACCACGTATCCGATCGTTCGTAAATCTCCCTCGGGGCGATAAAGGTACAAAACACCACCCAGCCCAAAGAGCGCCGCAGGCAGTGCGGCCCGGACCATCATGTCCAGCGCTTGATCAACTACCCCCGGGATTGGCATTCCAGTCAGGTTTACCAGGAAGCCGAGCGCAATCCCGATGACCAGTGCGTTTCGGAACATCGCAGAAAACACCTGTCGGGCAGTATCTCGCAGACGCCCCCCGCGATTTCTGATCAATTCCATTGTTGTAATTCCCACCGCGTAGCAAAACGGTGAATGTATTGCGATGATGGCGTAATTTGCGGCCAGTGCGTCCGGCCCATAGGCACGTTCGGTGATCGGCAGGCCCAGCAGCACTGAGTTGGAAAACAGCGCCACAAAGCCGATTGCGACGCAATCCTCCCAGTCGCGTTTGAAGAAAACGCGCGCCCCGATGAAACCCAATGCGAAACCGGAAATCGCGCCGATGTAAAAACTCACGAGCAATCGCCAGTCAAATTCCTGACCGAGATTGAGCCGGGCGATGGCGACGAACAGAAGGCAAGGTATCGCAAAAGTCTGAGTGAACCAGACCACACCATCTACCTGAGCATCTGAAATAAGATTGCGCCAGCGCGCGACATAGCCGAAGCCGATAATCAAAAAGACCGGGAGGATAACGTCAATCAGCGCCTGCATGTCATAGTGGCATTGTCAGCACCATCCCGTCATAGGCCGGTGTGACATGCTCCGGGGTTTCCGCGTCAACCGTCGCGTAATCAAGATCAACATGCATGTTTGTGAGGACTGCACGGCGCGGTTTCGCTTCACCAATCCATTCAAGGGTCATTTCAAGATGGGCATGGGTTGGATGCGGCTTTCGGCGTAACGCATCAACGATCCACATATCGAGCCCCTGCAAGAGCGCCCAGCTTTCGGGGTAGATGCGCACCACATCAGGCGTGTAGGCAAGCCCGCCAATGCGGAATCCGAGCGCATCAATGCTACCATGATTGAGCCGAAGAGGATGGAGCGTCAGCGGTCCGCCTGCGCCTTCGACGGTGATTGCGCCGGAGATGGTGTGCATGTTCAGGATCGGCGGATAGGGCGAATCTGCAGGCTGAACGAAGGCATAGCCGAAGCGCGAATAGAGCGCTTCTTGTGTCGCCCCATCTGCCCAGACATCAAGACGTTGGCGTGTGTTGAACACAAGCTGGCGCAGATCGTCGATGCCGTGAACATGATCCGCATGGGCATGGGTAAAAACCACGGCATCCAGCCGCCCGATCCCGGCGTCCAGAAGCTGCGCGCGCATATCAGGTGAGGTATCGATCAGCACCTGCGTACGTCCGCTGGCGGCTACCCGCTCCAGCAGCAATGAGCAACGGCGGCGAGTATTACGCGGCTCGGACGGGTCACAATCGCCCCAATGCCCACCCAGACGCGGCACACCCCCGGAAGACCCGCATCCCAAAATCGTGGCGCGCAACTCCGACATCAGGCCGCCTTCCAAAAGAGGCGGTCAAAATTGGCGGATGTGAGCGCCGCGAATTCTGCCAGTTCCATCCCGAAAAGCGTCGCGCCCACTTCGGCGGTATGTACCGTATAGGCTGGCTCATTGCGTTTGCCACGATAGGGCGGCGGAGCGAGATAAGGCGCGTCGGTCTCAAGCAGGATGCGTTCCGGCGGCGCGGCACGAAAAATATCGCGCAATGCCTCACTCTTTGGGAAAGCTGCGATCCCCGACATTGATAGGTAAAATCCCAGTTCGAGCGCAGCGCGGGCAAGCTCTGCTCCGGAAGAAAAGCAATGCATCACGCAGCTATAGCTGCCCACGAGGTATTCCTCGGTCAGGATGCGGGCCATGTCGTCATCTGCATCGCGGGCATGAATGATTAACGGCAGACCTGTTTGCCGCGCGGCCTCGATATGGAGGCGCAAGCTTTCTTGCTGCATGTCTTTGCTATCGGCAGTGTAATGGTAATCCAGCCCCGACTCGCCGATTCCCACCATCTTTGGGTGCGCCGCCAGTGCAATGAGCTCCTCTACACGAACCATTGGCTCGGTGGCCACACTCATCGGATGCGTGCCCGCAGCAAAAAACAACCCGTCATGAGCTTCGGCAATGGCCTTAACGTTCGGTAATTCGCGCAGCTTGGTACAGATCGTGACCATACGCGTAACCCCGGCTCCCTTCGCGCGCGCGATCACCGCATCCAGATCTTCGGCGAGTTGCGGAAAATCGAGATGGCAATGGCTGTCAACGATCTCGGGCGGGGTCATAAGATCTCCGGGCAGGGCTCAGATGTGCTTGCGCGCCTCAGTTTCAGTTTGCAGAACCATATCAAGCACCAGCGCGGCAGGGTCAAGATTGACTGCGCGCCCGTGCCGTGCACGGGAGCCGAGGCGCTGACCAAGTTCGGCATAGGCACGCGCAGCACGATCATCTGGCGCAAGGCGCGCAAAGAGCGCGGCCTCCCCGGCCACAGCCTCCGGGGCGGGGCCAGAGATGCCCGCGCGTGCCAGTCGCGCGAGAAAAAGGTCAAACAACGAGAGCAGCATGGCAAAGCGGGCATCATGTGCCCGGCCTGCAACGCTTTCGGCCAGTTTTAGAGCCGCCGGACGGTCAAGGCGCGGCAAGCTCTCGAACAGACGCACAAGCCCAGCATAGATTTCGGCCCCACCGCTTTGCGCAAGTGCAATCGCTGCACCAACAGAGCCACTGGAGAGTTGTGCAAGTGCAGCACCTTCACTATCGACACCGACTTGAGCCAGGGCGGAGTCCAGATCAGCCCTGTGCAGCGGTTTCAAGCGCAATTCTCTGCAGCGCGAGCGGATGGTTGGCAGAAGCCGGGAGGGTTGATGTGCGACAAGAAGCAGTGTCGCTTTTTCCGGCGGCTCTTCAAGCGCCTTGAGAAGCGCATTTGCGGCATTTGGGTTCATCTCGTCGGCGGCGTCGATTATAACAACACGACGTCCGCCATCGGGCGCTGAAAGCCCGAAAAACCCTTGTAGCTTGCGCATCACATCCACAGTTATGTCACGGCGCAGATTACCCTTGTCGTCTATGCCGCGCCGGATCACCAGCAACCCCGGATCAGCGCCAGCACGCATCCGGCGTATGACTGGATGGTCCTCGGATATATC
>SLDY01000087.1 GCA_007125005.1 Natronohydrobacter sp.
GGATCTCGATCTGCCGCCCTCGGGTGAGTGTTCGGCGCAGGTTGCAGCACGGGTCGCTGCGGCGCGGAAGCGGCAGGCAGTGCGCTTTGGCGCGCATGACGGCTTGAGGGTCAATGCCGATGCGGAAGGGGCGCTGCTTGAAGAGATTGCCGCCCCGGATGCGGAAGGGCGCAGCTTGCTCACACGTGCTGCCGAGCGCTTTGGTCTGACAGCGCGCGGCTATCACCGGCTGCTGCGCGTGGCGCGTACGATCGCTGATCTGGAGGGGGCTGCGGATATTCGCGCGCCGCATATGGCAGAGGCGATCAGTTTTCGGATGACAGGGATGGCGGAAACTGTGAGTTGATGAAGCTGGCGGCATCCGTGAGCGCTGTGCGTGCCTCGGGCAACCAGCCATGGAAGAATTGCCAGACATGAGGCAGGTTGCCCCATTCCTGCACGGTGACCTCAGCGCCGTCGCGGCGCAGAACCTCTGCCATGCGGCGCGAATCATCTAGCAGGATTTCGGTGCGGGCAACCTGAATCAGAGCAGGTGGCGCGCCGTGGAACTGCCCGAAAAGAGGCGAGATGCGCGGATCGGCAGGATTGGCGCCGGCCAGAACGCGCGTCTTGAGCTGATCAAGGCGGCGAACCGGTAACAGGATTTCCGAACGCGCATTGCGCGTGATGGATTCGCCCGAGAGTGTGAGATCGGTGAAAGGCGAGAAGGTAAAGACACAGCGCGGTCGGGGCGCATCGGTTGCGCAGAGATGGGCCAGCAGGGCAAGCGCCAAGCCGCCACCGGCCGAATCGCCGCCCAAGGCGATCTGATCTGCGGCCACCCCGCGCTCAGCGAGCGCCCGCCAGACCAGCACCGCATCCTCGAATGCAGCTGGGAAGGGGTGCTCCGGGGCAAGGCGGTAATCGGGCAAGCAGGTCTGAAAGCCGGTCTTGCGGCTCAGATAACGGCCCAGGGCGGCATGGGTCCGCGGATTGCCCATGACATAGCCGCCACCATGAAAATAGAGCAGGAAGGGTGCATCAGGTGCGGGCCTTGCAGTCCAGAGCGCCGGGATTTCGCGCCCGTCGAGTGCGAAGCTATCGGGTACGAAATCGCGATAGGGGCGGCCGCGGGCATTGAGCCATGCACCGCGCTCAAACCATGCCCGTGCCGCGTAGCTGTCGCGCTGACGGCCCAGCGAATGGCGCACCGCGTGCCGAAGCAGCACGCGCATGGCTTTGAGTTGCCAGCTCATCCGGCGCGCCGCGCCTCTATGGCCTCCCAGATCAGAGCGGCACCATTGATGCCGTCGAAGCGCTCAAGCTCCTGCAGGCCCGTGGGCGAGGTGACATTGATCTCGGTCAGATAATCGCCAATCACATCGATGCCCACAAAGATTTGGCCTTTTTCGCGCAGAAGCGGGCCAATAGCAGCGCAAATCTCACGATCACGCTCGGTCAGGCTGACAGGTTCCGGACGCCCGCCAACATGCATGTTCGAGCGCGTCTCGCCTGCGGCAGGAACGCGATTGATAGCGCCAATCGGTGTGCCATCGACCAGAATGATCCGCTTGTCGCCCTTGCTGACAGCGGGGAGATATTTCTGCACGATCAACGGTTCACGGCTCATGCCAGTGAAAAGCTCATGCAGCGAGGCAAGGTTGCGGTCATTGGGATCGAGCCGGAAAACGCCCGCTCCGCCATTGCCATAAAGCGGCTTGAGGATCACATCGCCATGCTCTGCCTTGAAGTCGCGGATCGTGGCAAGATCGCGCGCGATCATGGTGGGTGGCGTGAGATCCTTGAAGCCCAGAACCAGCAGTTTTTCAGGATAATTGCGCACCCAGAAAGGATCATTGACCACAAGCGTGGCGGGATGGATCATGTCCAGAAGATGGGTGGTCGTGATATAGCCCATGTCAAAGGGCGGATCCTGCCGCAGCCAGACAACATCCATCTTGGCGAGATCCAGGTGTCTTTCTTCAGAAAAGGATGCGTGCGCACCCCTTACCCGTTGCAGAGAAACTTCGCGCGCAAGTGCCATGACGCGGCCTTCGCGAAAAATCAGCTTATCTGGAGTATAGACAAAAACCTTATGCCCACGTTCCTGCGCTTCGATCGCAATACGGAAGCTGCTGTCAGCATCGATATCGACTGTCTCGATCGGGTCCATCTGAAAGGCAACCTGCAAGCCCATGCATCCCTCTTGTGTCTGGTGCGGGATCCGGCCCGCCTCAGACCTAGATGGCGCAAGAGCCGAAGCGTTGCAATGGCGCGGGTGTGTTATTGCATCAGCGCGTTGTGCAGCACCTTAACCTCACCGCGCGCATTGACCAGCGCGACATCAAAGCGGCTTTCGGTGGATTGCCCATTGGGGTGGGTGGTGAGGAATTCGGCTGCGGTATCGAATATCCGGCCAATCTGGGGCGCGCCGATCCGGCTGAGGGCAGCATCGAAGCTCTGGCTTTTCTTCACTTCGACAAAGATGATGTGATCGCCATGTGCGAAGATGAGGTCTATTTCGCCGCGCTGACCCCGGAAGCGGCGCGTGAGAAACGTGTAACCAGCGGCCAGATAGTTGCGCAGGACCGAGTCTTCTGCCGCGAGCCCTGCGTGATAATTGCGGGCCTGCCTCACCTTGGTTTCTCCTTTTCAAGCGCCGCCTGATAGACAATGCGCCGGGGAAGCCCAAGTTCTGCCGCAACATTTGCGACGGCCTCCTTGAGCGAATAATGCTCAAGCGCAATCTCGAGCGCTGCATCGAGAGTTGCGGCCTCGGCCTTTGGTTTTTCTCCCCGTGCGACCACCAGAACGATCTCGCCGCGCAGGCTGCGATCCTGCAATGCGAGGCTCATGTCATGCAGGCTCATGCGCAATACCTCTTCATGTTTCTTCGTTAATTCGCGACACAGGGCCGCCCGGCGCTCCCCTCCGGCAATATCTGATAATTCCCTCAAGAAACGGTGAATGCGTTTCGGAGATTCGTAAAAAACCAGTGTTGCAGGTATTGCGGCGGCTTCGATGAGGAATTTCTGTCTTGCACCGCTCTGGGCCGGGGCAAAGCCCATGAATGCGAATCGATCGCTTGGCAGCCCTGCAACTGTCAGGGCCGCGAGCAATGCAGACGGGCCGGGGGCGGTCTGGAGGGGGTGGCCTTCGCTGATAGCGGCGCGGGTGAGTTGATAACCGGGATCTGCGACCAGGGGTGTGCCGGCCTCGGAGGCATAGAGCACCGATTTGCCATCGCGCAGAAACGCCATCAGGCGCGGGCGCATCTTTTCGCCGTTGTGATCGTGATAGGCCAGAAGCGGCCTGCCGTTAACGGAAATTCCATGAATCTCCATCAATCTGCGCAAAGAGCGCGTATCTTCGGCCACAAGCACATCGCATCCTGCCAGAAGGTCAAGCGCGCGTAATGTGATGTCGCGCGCAGCCCCGATGGGGGTTGCGATCAGATAAAGGCCAGGGGCGAGAGAAGAGGAGGTGTCGGACGCTGTCATGGAAGGTTTCCTGCTTGTCAGGGGCATTCGCCGCCACGCATTTGGTCGAGAGCGTTTACTTCACGGCCCCCCTTAATTACTGTGCCGAGTCGATAAAGGGGTCACAAATCAGGAGCTCAGGTCTTATGCGCAGGCTTTCTCAATCCGCATCAAGGGGCGCGCTGTCAAGGCGGGGGCTGCTTCTGTCTGTCGGAGCCTCGGCTCTGGTCGCTGCTTGTGATATGCCAACCATGGCTGGGATTGGCGGGGCAGGGGCTGACATCGATCCTTCACGCCCGGTTACAGTGGCCATGCTGCTGCCCGGCGGCAGTGGCAATGAAGATCGCAACACCCTCTCGCGCAATCTTGAAAACGCTGCGCGCATGGCGCGGGCGGATCTGCAAGGGGTCGAGCTTGATCTGCGTTTCTACCAGACGGGCGGAAATGCCGAACGCGCAGCCGCCCTGACGGCACAGGCCATCAATGACGGGGCGCGGATTATCCTCGGCCCGCTCTTTGCTGATGAAGCGCGCGCGGTTGGCCCTGTCGCGGCGCAGGCGCAGGTCAATGTGCTGAGCTTCTCCAACAACCCGGATGCGGGCGGCGGCAATGTATTTCTTCTGGGGCCGATGTTCGAGAACACTGCCACCCGGTTGCTGAGCCATGCCACGGCGCAGGGCAAGGGCCGGGTCATGATCATCTCAGAGCAGAATGAAGCCGGGCAGGTGGCTGAGCGCGCGATCCGGCGCGCAGCAGACAGAACCGGTGCGAGCATTGTGACTTCACAATCTTATGCGTTTTCACAGGATGGTATCGTTCAGGCATTGCCGCGCATTGCGTCTTCGGCGCGGTCTTCAGGGGCGCAGGCCTTGTTCATGACAGCAAGTTCCGCGGGCGCATTGCCACTGCTGGCGGAGCTTTTGCCGCAGAACGGGCTACCGCCCAGCAGCTTCCAGTATATCGGGTTGACGCGCTGGGATATCCCGCCTGCAACATTGCAGATCAGTGGATTGGAGGGCGGCTGGTTTGCCAAGCCCGATCCTTCTCTGAATGCACAATTCGAGCAGCGTTATACGACAGTGCATGGTGTGGCACCGAATGCAGTTGCGGCCCTTGCCTATGACGCTGTCGCCGCTGTGGGTGCGCTTGTTCGACGGGGCGGGAACGCGCCATTCTCGGCAGCTTCGATCACGCAAGGCTCCGGTTTTGCGGGCGTCACAGGCGTGTTCCGATTTCGGGCTGATGGCAGCAATGAACGGGGGCTCGTTATTGCGACAATCCGTGATGGGCGAGTCTCTGTGATCAGTGCGGCGCCGCGAAGCTTTGCAGGGGGTGGAACCTGAGCGCGTCGCAGATGAACTCTGCTGAAGACTTGCAATCCATCGCACCGGTCCTGCCAGCGCGTGCGGAAGAGTTTTTCCCATCTGATCAGGTGCTTGATACGAAGGCTCTTGCGCAACGGCTAGATGCGGTGCTGACGTCCGCTGCGGAGACCGACGGTAAAACCCAGCGCGGCGCAATCGTGGAGGTGTTGAAATCAGCTCTGCAAGAGGGGGATGCCCGTCTAGAGGCACTCTTCCAGATCCATCCGCGCGATGCGCGGGCATTTGTGGCGGCCAAGACCTGGCTAACCGATGTGATCGTGACCACAGCCCTGGAGGTTGCGCAAACCCGCTTGCATCCCAACCCGAATCCTTCTGAAGGAGAGCGCATCGCCGTTCTGGCTGTGGGCGGTTTTGGCCGGGCGGAAATGGCGCCGCATTCGGATATCGACCTGTTATTCCTGATCCCGTGGAAGGTTACAGGATGGGTTGAAAAAATAATAGAATCAACGCTTTATATCCTTTGGGATATGCGCCTGAAGGTGGGTCACTCCAGCCGAAGCGTGAATGATTGCCTAAGGCTGGGGCGCGATGATATCACCATTCGCACAGCGCTTCTGGAGCAGCGTTTCTTGATGGGAAACCGTGCGCTGGCCGATAAGCTGCGCCAGCGGCTCTGGACCGAATTATTCGCCCGCAGCCATGCCGATTTTGTCGAGGCGAAGCTTGATGAACGCGCCGAGCGTCACAAGAAGATCGGCAATCAGCGCTACATGCTTGAGCCGAATGTCAAGGAGGGCAAGGGGGGGCTGCGCGATCTCCAGACACTGTATTGGATCGCAAAATACATTCATGAGGTGGATCAGGCGCGGGAACTGGTGGGGCTGGGGTTTTTCCGGGCCGAGGAATACGAGATTTTTCGCGCAGCCGAGACATTTCTGTGGGCTGTGCGCTGTCATATGCATCATCTTGCGGGGCGTGCAGTTGAACAACTGACATTTGATCTGCAGGTCGGGGTCGCCGAACGAATGGGGTATGCAGATCATGGCGGGCGGCGCGGGGTTGAGCATTTCATGCAGGATTATTTCCGCCATGCGACCCATGTCGGCGATCTGACGCGCATTTTCCTGACAGAGCTGGAAGCGCGACATGTGAAGCGCGAACCAATCCTGCGGCATTTTCTGAACCGGCGCAAGAAGATGCGTTATGGACTTAAAGTCGTTCAGAACCGGCTTGATATCGTGGATCCGGAAGATTTTCTTTCCGATCCGATCAATATCCTGCGGCTGTTTGAAGAAGGACTTGTGACAGGTTACCTCCTGCACCCGAATGCGATGCGGCTTATTGCGGCCAATCTGCATCTCATTGATAGCAAAATGCGCACTGCCCCCGAAGCGCAGAAGCTGTTTTTGCGTCTGATGTTGAAACATGCCAATCCCGAACGGGCGTTGCGGCGGATGAATGAATTGGGCGTACTCGCTGCCTTTATCCCCGAATTCGAGCCGATCGTGGCGATGATGCAGTTCAATGTCTATCACCATTTCACAGTTGATGAGCATACGATCCAATGCATCAGCACCCTTGCACAGATCGAGCGAGGCGAGTTGGTTGAGGAATTGCCGGTCGTCTCGCGTATTCTCAAAGAGGGGGTCAACCGGCGGGTGCTATATGTGGCGCTTCTGCTGCATGACATCGGCAAGGGGCGGCCTGAGGATCATTCGGTGCTGGGTGCGCAGATCGCGCGCAAGCTCACGCCACGTCTGGGGCTGAAGAAGGCCGAATGCGAAACTGTCGAATGGCTGGTGCGCTATCATCTGCTGATGGCCGATACGGCGCAGAAACGGGATATTTCCGACCCGCGCACTGTGCGCGATTTCGCGAAACTGGTGAAAACCCGCGAGCGTCTTGATCTTCTGACCGCGCTCACGGTCTGTGACATCCGCGGTGTAGGGCCCGGCACATGGAATAACTGGAAGGCGCAGCTTCTGCGCACGCTTTATCGCGAGACTGCCAACGCGCTTGAGACCGGTCTTGAGGCGATCAACCGTGAGAACCGGGCCGATGAGGCCAAGCGCGCTTTGCGTGAAGCGTTGGAGGATTGGCCGCGCGCTGAGCTGCGGGCCGAAATTTCGCGCCATTACGATCCATATTGGCAGGGTTTGCCAACAGATACGCATCTGATCTTCGCGCGGCTCCTGCAAGGGCTGTCGGGGGAATCAATCCGTATCGATCTGCATCCCGACCCCGAGCGCGATGCGACACGCGCCTGTTTCGTGCTCTCGGATCATCCGGGAATTTTTTCCCGGTTTGCGGGTGCACTCGCGCTTGTCGGGGCGAATATCGTGGATGCGCGCACCTACACCACAAAGGATGGCTTCGCCACGGCAGTGTTCTGGGTGCAGGATGCGGAGGGCCATCCCTATGAAGAATCGCGCCTGCCGCGCCTGCGCAAGATGATCGAGAAGACATTGGCAGGTGAAGTCGTGGCAGCAGAAGCGCTGGCGGATCGTGACAAGGTCAAGAAACGCGAGCGCGCATTCAGGGTACCCACGCATATCAGTTTCGACAATGAAGGTTCGGAGATTTACACCATCATAGAGGTGGATACGCGCGACCGACCGGGCCTTCTTTATGATTTGGCACGCACGCTCGCGGATTCGAATGTCTATATTGCCAGCGCCGTGATTGCGACCTATGGGGTGCAGGCTGTCGATACCTTTTATGTGAAAGACATGTTCGGGCTGAAGCTGCATTCCAAATCCAAACAGGAGGCGCTGGAGCGCAAGCTGCGCGCGGCCATTGCCGCTGGCGCGGAGCGCGCCGTGCGCGGATGAGTCTGGCCCTGATGCACCCGGCTGTGGCATTGCCCCCGCCAGACCGCC
>SLDY01000117.1 GCA_007125005.1 Natronohydrobacter sp.
GCCCCCCCACACCCCCCCGAGGATATTTTTGCAAGGATGAAGGGGCCATGAAGAATGAGGTCGGCAATGTTTGAATTTCTGCGCAAGCCCAGAGTTTCCGAGACGGCAGCCGAGCAGGTGCCGGAGGCCAAGGCCTCTGCTGTGGGCCCGCTCACAGCCGGGCGGATCGGGGGCAAGATCGCAGTGGCAGGCCAGCAGATCGGGCTGCGCGATGGCGTCTCCTTGCTGCGGGCAGGGTTTCTGGGCAATCCGGTGGGGTTTCGCGCAGTGCGCCTTGTCTCCGAGGCTGCAGGCGCGCTGCCGCTGGTGGCGCAGGATTGCGAACGCCGCTTCGAGACGCACCCGGTGCTCGATCTGATAACGCGGCCTAACCCCGCCCAAGGCCGGGCGGAGCTCTTCGAGGCGCTCTATGCGCAATTGCTGCTCTCGGGCAATGCCTATCTGGAGGCCGTGCGCGACGAGAGCGGCGCAGTGCAGGAATTGCATGTGCTGCGCTCGGACCGCATGAGCGTGGTTCCCGGCGCCGATGGCTGGCCCGTGGCGTATGACTATCATGTGGGCAATGCGAAGCATCGCTTTCATGTCAGCAATGGCCGCGCGCCGATCTGCCATATCCGCAGTTTCCATCCGACCGACGATCACTATGGGCTCGCCCCTCTGGAAGCTGCGCGCCGTGCGGTCGAGGTGCATAACGCGGCCTCGAACTGGTCGAAGGCGCTCCTGGACAATGCCGCGCGGCCCTCGGGCGCGATTGTCTATAAAGGCCCGGAGGGGCAGGGCACGCTGAGCACCGAGCAATTCGAGCGGCTGCAGGCCGAGATGGAGGCGCATCACACAGGCGCGCGCAATGCCGGCCGCCCGATGCTGCTGGAAGGCGGGCTCGACTGGAAGCCGATGGGCTTTTCGCCCTCCGATATGGAGTTTCAGAAAACCAAGGAGGCTGCCGCGCGCGAGATCGCGATTGCCTTTGGCATCCCGCCGATGCTTCTGGGCATCCCCGGAGATGCGACCTATGCCAATTATCAGGAGGCCAATCGCGCCTTCTACCGCCTGACCGTGCTGCCGCTCGCGCAGCGTGTCACGGCCTCGGTCGCGCATTGGCTCTCTGGTTTCATTCCGGGCGAAGTGGCGCTCAGGCCCGATCTCGATCAGGTGCACGCGCTCTCGGAAGAGCGTGAGCAGCAATGGCGGCGCGTGGGGGCAGCGAGTTTCCTCTCTGACGCTGAGAAGCGCGTGCTGCTGGGCCTGCCCGCGCATGTCGAGGGCGCATGAGTGCGCGGCGTCAGATCGGGGGCTCGCGCTTCCTCTATGACAGTTTCGAGGCCGCGCAGGCGCGCATAGACGCACAGGAGCGCGTTTTTGAAGCCCGCAAGGAGGCGCTGGAATTCCGCATCGTGCGGCTGGAAGGCAGTTTCGAGCGGTTGGAAAAACGCCTCTGGATGGCGGTCTATGCGGTTGCCGCAGGGGTGCTCGTGCATGGCGCGCTGGCCCTTGTGACCGCGCTGCAATGAAAGGAAAAGCAATGGAATACAAGTTCTTGCAGCCTGCGCGCGGGGTCACGCTGGCCGAGGGTCAGATCGCGGGCCATGCCTCGGTCTTCGGCTTGCGCGACAAGGGCGGCGATATCGTCAGCCCCGGTGCTTACACTGCCTCGCTGAGCCGCATGGCCGCGCGTGGCGACCGCGTGGCGATGCTCTGGCAGCATGACCCGACCCAGCCCATCGGGATCTGGGAGGAGGTCCGGGAGGATGCGCGCGGGCTTTATGTGCGCGGGCGGCTGCTGGAGGATGTGGCGCGGGCGCGCGAGGCGCGGGCGCTCTTGGAGGCAGGCGCGCTTGACGGGCTCTCGATCGGCTACCGCACAGTGCGCGCGGAAGCCCTGCCGGGCGGCGGGCGCAAGCTCATCGAGCTTGAGCTGTGGGAAGTGAGCCTCGTGACCTTTCCGATGCAGGCCGAGGCGCGGCTTGCGGCCAAGGCCGATGCGCTGGCCGAACTGGCGGCCCTGCGCGCCAAGCTGCAAGCGGCGCGCGCGCGCGTTGCGCGGCTCTGAGGGCAGCGTACGCTCACTTCACCTGATCTTGGGGCAAAGGCGATAGTCTGGCCCAGGATCGCAATTCACCCTCTCAAGGAGAGCATCATGACCGACCCCGTGCCAGAGGCTGCGGGGCTGGACGGCACGGCTGTGCCCATAGCCCCCCAGCCCGATCTGGAACTGAAAACCGCGATGCAGGGCTTCGCGGCCGACCTCGACGCCTTTCAGGCAGAAATCACCCGGAAACTTTCCCAAACAGAAGAGCGACTGACCATGCTGGATCGCAAGACTGCCCTTTCCCCCGCCCGCCCGGTGCTCGCGCAGGCCGATGCTGGCCCGACCCTGCACCACAAGGCGTTCGACGCCTATCTGCGCTCGGGCGATGACAGCCCCTTGCGCGGGCTCGAGCTGGAGGCCAAGGGCCTGAACACCCAGGTTGCTGCTGATGGCGGCTATCTGGTGGACCCGGAGACCGCATCCGCCATCCGTGGCGTGCTGCATTCCACCGCCTCGATCCGCGCGATTGCAAGCGTGGTGACTGTGGAATCGACCTCCTTCGATGTGCTGGTCGATCACACCGATGTCTCGACCGGCTGGGCCAGTGAAACCCTTGCAGCGGGCGAATCCGACACGCCCAAGATCGACCGTATCCCGATCCGCCTGCATGAGCTTTCGGCCATGCCGAAAGCCAGCCAGCGCCTGCTTGATGACAGTGCGTTCGACATCGAAGGCTGGTTGGCTGCGCGCATTGCCGCGAAGTTTTCCCGCGCAGAGGCAGCAGCCTTTATCCACGGCGATGGTCAGGACAAGCCGCGCGGCTTTCTTGATCACGATGTGATTGACGAGGCGCTATGGGAGTGGGGATATCTGGGCTATATCGCCACGGGCGAGCAAGGCGACTTCGCCAATAACAATCCTGCCGATGCCATTGTCGATCTGGTTTATGCGCTGGGCGCAACCTATCGGGCCAATGCGGTCTTCGTGATGAACTCGAAAACCGCCGGTGCCGTGCGCAAGATGAAGGACACCGATGGCCGCTTCCTGTGGTCGGATGGTCTGGCCGCAGGCGAGCCTGCGCGGCTGATGGGCTATCCGGTGCTGGTGGCCGAGGATATGCCCGATATCGCGCCTGACAGCTATGCAATTGCCTTTGGCGATTTCGCGGCCGGCTACACCATCGCCGAGCGCCCCGATATGCGCGTGCTGCGTGACCCGTTCAGCGCCAAGCCGCATGTGCTGTTCTATGCCACCAAGCGCGTGGGCGGCGATGTGTCTGACTTCAAGGCCATCAAGCTTCTGAAATTCGGCGAAAGCTGATCGCTCTCCCGGCCCGAAAGGGCCGGGTGACGGGTGCCTCGCGGCGAATTCCGGCCTGTCCGGTCCCTCCCCCAAGCCCCCTGCACGCGCAGGCCGGGCCTGCGGGGCACCCTGTCCTTCCTTTCTGCCCAAGAGGTCTTTCATGCATCTGAGCGAGCAAACCCCCATCCCCGCTGCCGCGCTGCCGCTGGCAGAGTTTCGCGCGCATCTGCGGCTTTCATCGGGTTTCGCCGATGACACGACCGAGGACGGGCTTCTGGAAAGCTATCTGCGCGCGGCCATCGCCACAGTGGAAGGGCGCGTTGCGCGTGCACTCTTCGCGCGCGCATTCACATTGCGGCTCGGGCGCTGGCGTGATGGTTATGCCGCTCGCCTGCCGCTCGCCCCGGTCACCGCCATTGATGCGGTCACGCTGATCGCCGCCGATGGCACGGAAACGACCGTTGCGCCCACGCGCTACCGGCTCGATGCCGACGGGATGCGCCCGCGGATCGAGGCCGCAGGCAGCGCGCTGCCAATGATCCCCACGGGCGGGGCGGTGCTGATCGCCTTCACGGCGGGGTTCGGGGCGGCGTGGGATGAGATTCCCGCCGATCTGCGCCAGGCGGTGCTGCTTCTGGCCGCACAGTTCTATGAGAACCGCGAGAGCGGCAGCAGCGCCGATCTCGATTTCGGGGTGCGCGCGCTCTTGGAGCGCTGGCGCGATATCCGCATTGGCGGTGGCGCATGAGCCGCGCGCCCAATCTCTCTCGCGCGCTGACGCTCGAGACGCCGCAGATCACTCCCGATGGTGCAGGCGGCTTTGTGACCGAGTGGCACACACTTGGCACGCTCTGGGCCGAGATCCGCGCAAGCACAGGCCGCGAGCGGCAGACCGAGCTTGGCCCTCAGGGCGCGCAACGTTTGCGCGTGCTGGTGCGCGCCGCCCCGCAAGGTGCCCCGCAGCGCCCAAGACCCGACCAGCGCTTTCGCGAGGGCGCGCGGATTTTCCGCATCCTGTCCGTGACCGAGGCCGATGCGCAGGGCCGATACCTGCTCTGCCTCACGCAAGAGGAGAGCCCCGCATGAGCTATCAACTCGCCGCTGCGCTGCAGGCCGCGCTCTATCAGCATCTGCTGGCCGATCCCGCGCTTGAGGCGCTCATCGGTGATGCGCTCTATGACGCGATCCCGCCTGCCACTCCGCCCGGCACCTATGTGCTGATCGGCCCCGAAGAGGCGCGCGACGCCTCCGACAAGACCGGCCACGGGGCCGAGCATCGGCTCACGATCAGTGTGGTGAGCAATGCGACAGGTTTTCTCGCCGCCAAGGAGGTCGCAGCCCGGATCTGCGATCTGCTCGATGCACCGACGCTGGCGCTCGCGCGCGGGCGGCTGGTGGGGCTGTGGTTCGAGCGTGCCGAGGCCCGCAAGCTTGCGGGCGACAGCATAAGACGGATCGACCTGCGCTTTCGCGCGCGGCTCGAAGATCAGTGATTTCAACGGATTGAAAGACAAGGAGATGTCCTGATGGGCGCACAGAATGGCAAGGATCTGCTGGTGAAAGTGGATATGACAGGCGATGGTCAGTTCGAAACCATCGCCGGACTGCGCGCAACGCGCGTGAGTTTCAACGCCGAGACCGTCGATGTCACATCACTTTCGAGCCAGGGTGGCTGGCGCGAATTGCTGGGCGGTGCAGGCGTGCGTTCGGCGGCGATTTCGGGCTCGGGCGTGTTCCGCGATGCCAGCACCGATGAGCGCGCGCGCGCGATCTTCTTCAATGGCGAGACCCCGGAATTCAAGATCATCATCCCCGATTTCGGCATTGTCGAAGGCCCGTTCCAGATCACCGGGCTGGATTACGCGGGCACCCATAATGGCGAGGCGACCTTCGAGATCGCGCTGGCCTCTGCTGGCGCACTCGAATTTGTGGCGGATTGAGGGGCAGCGAGATGGGCAATCCCTATGCAGGCGAAGTGCGGCTGGTGATTGACGGCCAGCCGCATCTGCTGCGCCTGAGCCTTGGCGCGCTGGCGGAACTGGAAGCGGCGATGGGTGAGGACACGATCCTCGCATTGGTCGAGCGTTTCGAGAGCGGGCGGTTTTCGGCCCGCGATGTTCTGGCGCTGATCGTGGCGGGGCTGCGTGGCGGAGGCTGGCAGGGCAGTGCGGCGGACCTTGCCCAAGCCGAGATCGAGGGGGGCCTGCATGGCGCGGCGCGGGCTGCTGCAAGCCTGCTTGCCCATGCCTTCACCCCGCCCACATGAGCGCCCCACACTTCGACTGGCCCGCTTTGATGCGGCTGGGTTTGCATGATCTGCGCCTTACGCCCCGCGATTTCTGGGCGCTCACGCCGATGGAGTTGATGATCATGGCAGGGCTCGAAGGCCAGCCCGCCCCCCTGACCCGCGCCCGGCTGGAAGAACTGGCCGCGCGCTACCCCGATGCAGCGAAAGGCAAGCACAATGACAACGCTGAGTGATTTGGAGGCGCAGATCGCGGCTCTCGAGGCGCGGCTTGGCCAGACCACGGCTCTGGTCGCGAGTTTCGACAGCGAGCTTGACGGGCTCGGGCGCAATCTCGTCTTTACCGGGCGCGAGGTGGACAGCCTCTCGCGCAGTTTCGCAACTGGGCTGCGCCGCGCCTTCGATGGCGTGATCCTAGACGGCCAGCGCTTGCAGGACGCGCTGCGCGGCATCGCGCAGAGCATGGTCTCCAGCGTCTATGGGGCAGCGCTCAAGCCTGTGCATGGTGCGTTCGGAGCAGCTCTCGCGCAGGGTGTTGTCGGCGCGATGAGCGCCGTCCTGCCCTTCGCGGCAGGTGGCGCGTTCAGCGCGGGCCGCGTGCAGCCTTTCGCCAAGGGCGGTGTGATCTCGCAGGCCACGGCCTTTCCCATGCGGGGCGGCGCGACCGGGCTGATGGGCGAGGCCGGGCCGGAAGCCATCATGCCGCTTGCGCGCGGGGCCGATGGCAGCCTTGGCGTGCGCGCGGCAGGCGGGGCGCGGGCGGTGAATGTGACCTTCAACATCACCACACCCGATGTCGCGGGCTTCCAGCGCTCGCAAACGCAAATCGCGGCGCAGATGTCGCGCCTGCTGGCCGCTGGCCAGCGCAACCGCTGAGGGGCTAACAATGGCATTTCACGAGACACGTTTCCCTGCCAATCTGAGCTTCGGCGCGCTGGGCGGGCCTGAACGGCGCACCGAGATTGTCGAGCTGGCCAATGGCCATGAGGAGCGCAACAGCCCTTGGGCGGCGTCGCGCAGGCGCTATGATGCGGGCACCGGGCTGCGCGCGCTCGACGATCTGGAAGCCCTGATCGCCTTTTTCGAGGCGCGCCACGGCATGCTGCATGGCTTTCGCTGGAAGGATTGGGGCGATTACCGCTCTGCGCCTGCCTCGCAAGGGATCACCGCGTTTGACCAGCTTATCGGCCTTGGCGATGGCGAGCAGGTGACGTTCCAGTTGCGCAAGACCTATGCCTCGGGTGCCGAGGAGTATCACCGCGAGATCCGCAAGCCAGTGGCGGGCACAGTGCTCGCAGGCGTGGGCGCGGATGCGCTGACACCCGAAGAGGATTTCACGGTCGATGTGACGACGGGCCTTGTGAGTTTCATCCGTCCGCCCGATGCTGGCGCGGAAGTGCGCGCGGGCTTCGAGTTCGATGTGCCGGTGCGCTTTGATACGGATCTGATCCAGCTTTCGGTCGCGAGTTTCAAGGCGGGTGAAGTGCCGAAAGTGCCAGTGGTCGAGGTGCGGTTATGAGCCTCGCAACGCATCTGGCCAGCGGGGCCACAACGATTGCCCGCGCATGGGCGCTCACACGGCGCGACGGGCTGGTGTTGGGTTTTACCGATCACGACCGGGATCTGAGGTTCGATGGAATCAATTTCCGCGCCGATGCGGGGCTTTCGGCGCGCGCATTGGAGCAGGTGACGGGCCTTGCGGTGGACAATTCCGAGGCGCTGGGCGCGTTGCGCGATGCAGGGCTTGTCGAGGCGGATCTGCTCGCGGGGCGCTACGACGGCGCGGGGTTGGTGATATGGGAGGTCAACTGGGCGGATCAGACCCAGCGCGCGCTGATCTTTCGCGGGAGCCTTGGCGAGATCACCCGCGCGGGCGGGGCGTTCCGGGCCGAATTGCGCGGGCTCTCGGAGCCGCTGAACACCCAGGGC
>SLDY01000082.1 GCA_007125005.1 Natronohydrobacter sp.
CGCAAGATAAGGGACTCGATGACATCATGGCCGCTATGCGCGATCTGGTTGCCCGCACCCGCGCCGGGCGGGGTGTCCTCCGGGGTATTGGCCTCGCCTGCTGCTAAGGCGCGTGCCATTGAGGCGGGGCTTGATCCGGATGAAATCGCAGGTTCCGGCCCCGGTGGTGCAGTGCTGCTGGCGGATGTTGAGCGGCATCTGAAGGCTGGCCCGGCCGCGAGCACCATCAAACCCGGCGGCAAACCGATGGCGAAGGGCAAGCCCGGCCTCGACATGGCCGAGATGCGCCGCGCCATCGCCGCCGCCATGTCCCGCGCCAAGCGCGAGATCCCGCATTATTACCTCTCGCACCGGATCGACCTGCAGGCCGCGCAGGATTGGCTGAGCGCGACAAATGCTGCGCGTGATCCTGATAAACGCCTGTTGATGGGAGCGCTTCTGATGCGTGCGACGGTGCGGGCGCTTGCCAAGGTGCCGGAACTCAATGGCCGCCACGATGGCGGGGATTACGCCCCTTCCGACACCATCAACTGCGGTATGGCCGTGGCGCTGCGCGGTGGCGGGTTGATCGCGCCCGCCATCATGGATGCGCAAGATAAGGGACTCGATGACATCATGGCCGCTATGCGCGATCTGGTTGCCCGCACCCGCGCCGGGCGGCTACGCAACAGCGAGGTGACGCAGGGCACGCTCACCATTTCAAGCCTTGGCGAGAGCGGGGTGGATATGCTTTTCGGCGTCATCTACCCGCCGCAAGTGGCACTCGTGGGTTTTGGTGCACCGCGCGTTGAGCCTGTGGCCCATGACGGTACGCTTGCCGCGCGGATCTGCGTAACGGCCACACTGGCCGCCGATCACCGCGTCAGCGATGGCCGCCGCGGTGCCTCATTCCTTGCCGAAATCGACCGACTGTTGCAGGAGCCAGATCAGCTATGACCCCCGACGATATTCGCGCCGCCTTCATTGAAGATTTGATCTCGATCGCCCCGGATATTGACCCGGAAATCTTGCAGGACGATGAGCACATTCAGGATGATCTGGGGCTGGACTCGATGGATTTCCTGAACCTGGTCAGCGCGTTGCATCAACGTTTTGGCTTGCCGATCCCAGAAGCGGATTATCCCGAACTCGCGACCATTGCCCGCGCAGTGCGCTACCTCGGAAAGGCCATCGCGGACTGATACGTGAGCATCCCCCTTGTGATGGAAAAGGCGCTGCGCGCAGTTTGGCTGGCCGTGGTGATGATCGTGGCCATTTCAGCCCCTGCAAAGCCGTCAGCGTTGCACACAGCCGTCACGGTGCGCGCCCTGTGACAGCGCGGTCCTGAATGGCCACTGGCGCAACCACAGCTTCATCGCAGGCAGGCGCAGCAACCGGATCGATGCGCCGATGCTGATAGAAGGCACGATAGACGGGGATGCCTTCTGTGTCTGGGTCGAGCAGATGCTCGCGCAAACACTGAACTGAGGCATCATCATTCGCCGGGGAAATCATTCACGCGGCGTTTAATCCTGCAGATCAAATGCTGATCGCACTCACGACGGATCATTTCATGATCCACCACATTCTGTGACAACCTCAGTGCGCATAAGAACACCCAGGCCCGCACCGCCATAGAGGCGCGCGGAGCAGAACTGAGCTTGCCTTACGCGCCTATTCGCCCGAGCTTAAACCCTTGAGATCGTATTCGCCAATCTCAAGGCTCTCGTCACAAACACCGCCGTCCGTTGTGCCGATACTTTATGCAGTGCTATCGTATACGCTTTGACCGCCTTCACCCCAAGGAATTGCGCGCTTACTGCGCCAACAGTGCCGCTATCTTGCACTATTTGTATCTTGGCAGGTGTTGATTGCTCCCGGCCTCACAAACACGCCTCGAACAGGGCGCGCGTATTCTCGCGCGTCATTTCAATAGGATTGCCCCCGCATGACGGATCGAGCAGCGCCATTTCGGTCAACTCGTCCAATTGGCTGGCCTCGACCCCCATCGCACTCAGATTGGCAGGGATCGACAGGGCGGCGCGCAGCTCCATGATCTGTGCGACAAATCCGTCAAACCCGCCCGCTATGTCCAGATACGACGCGGCGCGCGCGATACGGTTCTCGATGGCCGGACGATTGAACGCGAGCACCATTGGCATCACCACGGCATTGGTGGTGCCGTGATGGGTGTTGTAGACCGCCCCCAACGGATGGCTCAGACTGTGAATTGCCCCCAGCCCTTTCTGAAACGCCACAGCCCCCATGGCCGCGGCAGCCATCATATGCGCGCGCGCTTCCATATCGTCGGGCTTGGCATGGGCACGGGGCAGGTTTTCCAGCACCAGCCGCATACCTTCCAGCGCGATACCTTGGCTCATGGGATGGTAATGCGGTGAACAATAGGCTTCCAGACAATGCGCGAGTGCATCCATGCCAGTGCCTGCCGTTATGAAACCAGGCATTCCGATTGTAAGTATCGGGTCGCAGATCGTAACAGCAGGCATCAGCCTGGGGTGGAAGATGATCTTCTTGCGATGGGTGGCGCTATCGGTCAGCACACCCGCGCGCCCGACCTCCGAGCCCGTCCCCGCTGTCGTCGGCACGGCGATGATCGGTGCGATGGTGGCAGGATTGGCCCGCGTCCACCAATCGCCCACATCCTCCAGTTCCCACACGCTGACGGGCTGATCGACCATCAGCGCGATCATCTTGCCCAGATCAAGTGCCGAGCCGCCACCGAAAGCCACCACCCCATCATGGCCGCCTGCGCGATAGACTTCGAGCCCGGCGTTCATATTGGCCTCAGTCGGGTTGGGGTCCACCTCGCTGAACATGGCCCGACCCAAACCGGCGGCGTCCAGAATATCCAGCGCCTGCGCCGCGATCGGAAGGCTGGCAAGCCCGCGGTCCGTAACCAGCAGAGGCTTTGCCATGCCTGTAGCCTTGCAGTGCTCGGCCAGCTCCGAAAGCCGGCCCGCGCCGAATTTGATCGTGGTCGGATAGCTCCAGTTTGCATGCAGTCCCATGACTTACGCCTTTTTCAGATGGTAGGATTTCACCCGCGTCAGCGCGTGATAGCCAAGGGCCGACAGCGCTGTGCCGCGCCCGGTGTCCTTGCAGCCGGTCCAGCACAGCGCCGGGTCGAGATAATCACAGCGGTTCATAAGGACTGTGCCGGTCTGAAGCTGCGCCCCTATGGCTCGCGCGGCTTGCACATCGCGCGTCCAGATCGAAGCTGTCAGCCCATAAGCGCAATCATTCATCAGATGGATGGCCTCTGCATCATTGCGCACCTTCATGATCCCCACAACCGGGCCGAAGCTCTCTTCCCGCATCACGCGCATATCATGCGTCACATCGACAAGGATCTGTGGCGCGAGATAGGCGCCGCCATCATCGGCGGGAAAGTCGGCCACTTCGATCAACGCCCTGGCACCTTGCGCCACCGCCTCGGCAATCTGGTCGCGCACGATCGCGGCAAAGCGCGCATGTGCCATCGGACCGATGGTCGTGTCATGCTCCAGCGGATTGCCAAGGTGTTGCCCGCGCAGCCAAGCTTCGGCCTTGTCCACGAAAGCGTCAAAAAGGCTCTCGTGCACATAAATCCGCTCGATGCCGCAGCAGCACTGGCCCGCGTTGAACATCGCGCCATCCATCAGCCCATCCACGGCGGCGTCCAGATCGGCATCCGCGCGGACATAACCCGGATCCTTGCCGCCAAGTTCCAGCCCGGTACTGGTAAAAGTACCCGCCGCCGCCCGCTCGATCGCGCGGCCCCCACCGACCGAGCCAGTGAAATTCACGAAATCGAAGGCACGCGCGGCGATCAGCGCCTCGCTAGTGGCGTGATCAAGCACGACATTCTGAAAGACATCTTCCGGCACGCCCGCTGCGTGAAAGGCCTCTGCCAGACGCTCGCCTGCAAGCAGGGTCTGGCTGGCATGTTTCAGCACTACAGCATTTCCTGCAATCAGCGCCGGGACGAGCGTGTTGATCGCGGTCAGATAGGGGTAATTCCACGGCGCGATCACAAACACCACGCCCTGCGGTTCCCGCGCGAGAACCCGGGTGAACTGAGCGCTTTGCTCGATCACCTCATCGGCCAGAGTGTCCGGTGCAATTGCGGCCATATAGGATGCCCGTTCGCGCACACCGCCGAATTCGCCACCATAGCGCACTGGGCGGCCCATCTGCCAAGCGAGCTCCGGCACGATCTTCCGGGCCATGGCTTCCAGCGCATCAATCCCGGCCATCACAGTCGCAATGCGCCGCTCCAGTGGCAGAGCTGACCACGCGTGCTGCGCAGCGCGCGTGCGACTGACCACATCCTGTGCGGCTACCAGCGGCAGCGCCACGCGCTCGGCATAAACCGACCCGTCAATGGGCGAAATCAAACTGATTGTAGTCATCAACTCTCCTGTCCCTCAGGCATCATCTTGCAGGAAATACTCCGGGGTGAATTGGCCGCAGGCCAAGAGGGGCAGCGCCCCTCACCCCCGCTCCAGCAGACGCTTGCGCTCCCAATCCGTCACCACGCGGTCCTGTTCCTCGATCTCCCAGCGCGCTGCGCGCGTGTAATGATCGACCACTTCATCGCCAAAGGCTGCGCGCAGCATGACTGAGCCTTCCAGCAGATCCGCCGCATGCCGCAGGGTCTTGGGGATCTCGCGCGCAGTTGCGTTCCGGTAGCTGTCGCCGCGCATCTCCGGCTCCAATTCGAGCCCGTGTTCGATCCCCGCAAGCCCTGCCGCCAACAGACCCGCGCAGGCCAGATAAGGGTTCAGATCGGCCCCACCTATCCGGCATTCCACCCGCAGGGCCTTTGTGCCATCGCCGCAGACCCTGAACCCGGCCGTGCGGTTGTCCAGCGACCAGACCGCCTTGGTGGGCGCGAACATGCCCACGCAAAAGCGCTTGTAGCTGTTCACATAGGGTGCGAGGAGCGCCGTGATCTCGCCTGCATGGGCAAGCTGACCGGCCATGTATTGGCGCATGAGCGCCGACATGCCATATTCCGCGCCCGTGTCCAGAAAGGCGGGCTGCCCGTCCAGCGTCCAGAGCGACTGGTGCACGTGACTGGACGACCCAGCGCGCCGGTGATCGTATTTCGCCATGAACGTCACCGACTTGCCAAGCGAATGCGCAATTTCCTTGGTGGCCTGCTTGGTGATGACATGGAAATCCGCTGTCTTCAGCATCTCTTCGTAACGGATGTTGATTTCAGCCTGTCCGGCCTCGGCTTCACCCTTGGAGTTCTCGACTGGGATACCTGCGCCATATAACCCGTTGCGTAGTGCTCGCATCAGCGGCTCTTCCTTCGAGGTCTGGAACAGGTGGTAATCCTCGTTATAGCCCGAGATCGGTGTCAGATGATCCGTGCCATCGCGCAATGCCTCATAGCTCTGCTCGAAGATGAAAAACTCCAGTTCCGTCGCGGCCATCGCCGCGTAGCCCATTTCGCGGGCTCTTGCGACCTGCCGTTTCAGGATCGCACGAGGCGAGATCGCGACTTCCTCATGCGTGTGGTGATCGACCAGATCACAGAGCACCAGCGCTGTCCCCGGCAGCCAAGGTACGCGCCGCAGCGTCGAGAGGTCCGGCTTCATCGTGTAATCGCCATAGCCCTTCGCCCAGGAGGTCGAGGCATAGCCCTCGACGGTCAGCATCTCCATATCGGTCGCCAGCAGGTAGTTGCAGCAATGCGTCTCCTCATGCCCCGAGGCCAGAAAATGCGCGGCATGAAACCGCTTGCCCATCAGGCGACCCTGCATATCGGGCGCTGCCACCAGAACAGTGTCAATCCCGCCCGCATCAAAGGCCGCGCGCAACTCCTCGAGTGTCATTGTCCCCGGCATGCAGCTCCCCGTTCGTTCAGATGTTGTCTGATCTTCATGTTGGCAATATGCAGTCGGGCTTGCAAGCACGTCATTGATGACCGCCGATTTCGTTCTCTCGTTCGAGCGAAGCAGCGGTCATGAAGATTTCGATCCTGTGATCCTGCCCGTGAGTGCGTGTTTTGCTGCAATGACTTGCGTTGATATCGCCTGTGGTGAGATTAACGTAAGAGACATGGGTTGGCATTGCAGCCTCAAAGCGGCCAGACGATGAGCAAAAGCGGGATGCTGACGGCGACCACGATCACCTCTAGCGGCAGGCCGAGCTTCCAGTAATCGCCAAAGCCGAAGCCGCCGGGGCCGAGGATCAGGGTATTATTCTGATGCCCGATCGGGGTCAGGAACGCGCAGGACGCGCCGATGGCGACGGCCATCAGAAAGCTGTCGGGATTCACGCCAAGTGCTGCGGCGATGCCGATGGCGATGGGGCACAGCACCGCTGCGGTGGCGGCGTTGTTCATCACATCCGATAGGAACATTGTGGTGACCAATACAACCACCAGCGCTACAATCGCGTTGCCCTGCGCGATGGTATCCACCAGAAACCGCGCCAGCACATTCGCCGCGCCCGTGGCCTGCATCGCGCCTGCCACCGGGATCAGGGCGGCCAGCAGCACGATCACCGGCCAGTCGATGGCGGTATAGACTTGGCGCGGCGGGACAGTGCGCAGCAGCATCGAGACGATCACCCCGAGCGTGAAGGCCGCCGCCGCAGGCAGCAGGCCCGCCGTCACGATGCCCACGGTGCCGAGCATGATCGCGCCCGCGATGATCGCCATGCGCGTGTCGGGGATACGCAATTCGCGATCGCCCAGCGGCACGCAGCCCGTATCGTTGACGAAATCCGCCATCACCTCGGCCGGGCCCTGCATCAGCAGCAGATCGCCCGATTTGAGCTTCAACGTGCGCAGCCGTGCTCTGGGCGGCTGTCCTTCGCGCGAAACTGCCAGCAGGTTCAGCCCGTAGCGCGTGCGCAGCCGCAGATCGCTGGCCGAACGCCCGACAAGGTTGGAGCCCGGCAGCACCGCCAGTTCGCGCAGCACGATATCCTCGTCGCGCTTGCTGTCCTCCTCCTCAGCGTCCTGATCGTCCTTCGCCTTTGCAGCCTTTTTGTCTTTTGCGGCGTCTTTCGGTTTGTCCTTCTCCGACGACGAGCCCTGCTCCTCCAGCTTGATCCCGAAAGCCGAGAGCGCCTTGGCCAGCGTCTCTACATCGGCCTCGAGCACCAGGATGTCGCCCTCGCGGATGCGCCGCCCTCCATGCGGCGCGGTCATGCGCACCTCATTGCGTAGCAGCCCCACAATCTGGGCTTCGCTATCATCAATCTCGGCTTCAAACTTGCGCAGGGTCAGGCCGATTGCCTTGCTTTTCTCGGGCACACGCACCTCGGTCAGGTAGGTGCCGGTCTCGAAGCTCTCGGCCCCGGACGCTTTGCGCGCAGGCACCAGACGCCAGCCGATCAGCGCGACAAAACCGATCCCGGCCAACGCCACGGCCACGCCCACCGGGGCGAAATCGAACATGGCGAAATGGCCCAGACCCACCTCGTCGCGGAAGCCCGAGACGATCAGGTTGGGCGGCGTGCCGATCAG
>SLDY01000102.1 GCA_007125005.1 Natronohydrobacter sp.
CACAGGCAAGGGCCACGCCTGCAGCACAGGAGGCTTGCGCAAACGTCGGCTAAGGACTCATTCTCCCCCTCACCCCTTCGCCGCCAGCCCCGCCACATAGGTCTGCACCACCGCGCGGTCATCGCCCATTACCTGCAGCGTGAAAAGCTCATCCATCAACCCCCGCGCGCGCTCCATTCTGAGCGCCATCGCAGGGGTAGCACGTGCGTCAAGCACCACGAGATCGGCCTCGCTCCCGACCTCAAGCGTGCCGATCTGCCGCTCCAGCCCCAGCGCCACAGCATTGCCGCGCGTGATCCAGTGAAAGGCGCGGTAAGGGTGCAGGCGTTGGCCTTGCAGTTGCAGCACCTTGTAGCCCTCGGCCAGTGTCGTGAGCATCGAATAGCTGGTGCCCCCGCCGATATCTGTCGCAATCGCGTTTACCAGCCCCGCCGCGCGCAGCCGTGCATCATCAAACAGCCCCGATCCCAGATAGAGGTTCGAGGTCGGGCAGAAGACCGGCGTCGCCCCGGCCTCCGCCAGTGCGCCGATCTCGCGGTCGCTGAGATGGATCGCATGGCCCAGCAGGCTGCCCGCGCGCAAGAGCCCGTAACGGGCATAGATATCAGTATAATCCGCAGCCTCGGGGTAAAGCTGGCAGGAGAGCGCGATTTCCGCGTGGTTCTCGCTCAGATGCGTCTGGATATGGCACTCGGGGTGCTCAAGCGCCAGCGCTTGGGCGGCCTCCATCTGCGCGGGCGTCGAGGTGATTGCGAAGCGCGGCGTGATTGCATATCCCAGCCGCCCCTTGCCATGCCAGCGCGCGATCAGAGCCTTGCTCTCGTCATAGCCCGATTGTGCCGTGTCGCATAAGGCTTCAGGCGCATTGCGATCCATCAGCACCTTGCCTGTGATCAGCCGCATGTTGCGCTTTAGGGCTTCAGCAAAAAGTGCCTCGGCCGAGCTTGCATGGACCGAGGCATAGGCCACGGCGGTCGTGGTGCCGTGATCTGTCAGCCGGTCAAGAAAACGCGCGGCCATGCTTGCGCAGAGCGCGGGGTCGGCATAGCGGGTTTCCTCGGGGAAGGTGTAGTCATTCAGCCAGTCGAGCAATTCCGCGGCCCATGACGCGATCACCTGCGTCTGCGGAAAATGCAGATGCGTATCGATGAAACCGGGCATGACGAGATGCGGGCGGTGGTCGATGATCTCGGCACCTCTGGGGTCGATCCGGTCGAAATCATCCATCGCGAGGATCTTCCCGTGCTCGATCACCAGACCGCCATCCGCGATATAGCGGAAGCTCTCTGTGTCTTCGGGGCTTTGGGGTTCGCGCAGGAAGCTCAGCAGCCGCGCACGGATGATTTTTCGCTCCATGAAAAAATCTTTCAGTTTTCTGCGGTCAGCAGAGATGTCGTTTTTGTGCAAGCTGCGGCCTGAAAGGCCATGCAGATTTCCTGCGCCGTCATGAGCGCAATCACTTCCGGGCGCTTGTCGCCAAGCCCTGCGGCACCAATCGGACAGGTGAGCCGCGCGAAATCGTTAAAATTGTTTGTTTCGCGCGCGAAACGCTCGAAACGGGCGCGCTTCGTGGCCGATCCGATCAAGCCAGCATAGCAAAAATCGCCTTTTCGCAGCGCCGCCAGAGTAAGCAAAAAATCCAGCCCATGATCGTGCGTCGCGACCACAAAGGCGCTCATCGGCGGTGCACTCGCGATCTCGGCTTCGGGGAGTGGCGTGAGCCGCGTCTCCGCGCCATCGGGGGCGAGTGCCAATTCGTCATGTCGCGAATCTACAAGGATAACGCGCCAGGGCATCGTCAGCCCCACCCGCGCGAGCGCCCGCCCCACATGGCCTGCTCCAAGGATCACCAGATGGGGCTTTTGCACAGTTTCCAGCCGCGCAAGTTGGGCTGTGCGCTGGCTCTCGCCCAGCCGCGCAAGCTCCACAATCAGCCGTCCGCCGCAGCATTGCCCGATTTCCGGGCCAAGTTGCAGATCAAGCGTTTCGCGCATTCCACCGGCTGCAAGCATATCGCGCGCCTTTTGCAGCGCCTGCCATTCCGCCTGCCCGCCGCCAATGGTGCCTGCCATGGCGCTCGCCGTCACGAACATCTCCGCCCCGGCCTCGCGCGGGGCAGAGCCCTTCACCTGCGCGATGCGGATATGGATGACAGAAGCCGCCCCGGTCAGGATCTCGCGCGCGCCTCTCATCCGCGCAACCGCTCCACGGCCATCAGCACGCGCTCCGGCGTGGCGGGGGCATCAAGGCGGGGGCATTCGCGGTAATCGGCGACAGAGGCCACGGCCATGCCGATCGCCTCGAACACGCAGATGGGCAGCATGAAGGGCGGCTCGCCCACGGCTTTCGAGCGTTTGATCGTGGGTTTGACGTTTTCCGACCACTCTGCAAGCTTTACATTGAAGATGCGCGGACGGTCGGAGGCCAGCGGGATCTTGTAGGTTGAGGGCGCGTGTGTCCGCAGGCGGCCTTTCTCATCCCACCACAATTCTTCCGATGTCAGCCAGCCCATACCCTGCACGAAAGCGCCTTCCACCTGCCCCAGATCAAGCGCGGGGTTGAGCGAGCGGCCCACATCATGGAGCACATCGGCGCGATCCACCCGCGTTTCGCCGGTGAGCGTGTCGATGCTGACCTCGGCACAGGCCGCGCCATAGGCGAAATAATAGAAGGGCTGGCCACGGCCTGCCGCGCGGTCCCAGTGGATTTCGGGGGTTTTGTAGAAGCCGGCAGCAGAAAGCTGCACGCGGGCCATATAGGCTGCGTGAATCAGCTCTTCAAACGGTATTACCTGCGCGCCCACGGCCACGCGACCGGGCAGGAACACGACAGATTCCGGCGCAACCTTCCAGTGTTGCGCGGCGAAATCCACGATCCGCGCCTTGATCTGGTTGCAGGCATCAAGGGCGGCCATGCCGTTGAGATCAGAGCCGCTGGATGCGGCTGTGGCCGAGGTATTGGGCACTTTCTCGGTTGTGGTCTTGGTGATCTTGATACGGTCGATATCCACCTGAAACGCCTCGGCCACCACCTGCGCGACCTTGGTATAGAGCCCTTGCCCCATCTCTGTGCCGCCGTGGTTGAGATGGATCGAGCCGTCATTATAGACATGCACCAAGGCTCCGGCCTGATTATACCATGTCGCGGTGAAGCTGATGCCGAACTTGACCGGGGTGAGCGCGATACCCTTGCGGATAACGCCGCCTTGCGCGTTGAACTCCAGCACGCGTGCGCGCCGCGCCTGATAGTCGCTGGAGGCTTCCAGCTCATCCACCAGACGGTTCAGGATATTGTCCTCAACGCGCTGGTGATAGGGGGTGATGTCGCCCCCTTCGCGGTAGAAATTCGCGCGCCGGATCTCCAGCGGGTCGCGGCCCAAGGCATAGGCCACTTCCTCGATCATGCGCTCGGCGGCGATCACGCCTTGCGGGCCGCCGAAGCCGCGAAAGGCAGTGTTGCTGACTGTGTTGGTTTTCAGGGGCCGCGATCTGAGCCGAACATCTGGGTAGTAATAGGCATTATCGGCATGAAACAGCGCGCGGTCGGTGACTGGTCCCGAGAGATCTGACGACCAGCCACAGCGGGCAGCAAAGAGACCATCCACGGCCAGAATCCGGCCCTGATCGTCGAACCCCAGATCATAATCGATGCGGAAATCATGGCGCTTGCCAGTGATCTCCATATCCTGATCGCGGTCGGGGCGCAGCTTGACTGCGCGGCCAAGCTGTTTCGCAGCGAGCGCGGCGACTGCGCAGAAAAGGTTCATCTGCGTTTCCTTGCCGCCGAAACCGCCCCCCATGCGGCGCACATTCACCACCACGGCATTGGCGGGCACGCCAAGCGCATGGGCGACCATATGCTGCGCTTCCGAGGGGTGCTGGGTGGAGGCGAAAACCGTCACCTCGTCATCCTCGCCGGGAATGGCCATTGCGATCTGGCCTTCGAGATACATGTGATCCTGCCCGCCCACACGCATCCGGCCCTTGATGCGGTGAGGGGCCGCAGCGAGCGCCGGGGCCACATCGCCGCGCTCGAGCTTGAGCGGCGCGGTGACATCGGGGTAATCGGCAGCCTCTGCGGCATCGATATCGCTGGCATGAGGCAGCGCGGCGTAGGTGATTTTCGCCAGCGAACAGGCGCGGCGGGCAAGATCACGCGTCTTGGCCACGACTGCGAAAATGGGTTGGCCGTGGAATTGCACAAGGCTGTCGGTGAAGATCGGCTCGTCACTCAGGCCAGTGGGCGAGATGTCATTGCGGCCCGGAATATCGCTGGCTGTCAGCACCGCAACAACGCCGGGGGCGCTGCGCACAGGGGCAAGATCGAGCGTGGTGATGCGCCCATGCGCAATGCCTGCCCCGCCGATATAGGCGTGAAGCGTGCCTGCGGGTTCGGTGATGTCATCGGTATATTCGGCGCGGCCTGTGACATGCTTGATGGCGGAATCGTGGATCAGGCTGTCATGGGTGGCACCTGTGATGCGGGGATCATCCTTCATGCGACATCCTCCAGTGATGCGGGCTGGCCCTCGGCCTCCAGCCAGAAGCGCAGCAACAGGTTCTGTGCGGCGCGCATGCGATACGCGGCGCTGGCGCGCATATCGGAAAGCGGGGTGAAATCCTCGGGCAGCGCGGCCATTGCATGGCGGAAACTGGCCTCGGTGAAGGGCTGGCCGGTGAGTGCGGCCTCTGCCTGCGCGGCGCGTTTGGGGGTGGCGGCCATGCCGCCGAAGGCAAGGCGGGCCGCAGTGATGATGTTGTCCTCGATTGTGACGGCAAAGCCTGCGGCGACAGCGGAGATATCCTCGTCGCGGCGTTTGGAGAGTTTATAGGCGGCATGGCGCGTGTTGGGGGCGGGTTTGGGTAGCAGGATCGATTCGACAAATTCGCCCGCGCGCAAATCCTGCTTGCCGTAATCCATGAAGAAATCCTCAAGCGGGAGGACGCGGCGTTCATCTTTGCGGCGCAACACCAGCCTTGCGCCAAGCGCGATGAGGGGCGGCGGCGTGTCGCCGATGGGCGAGCCATTGGCGATATTGCCCCCAAGCGTGCCCATCGCGCGCACTTGCCAGCCTGCGATGCGATCCCAATAGCTGGCCATATGCGGGAAGGCTCTCGCAAGCGGGCCATGCGCCTGTGTGTAGCTGACCATCGCACCGATCTGAAGTGCATCATCACGCTCTGAGATCACGCGCAACTCATCCAGATGCGCGATCATGACAGCCAAGGGCAGATCGCGGAGAAATTTCGTGACCCAGAGGCCGACATCAGTGGCCCCTGCGACGATACGGGCCTGCGGATGCTCTGCCAGCACCTCGGCCAGATCATCGGCAGAGGCGGGCAGGATCGCGCGGCTATCGCCCTTGGAGACATCAACCCGTGCACCATCGCGCAGGGCGTGAAGCTTTGCCGTTACCTTGGCGCGTTCTTCCAGCAGCGGATCGGATGTGCCGTGATCTCCCATGGCAAGCGCCGCACGGATGATCGGCGCGTAGCCTGTGCAGCGGCAGAGATTGCCTTGCAACGCGCGCTCGATCTGTGGCTCGGTCGGGTGCGGGGTTTGCATCCAGAGCGCATAGAGCGCCATCACAAACCCCGGCGTGCAGAAGCCGCATTGGCTGGCGTGATGTTCGACCATCGCGCGTTGCACCGGGTGCAACGCGCCATCATGGCCGCGCAGATGCTCGATCGTTACGACATGGCAGCCATCAAGCGTGGCCAGCGGGCGGATGCAGGCATTCACCGGCTCATAGACCAGCCCTTCAGGTGCCAGCCGGCCCACCAAGACTGTGCAGGCCCCGCAATCGCCTTCAGCGCAGCCTTCCTTGGTGCCACGCAGGCGCTGATCAAGCCGGAGATAATCAAGCACCATGTCATGCGCGGCGATCTCGGCGCGTGTCACGATGCGATCATTGAGGAGGAATCGGATCTCGGTGCGCGTCATGCAGGCCCCTTGGATGGCGTATTGTAGCGACATGATAGCAGACTGTGCCGCAAAGACACTTTCAACGCATGATGTAAAACCGCTAGACTGTTTCAACAAGGCGTTGGCAATTGCGCTCAATTCCTGTGCCATAGTGCGGATTGAGGAGGCAGCATGTCTTATCTGGAATCGCTTCGGGTCTTTGTGCGGGTGTCGGAACTTGGCTCGATCACCTCGGGCGGGCGCGATCTGCGACTGACACCTGCTGTGGCGAGCAAGCGCATCAAGGAGCTGGAGGCGCGGCTGGGGGTGCGGCTTTTCAACCGCACCACGCGCAAGCTCACCCAGACCGAGATCGGGCGGGATTTCTACGACCATGCGCGGCGTGTGATCACTGCGCTCGAAGATGCTGAAGCCGCGGTCTCGGGCCTCTCGGGGCGGCCGCGTGGCACAATCCGGGTGACCGCCCCCCTTGGGGTGGGGAGGCGGTTGATTGCGCCGCTGTCGCGGGAATTTGCAGAAGACTACCCCGAGATCTCGATCAATCTGCGGTTATCCGACCGGCGGGTGGATATTCTGGAAGATCAGATCGATATGGCCTTTGTGCTGGGCCATCTGCCGGAATCGAGCCTCAAGCAGCGCAAGATCATGGAGGCCCCGCGTGTGCTCGCGGCAAGCCCCGACTATCTGGCCCGCCGTGGCAGTCCGCGCCAGCCGGAGGATTTGAAAGCGCATGACTGCCTGCTTCTGCGCTATCCGCGCTCGCCCGAGTATTTCTGGACATTGCAGACCCCGGAGGGCGGTTTGCGGCTTGATCTGAGCGGACGGCTGGACAGTGATGATGCGAGCGTGCTGGTTGATTGGGCGCTGGCAGGGGCCGGTCTGGTGAACCGCCCGCGATTTGAACTGGCCCGGCATCTGGAGAGCGGCGCGCTGGTCGAAGTGCTTGCAGAGACACCGCCCTTGCCAGCGGTTTTTGCCTGTCTTTATCCGCACAGGCGCCAGCAGGACCCGAAGATCCGCCTGTTCGCGGATTATATGGTGCGGGCCTGCAAGGCGGCGGTATCGCGAGGGGCCAGTTGAGGTGCGGGGATCGCGGCACCTCAGCCGATATCGATATGATTGGCCAGCCCATTTGTTGTGGAAATGCCTTGCAGCGTAATCATATCACCGCCACCGAAGTTGAAGACGACGCTGCCATTGCTGACTTGCGCGTAGCTCGCGATGATATCATTTGCAGACATGCTGCCACCAAAGAGTGCGGATTGTAGAAGTAGTGTGTCATTCTGGTCGGGCGAGAAGTCGGTGATTGTGAGTTTCTGATCGCCTTTCTTGAATACGAACACATCCGCCCCGGGACCGCCGGTGACTGTGTCATCGCCGGGCCCGGCATGGATATAATCATTCCCCGGCCCGCCCCAGAGTTCATTATTGCCAGCAATGCCGATGATGGTGTCATTGCCCGGCCCGCCGAAGATCGTGTCATTGCCAGTGCCGCCTTGCAGAAAATCATGCCCCTCGCCCCCGAAGATCATATTGTTGCC
>SLDY01000028.1 GCA_007125005.1 Natronohydrobacter sp.
ACGCCCCGCGGGCGCTGTCTGTGCCCGTGGCACAGACGGGGCCTATCCCAGAGCCGCAAGAAAGCGCGCGCGGGCTTCGGGCAAGGGGCGGCCGATTGCTTCGGCGAGCCAGTGGTGCAGAAAATATCCGCTAAGATGCAGCGCATCCCGGGCGGCTGTGATGTCAAATGGCGCATCTGACACCAGCGCAGGCGGCAATATCAACAGACGTGCCGCATACCCGCCGGCGCCTTCTTCTGTCACGGCGCGGCCTGTGCGCGGTGAGACATAGGCCAACCCGGACCCCGCACCGGTCACGGCGCATTGCGCAAGATCAAGCCCGAAGCCGGTTTCCTCGAGCAGTTGTAATTCCCAACGCGCATAGACACGCAGCCAGCCCGGCTCTCCGAGGCGGTCGAGCATATCCACGGTTGCAGCATAAAGCGCTGGATAGGCCATGCGTTCGGGCAGCGCATAGCGGCAAAGCGCACAGGCGGCACCCAGCGCTGCCAGCGCCAGCCTTTCGCCCATCACATGGCCCGCGCGGCTTCGGATCAACTCGCAGGTGAAACTGCCCATATGTTCTTCGAGACGCGCGCGCCAATTCAGATCAAGCTGCGCTCCCGGTTGCAGCATCGCTGCCATGCGCCGCGAAGTCCCGCCGCGCACCAACCCTGCATGACGCCCATGCCGGGCAGACAAGACTTCGATCACGGCGTTTGCTTCGCCATGTGGTCGCATGGCCAGCAATACGCCCTCGTCACGCCATTCCATTGCTATGATGTGAAGCGACAGGTCTCGGACAGCAAGCATTTTCCTGTCACAGGGCGCTGTATAGGCTGCACACGGGGCACAAGGAGATCAGATGGACCCGAAATACCGAATCACGGCCGGTCTGATCGGCATGATCGGCCTCACGGCTCTCGGAGCGCAGCTTGGGCTGCGTCTTGCGCGCGGCGAGTCCCTTTTGGTTGCACTCTGGGGGATGGTCGGGTTCTTTACCATTCTCACCAATCTGCTCATGTCTGCGACGATGCTGAGAATCGCTGCGACCGGAAAACGTCTGCCATTTGGCTGGATGAGCATGGTTACAGTCTCGATGGTGATGGTGGGGCTTGTCTATCACACGCTCCTTGCACATCTCTTTACCTTCACAGGCCTGCGCTGGTGGATCGATCAAGCGCTCCACTCCATCCTGCCTGCGTTCATGCTATGGTTTTGGTTGATGGAAACGAGCCGCAATGAGCCTCGGGGTGGTAACCCGCTTCTTTGGCTCTGCTGGCCCGCGGCCTATACGCTTTACATCCTGCTGCGGGGCACGCTGACCGGGTATTACCCCTATCCGTTCCTCAATATCGGCCGTATAGGGCTTGCGGCTGCAGTGACGAATATGGCCGGCTTGATCGTTGCTTTCGCGGCGCTGGCTTTCGTGCTCAATATCATCGGCCAGAGAATGCCGCTGCGGGATCATTCCTTGCAAAGATAAGCCGCGCATCCCGAAAGTGCGGCAAAATCATCTTCCACGATCGCTGCTGGAAACTGTGCGACAAGATCCGAAAAGCGCCCCATATTGGTGAAGGCGCGCTCGAAGCCGAAACGTTCCAGCCACGGCCCAAAGGCGCGTGCGACACCGCCTATGAAATAGATACCACGCGTGGGAAGGGTAACGAGCGCAAGACCGGCACTGACCTGAGCAAGAAGCCGGATATAGTGGCGCCCTGTCGCCTGCGCCAGTGCATCGCCTGTCTCTATCGCCGCCATGATGGCGCTCGCGCCCAGCGTTTGTCCGCTATGCGCCTCCTGCGCATGAAAGGCGTAAAGCCGCTCCAACCCTGCGCCAGAGAGTACATCTTCGACGGAAGCGAAGCCACGCCGTGCGATCAGCCAGTCAGCCAGCCGGTAATCCTCGGGCCCCATGAGCGGCAGATGCATGTGCCCGGCCTCTGCAGGTGGCACGATATGCATGTTTGCGCTGCTATAGACCGGCGCTGCATTCACCCCTGTACCAAGCCCGATGACCAGCCGCGTGTCGCCTTGTGGCGCTCCTGTGCGGACGATGCGCAGATGCGAGTCCGGCAAGAACGCAAGTGCATGGCCTTGCGCCTGCAAGTCGTTCAGAAGTGCGACCTCTTGGATCCCGATTGCCTCTGACAGCATGTTTGCATCCACATGCCAGCCCAGATTGGTCATTTCGGCCTTTGTTCCGCGCACTGGTCCTGCCAGTGCAATAGCGGCGCGTGCGGGCCGTGATTTGTGACGCTCCAGATAGGCAGTGAGCACAGCCTGCAGCCCGTCAAACTCGGCATTCGCGAAACGTTCTGTCGAGCCTGCAACCAACACGCGCCCCCGCGCAAGTGCGACACGGGTATTGGTGCCGCCGACATCAGCCACCAGAACCGGAGATTCGCTTTCTGCCATCGCCACAGCCTTATGTTTGCGCTAACGCTTCCCGCAGCGCGTGATACGATGCTTTGGGGCGACGTTGCAAGCTATTGAAATCCACATGCACAAGCCCGAAGCGCTTTTCATAGCCAAGCGCCCATTCAAAATTATCAAGCAATGACCAGATGATGTATCCCTTGAGTGGCACGCCCTCGTCGATGGCGCGCAGCGCTGCGGCGAGATGCTGGTTGAGATAGCTGATCCGGGCCTGATCGGGCAAATCTGGGCTGTCGGGGTTGGCCATTCCATTTTCGGTCACATAGAGTGGCAGGCCGTCTGTGTAGTCTTGGGCGAAGGTCAGGAAATGATGCAATCCTTCGGGGCAGATCTCCCAGCCCATCTGGGTTTGCGGCAGATCACCGATATGCTCCGAAAGGCTTGGCCACGGGCCTTGTGCAGATGCGATCCGCTTGCAGGTATAGTAGTTAAGCCCCAGCCAATCGAGCTTCTGGCAGATCGTGGGCATGTCCTGCTGCCAATGATCCGGCATATGCGCGGCAAGCCCTTCAAGGACATCCTCGGGATAGACTCCCTTGAACATGGCCCCCAGAAACCAGCGATTATAGATGCCATCATAGCGGCGCGTCGCGGCCATGTCCTCAGCGCTCTGCGTGCGTGGCAGGGCATATTCGAAATTGCACACGGCCCCGAGATTGCCCATGCCGAGCCCGCGCATGACCTCGATGGCCCGCCCATGCGCAAGACCTACATGATGCATCGCCCGCGCAGTGGCGCGGATATCGCGCAGACCCGGTGCATGTGCGCCAATGAAATGCGAAAGCCAACCAACGCACCACGGCTCATTGATCGGCGCTGCCGACCAGATACGATCACCGATCCGGCTGCAGAGGATTTCAGTGTAATCGGCAAACCAGCCGGCGATATCGCGATTGCGCCAGCCGCCCAGATCATTGAGCGGTGAGGGCAATTCCCAATGATATAATGTCAGCGCGGGTTTGAGCCCGCGCGCGAGCATGCCGTCCACAAGCCTGTCATAGAAATCAAGCCCTGCGGCATTTGCTGTGCCGCGCCCCTCGGGCAGCACGCGCGCCCAGGAACTCGAGAAACGGTAGATATCAAGCCCTGCATCGCGGATCAGATCCAGATCTTCCTCCCAGCGATTGAGGTGATCACAGGCGCGCGCGCCAGTCTCGGCGCGCACCACATTGCCGGGGGTGGCAGCGAAATCATCCCAATGCGTGCGCCCCGCACCACCCTGCGCATGGCCCTCGATCTGATAGGCAGATGTCGCTACGCCAAACAAAAAGTCAGACGGGAAATCGGCACGGGTATAGCCCAGCCCGCTCATGAGCGCGCAGGCCCGGTCGAGGCGCCAAGCACCAGTGAGGTTTCCATCAACTCGGTCAGTGGTCCGCATTTGGGCTCATTGACAAGCCGCAGCAGCATCCGGGCGGCGCGCCGCCCGGCTTCGCGCACGGAGGATCGTGTTGCCGTAAACATGGGTACATCTCCGTCATTGGGCAGATAGGACAGCTCATCGTCATGGGTCACGATCGAAACATCGCGGCCAAGTTTCAACCCCAGATCCGAGAGGCCCCGCCGCAGCCCGTAGGCCACGATCATCGAGGATGCCAGAAACGCAGTTGGCGGATCGGGGAGTTGCATCATTTCCTGCGCTGCGCGGTAGCCATAGGGCTCTGTCATCTCTGCTTGACGCAAAAGCATGGGATCGGGTGCTATACCCGATGCGGCCAATGCCTCCAGATATCCGCTGCGACGCCGCTGGGCAAAATCCATTTCCTCAAGCCCGTTGATGAGTGCAATCCGCTTATGCCCGAAATCGAGCAAGACTTGTGCGGCACGCCGGAACGAGCGTTGATTGTTGATGTCGAGCCATGAATAGAGTGTATTGACCTGACTGGTGCGGCCATGAACGAGGAAGGGCACGCCAAGCTTGGTGAGCATATCCACACGCGGATCATGTACACGTGGCCCATGCACGATGATCCCGTCCACTGCGCCGCGTGCAACAAGATCGTCATAGGCGCGCTGCTCGTCATCATCCGCAACCACGCGCAGGATCATCTCATAGCCTGCCTGACCATAGATTTCGCCTGCCCCTGCGATGAAATCGGCAAATATCGGATTGACGAGTTCATGGCTGGTCGAGACCGGGATTACATGACCAATTGCCTGCGCGCGCCCTGTTGCAAGGCTTTTGGCGCGCGTGTTGGGGCGATAATTGGCGCGTTCTGCAGCCTCCTGCACACGTTTGCGGGTAGACGGGTTGACTTCCGGAAAGCCGTTGAGTGCGCGGCTGACGGTGGTTGGCGAAAGCCCCAGCGATGCCGCGAGTTGTTTGAGGGTAACGCCCATGATTTAGCCAAACCGTGTTGAGTCATCTGGAATGTAAACAAAATCTGCTGCCTGTGAAAAGGCTAATATTGCGAAAGCCTTTTTCCTGCGCATGCGAAAATAGCATGAAAATCATGGATTTCAGTAGAAAATGATTTGACAGGTGCGTTGAGTTGTTTCAACGTGCGAGCACCCAAAGCGGTTTGAAAATTGATTCACAAACTGCTGGGATGCTGATCAGAACGAGCTTAAGAATTGAGCAAAACACAAGTCAACCTTGGGAGGATGGCAATGAAATCCAGACTTTACGCAGGCGTGGCCACGCTTGCTCTGATGGCAGGTGGTGCGAGTGCGCAGAACCTGCTCATTGAGCCCGGCACTGAAGGATTCAATTGGGAGAGCTTCGAAGCTTTTGCTGAGGCACATGATTTCTCTGGCCAGACCGTGAGTATCACCGGGCCGTGGCTGAGTGTCGATGCCGAGATGGTGCGCAACACGATGGCCTATTTCGAGGCTGCGACGGGCGCGACAGTGAATTATTCGGGTTCGGACAGTTTTGAGCAGGACATCGTGATCGCGATTCAGGCCAACTCGGCCCCGAATGTCGCAGTTTTCCCGCAGCCGGGTCTGGCGGCTGACATGGCCGCTCGTGGCGCGCTCTCGCCTCTGGGCCAGGAGACCGCTGACTGGATGGTAGAGAACTATGCTGCCGGTCAGTCATGGGTTGACCTTGGATCATTCCCGAATCCCGATGGCGTAGAAGAGATGTTCGGCTTCTTTTACAAGGTCGATGTGAAATCGTTGGTCTGGTATTCGCCCGAAGCCTTCGACGAGATGGGATATGATATTCCCGAGACGATGGAAGACCTGCTTGCGCTCTCGCAGCAGATCGTGGATGACGGCGGAACGCCGTGGTGCATTGGTCTGGGATCCGGCGCTGCAACCGGCTGGCCTGCGACCGACTGGGTCGAAGACATCATGCTGCGCCTGCATTCGCCTGAAATCTACGACCAGTGGATCACCAATGAGCTGGCCTTCAACTCGCCAGAGGTGATCGAAGCGATCGAGACTTTCGGCACCTTCGTTCACACCGATGGATGGGCACAGGGCGGCCCCGAGGCGGTGGCGACAACCGACTTCCGTGACAGCCCGACTGGGTTGTTCCAGATCCCGCCTGCCTGCTACATGCACAAGCAAGCTTCTTTCATCCCGTCCTTCTTCCCCGACGGCTCGGTCTATGGCGAAGATTTCGATTTCTTCTACTTCCCGTCCTTCTCCGAAAAGGATCTCGGCGATCCGGTCATGGGGGCCGGCACGCAATTCGCCATCACCAGTGATAGCGCGGCAACGCGCGGGCTGATCGAATTTCTCAAGACGCCCATCGCGCATGAGGTCTGGATGGCGCAATCGGGCTTCCTGACCCCTCATTCTGGTGTCAATCTGGATGTTTTCGCAGATGACTCCCTGCGCGCAATGAACCAAATCCTGCTTGATGCCACGACATTCCGTTTCGATGCGTCCGATGTGATGCCGGGAGAGATTGGCGCTGGTGCCTTCTGGACCGGGATGGTGGATTTCGTCACCGGAACTTCAGCCGAAAATGTGGCGAACGCTGTCCAGTCGCGCTGGGACGCCATGCGCTGACAAAAAGCAGGGCCGCGTCAATCGCGGCCCTGCCTGCATCAGGTATTTGAATAACGGATGCACGGGCTCAAGGCCGTGCCAGTGTCCTTGTGACGCATCAGGGAGGGGATCATGCCGCCAGTCTTGCAGGGAATCCTGACAATAGTGATCGGGGTCGGGGGGTGTATAGGCTATTTCTATGCCTCCAATCTGATCCTCGACAAGGTGATCTTCCCCGCCAAGGGCCCGAAAGCAGGGCGCAACATTAATCGTGCCAATCAGGTCCGCCCTTGGCTCTTTCTGTTTCCGGCCATGTTTGCGCTTGGTCTGTATCTCGCCTACCCGGTCGTGGGCTCTTTCTACCGGTCGCTCTTTGATCGGTCCGGTGCGAACTTCATTGGTCTGGGCAATTATGCTGACTTGTTTTCAGAAGCCGGTTTCCGCACTGCCGTATTCAACAATCTTCTTTGGGTGCTTTTCGTTCCCGCCGCTGCAACTTTCTTTGGTCTGCTGATCGCACAGCTGACTGACCGGCTGAGCTGGGGCAATATCGCCAAATCGCTGATCTTCATGCCGATGGCGATTTCCTTTGTCGGCGCCTCGCTGATCTGGCGTTTCGTCTATTCTGCCAATCCCGATATCGGTATCATCAACGCTATCCGCGACAGCATGGGGCTGGTCGCGCTCGATCCTCTGCAGGTCAGGTTCTGGAACAATTTCTTCCTGATGTTCATCCTGATCTGGATCCAGACCGGCTTTGCGATGGTGATCCTGTCGGCTGCCTTGCGCGGAATTCCCGAAGAAACGATCGAGGCCGCGATCATAGATGGCGCCAATCCGTTTCAGGTTTTCTTCAAGATCAAGGTGCCCCAGATCATGGGCACGATCCTTGTGGTCTGGACCACGATCACGATCCTTGTGCTCAAGGTGTTCGACATCGTCTATACAATGACCGGCGGCAATTTCGGCACACATATCCTGCCGTCCTACATGATGACATACATGTTCCGTGATGACGGGCGCGCAACCGCTGTCGCCTTTGTCATCATGATCCTCGTGCTGCCTGTGATGATCTGGAATATCCGGCAAGCCCGGCAAGAAATGCGCTGAGGGAGGGGGAGTAGATGGACAATATCGCTGGACAAAATCAGGGCGGCAGAGTCGCTGTCAATATCACGGTTCTGATCCTCGTGCTGCTCTGGTTGCTGCCGACTATTGGGCTGTTCGTGTCCTCATTCAGAGACCGCGACCAGATTTCAAATTCGGGCTGGTGGCAGGCACCCTTCGCCGTCGACCTCAACTTCCGGACACGCATCGCCTCTGATGGTATGCGCGAAGAGGCTGGTCGATTCATTCTGGAAGGCAATGTATTTGATGACCCTTCACTGGCCTCTGACTTCCCCGATGGGGGTGTCGTTTCTGCTTTTGGCACGCGCGCGGTTGAGCCAGGAGAATTCCCCCCCGGCGAAACCGTCGAGCTACGCACTGGCGGCACTCTCGTGGTCAATGCGGATGGCAGTTACCTTATCGAGGCAAACGAAGAACTGACACGCGGCCCGACACTCTATTTCGAGGCGCGCACACCGCCGAAATTCACCCTCGCCAATTACCGGACCGTGATGTTTGCAGATGGCATGGACCGTGCCTTCATCAACACGCTCACTGTGGCGATCCCGGCGACCATCATCCCGATCCTGATCGCAGCCTTTGCCGCCTATGCGCTGGCATGGATGGATTTTCCGGGGCGTGGGCTGCTGATCGCGGCTGTGGTGGGGCTTCTGGTGGTGCCCTTGCAGCTTGCACTGGTGCCGCTCTTGTCCTTGCATACATCGATCGGTATCGGGCAGAGTTTCCTCGGGATATGGCTGGCGCATACTGGCTTCGGCTTGCCGCTCGCGGTCTATCTTCTGCGAAATTACATGGTCGGCCTGCCGCGCGACATTATCGAGGGTGCCAAGGTTGATGGTGCGACTGACTTCCAGATTTTCGTGCGCATCATCCTGCCGCTCAGTTTTCCGGCACTCGCCTCTTTCGCAATCTTCCAGTTCCTCTGGACATGGAATGACCTGCTGGTGGCGAAAGTCTTCCTGCCTTCGGGTGCAGACAGTCAGGTGATGACGGTAAAAATCGCCGATGACCTGCTGGGCTCACGTGGAGGGGATTGGGGCATTCTGGCCACGGCGGCATTTGTCTCGATTGCAGTGCCGCTCCTGGTCTTCTTCACAATGCAACGTTACCTGGTGCGCGGCCTGTTGGCTGGCTCTGTCAAGTAAGGAAAAACAACGTGACTGCACAAACATTGTTGCAGCCCGAACGCGGGCTGGAGCTTAACCCGGATTGGTGGCGCGGAGCGGTAATCTATCAGATCTACCCCCGCAGTTATCAGGACAGCAATGGCGATGGTATCGGCGATCTGCGCGGTATCATGGAACGGCTTCCCTATATCGCCTCGCTCGGGGTCGATGTGATCTGGATCAGCCCCTTCTTCACTTCGCCTATGAAGGATTTCGGCTACGACGTGTCGGATTATTGTGATGTTGATCCGATGTTCGGAACCCTGTCGGATTTTGATGCGCTGATGGCAACGGCTCATAAGCTCGGCATCAAGGTGCTGATTGATCTGGTGCTTTCGCATAGTTCTGACCAGCATCCGTGGTTCAAGGAGAGCCGCTCAAGCCGCGATAATCCGCGCGCCAACTGGTATGTCTGGGCCGATCCGAAACCCGATGGCACGCCGCCCAATAACTGGCTGTCGATCTTCGGGGGTTCGGCATGGGCTTGGGATGCAACGCGTTGTCAATACTATCTGCACAATTTTCTTGCATCACAACCGGATCTGAATTTCCATGAACCGGCAGTGCAGGAAGAACTCCTCAATGTTGCCCGCTTCTGGCTGGAGCGTGGTGTCAATGGGTTCAGGCTGGATACGATCAATTTCTATGTCCACGACCGCGAGTTGCGCGACAACCCGCCGCTTCCGCCCGAGCAGCGGAATGCAACCATCGCCCCGGCCGTGAACCCCTATAACCATCAGGAACATCTTTACGACAAGAACCGCCCTGAGAATCTCGATTTCCTGCGCCGGTTTCGCGCATTGATGGATACTTATGACGCCGCAGCGGTGGGTGAAGTTGGCGATGCGCAGCGCGGGCTGGAAATTCTTGGCGAATACACATCAGGCAATGACAAGGTCCAGATGTGTTATGCGTTCGAGTTCCTTTCCGCCGATGTGCCTTCCGCAGCCCGTATCTCTGCAGTCCTCCACCATCTGGATCATGTCGCCCCGGAAGGCTGGGCGTGCTGGGCCTTTTCCAACCATGATGTCATGCGCCATGTCTCACGCTGGGATCTCACCCCTGCGGCGGCGCGCGTCTACGCAACACTTCTGATGTGCTTGCGCGGCTCGGTGTGCATCTATCAGGGTGAAGAACTGGGGATGCCCGAAGCCGAACTGCGTTTCGAGGATTTGCAGGATCCCTATGGCATCCAGTTCTGGCCGGAATACAAAGGCCGCGATGGCTGTCGTACCCCCATGGTCTGGACGCGCGACAATCTCAATGCGGGCTTTTCGCATGGGATGCCCTGGTTACCCGTCGCGCGTGAGCATCTTGGCTTTGCCGTCGATGCACAGGAGCGCGCCCCTGATGCAATTCTTCATCATTACCGCCGTGCCATTGCGTTTCGTCATGCGCATCGCGCACTCATACGGGGTGAGTTGCGTAAGCTGCATGTATCGGGTGCTGTTTTGTCCTTCCACCGCGAAGAGGCGGGGGAAGAACTGTTTTGCGCCTTCAACCTGAGCCATGACCCGGCAACCCTGCATCTGCCGGAGGGGAACTGGGTAACCGTGGGGCAGGAACTCAACAGCTCTGGTCCGGGAGAGGACGGGGTCGTTCATCTGGGACCATGGCAACCCTGTCTGGTCGTGAAGCGATAAGAACATAAGGGAGGAGACATCATGGCCGATCTGAAACTGACCGATGTCGAAAAGGCTTACGGCGAGGTCAAGGTTCTGTCCGATATCAATCTGGATATAAAGAAAGGCGAACTGATTGTGTTCGTTGGCCCCTCAGGCTGCGGGAAATCCACGCTCCTGCGCATGATTGCGGGGCTCGAGAAGATCACCGGTGGGACGCTCGAAATCGACGATATGGTGGTTAATGACATCCCGCCTTCGCAGCGCGGGATTGCGATGGTGTTTCAGTCCTATGCGCTCTATCCCCATATGACAGTGCGCGACAATATGAGCTTTGCGTTGAAGATCGCGAAGAAATCGAAGGCCGAGATTGACGAGGCCGTAGAGCGCGCTGCCGAAATCCTGCAACTCGGGCCGTATCTTGATCGTTTGCCCAAGGCCCTTTCAGGCGGTCAACGCCAGCGTGTCGCCATTGGCCGCTCAATCGTGCGCGATCCGAAAGTATATCTCTTCGATGAGCCGCTCTCCAACCTTGACGCCGCATTGCGCGTGGCAACCCGGATCGAGATTGCAAAGCTCAAGGAGTCCATGCCCAACTCGACCATGATCTATGTGACCCATGATCAGGTCGAGGCGATGACGCTCGCCACACGCATCGTGGTGCTGGCAGGCGGCGGAATCGCACAAGTTGGCACTCCGTTAGAGCTTTACGAGCGCCCCAATGGCGAATTCGTGGCACAGTTCATTGGCTCACCTGCCATGAACCTTCTGGCCGGTGAAGTGGTGCAGACCGGCCAGCAGACCCGGATACGCCTCGACGGCGGTGGCACAGCGCTTGCCAATATTCCAACCACCGATGCCGATCAGGGTCTGAAGGTCAATCTTGGTGTGCGCCCGGAAGATCTGATCGCCACAGATGGCGACGATTATCTCTATCAGGGAGAAGTGGATCTGCTCGAGGCTCTGGGCGAATTGACTGTGCTATACTTCAAGCCTGAGAGCCCTGGTGCGCCGCCGATCCTTGCCAAGCTCGGGGGTATTCATACTGATCTGAAGGGTCGCAGCGTGAAACTTAAAGCGGATCCGTCAAAGATTCATCTCTTCCATAACAAGATCTCGCTGCTTTATCGCTGATAGGAGAGACCAAGAAAAAAGCCGCCCATTCAAGGGCGGCTTGTCACAACCAACGCGATGGTGCCTTGATCAGGCCCGCCGGAATTCACGCAGAAGAAAATCTGGCACATGATCGCCCATGCCCACGACAGCGCCGCGTGGCGTTTCTCGGTTACGTGATTTGCCACGTCCGCGCGCTGCTTTCTCATCCTCAAACTGGTGCAGCTCGGCTGCAGCAGGGGCCTCTCTGGCAGGCTCGACAGGCTTTGGCTCGGTTTCCCTGCTCGCGCGCGGCGCAGCCTTGCTACGCGCGGGTGCTGCACTTTCAGGTGCCTTGCCGCGCGGCAAGGGCTTTTGCAAAAGTTCTTCGATTGCATCGAGATACTTCTGATCGGCAGGAACCATGAGAGATATTGCCTTGCCATCGCGCCCGGCGCGGCCCGTACGTCCGATCCGGTGCACATAATCCTCGGGATGCGATGGCAGGTCAAAATTGAATACATGGCTCACTGAGGGCACATCCAGCCCGCGCGCGGCCACATCCGAGGCGATCAGCAGTCGCAATTCGCCGGCGCGGAACTTTTCCAGTGTGCGTGTGCGCACGGACTGATCCAGATCGCCATGGATCGGGGCGGCGTCAAACTTGTGCGTGAGAAGCGATTTCGAGAGAATATCGACATCGACTTTGCGATTGCAGAAAATCACCGCATTCTCAAGCTTGTCGCCTTCTGCCTTGATGAGTTCGCGCAGCGCTTCCCGCTTGGCTTTTGCCGCGGCGTCCCGCCTTGTGGCGGTGAGTTCGATCAATTCCTGCGTAATCGTCTCAGAGGCAGTGGCTTGCCGCGCAATCTCGATTCGTGCCGGGTTCGACAGAAATGTGTTTGTGATCCGTTCGATCTCCGGGGCCATGGTGGCCGAATAGAAAAATGTCTGCCGCGTAAAAGGCGTCAGATTAAAGATTCGTTCGATATCGGGGATGAAGCCCATATCAAGCATCCGGTCAGCCTCATCCACGACCATGACCTCAACGCCTGTGAGCAAGAGCTTGCCTCGCTCGAAATGATCGAGCAATCGGCCCGGTGTGGCGATCAGCACATCCACGCCCCGGTCGATCAGCTTGTCCTGCTCCCCGAAGGCCACGCCACCAATGAGCAAGGCTTTCGTCAGCCGTGTATATTTCGCGTAGGTGTCAAAATTCTCGGCGACCTGTGCCGCCAGTTCGCGGGTTGGGGCCAGCACGAGACTGCGCGGCATCCGCGCCCGCGCGCGCCCGCGACCAAGTCGCGTGATCAGCGGTAGCGTGAAAGAGGCGGTCTTGCCCGTCCCGGTCTGTGCGATTCCCAGCACATCGCGCCCTTCCAGGGCATGCGGAATGGCTTGTGCCTGGATTGGGGTTGGCGTTGTATAGCCAGCTTCATCGATGGCTTTCAGGACCTTGGGGTCCAGCTTCAGGTCAGAGAATTGGGTCATATGCGTCCATCTGTGGCGGTATCGGACCGCCAAATGCTATGGGACGCCTGCTTTTTCACGCCCCGCTTCGGGTATGCTGCCAAGCAGCGAGTGAGTGTTCTCTAAGGCATCTGTGTCGAAAGGTCAATCTTGCTGGTATCAAAGTCTTTCAGGATGCAGGGACTTGCACATAAATTCATGCAGCGAGGGCGCAAGAGCAGTTGCGGGCTGCGCGCGGGCGCGCTAAAGAGCCAAGGCGCGCGTGCGGGTGTGGCGGAATGGTAGACGCGAGGGTCTCAAACACCCTTTCCGCAAGGAGTGTCGGTTCGACTCCGACCACCCGCACCATGCGCTTTTCAGGAAGGCGGGGCAGTGAATGCGGGTCGAGGGCCAGATCGCCTGGCGATCATGGGCTTTTTGCAGGTGCAGAGTGGCGTTGCATTTTCACCGGTTCTGTCCGTGCCAGCCGCAGCACATGCGCCATGAAGGGTTTCGCTGCATCCTCTTCGCGCACCGCAGCATAAAGCCTGCGGGTGAGCCCGTTTTCGGTGAGCGGCTTGGTCACATAATCCGAGTGATAACGCACTTCCCGCAACACCCAGTCTGGCAGCACCGAAACCCCGCGCCCTGAGGCGACCAGCAGCAGAATCACTGCAGTGAGTTCAACCTGCCGGATCGCGCGGGGCTCAACCTTCGCAGGGCTCAGCATCTCGGTGAATACATCAAGCCGCGTGCGCTCAACCGGGTAGGTAATCAGCACCTGATCGCGGAAATCAGATGCCTCGATAAACGGTTTTCCGGCCAGCGGATGGCTCGAAGCGGCAACGAAAACCGGTTCATAATCGAAGAGCGGCAGGAACTGGACACCCTCGATCGCCTCTGGATCGGAGGAGACAACGAGATCGACTTCTTCGCGGCGCAAGGCCGGCAAGGCATCGAAAGCAAGTCCGGGGCGAATGTCGACATCAACATCAGGCCAGTTCTTTCGGAATTGCTCAAGAACCGGAAAGAGCCAGTCGAAACAGGCGTGGCACTCGATGGCGATATGCAAACGACCGGAAGAGCCCTTGCGAAGCCCGGTGAATTCTTCCTCAAGTGCTGCCACGCGCGGCAGGATATCTTCGGCGGCCCGCAGCATCTTCAGCCCGGCTGCAGAAAGTTTAAGTGGTTTGGAGCGGCGCACGAACAGCTCCACCCCCGCCTGATCCTCGATTCCCTTGACCTGATGTGACAGCGCAGACTGGGTCATATTCAGGAGATCAGCTGCACGCGCCAACCCACCCGCGTCATGAATAGCCTTGATCGTGCGCAGGTGGCGGAACTCAATATGCATACCGGGCTCATAATCGTGTTGAAGATAATGAATTGGTTTCACATTCGTGCGCGTGGCACAAGAGGGAGACAACACAGGGGTAATGCAATGCCGATTCCGCGCGTATCTTTCGAGTTCTTCCCGCCCAAGACATTGGATGCAAGTTTCCGGCTCTGGGAGACGGTGCGCACGCTTGCCCCTTTGGCGCCCGAATTCGTTTCGGTGACATATGGTGCAGGCGGGACGACACGGGCCTTGACCCATGAGGCGGTCACAACGATCGGTGCGCAATTCAGTCTGAATGTGGCAGCTCATCTGACTTGCGTTGATGCCACGCGCGAAGAGACACTGGCCATCGCGCAGAACTATGCGGATGCGGGTGTGCGAGAGATCGTGGCGCTGCGCGGGGATCCCCCGAAAGGGCAGGGGCGGTTCACACCCGCTGCAGATGGCTTTACCGATTCGATCGAGCTGATCGAGGCGCTGGCGGCGACTGGCAGATTTACCTTGCGGGTCGGCGCATATCCTGAACCGCACCCGGAGGCCGCCGACAGTCGCGCTGATGTGGCTTGGCTGCGGCGCAAATTCGAAGCCGGAGCCGATAGCGCGATAACACAGTTTTTCTTCGAGCCCGAGACGTTCCTGCGCTTTCGCGATGCCTGTGCGCGCGCAGGTATTGATGGCAAGATCGTGCCGGGCATCATTCCGATCGAGAACTGGAGCGGCATCCGCAAATTCGCGCTTGCGACTGGCACGAGCGTGCCGCAATGGCTCGACGAAGCTTTCGAGAAAGCGCAACGCGATAATCGCGAGGATCTGCTCGCAACTGCCCTCTGCACGGAACTGTGCGACAAGCTGTTGTCGGAAGGGGTTGAAGACCTGCATTTCTACACGCTCAACCGCGCGCATCTGACCCGCGACGTCTGTCACGCGCTTGGTATTCAACCCCGTGTCGCACTGGAGAAGGTGGCCTGATTGGTTTGCGGCGGCCTTGCCCTGCTCGGGATGGCACTATCTGCCCGCCAGAAGCGCCCGCGAGCCGCGCCCACCCACCGCCCCTGCACGTCTCGCGGGCGCTGTCCGATGCTTGCAGTACCGGGCCTCGGCACTTGGAGGCGCATGGTACGACAAGACCCTTGACCGCGCGTTGAAAACTGCTTAGCGCCGGTAAAAGTGGCCCATGGCCCGTGGCGCTTTGTCTTCCGGATTGCGGGCCACGTTAAACTTTCCGCTAAAGAGGTCAGGGCGCAGACCCCGGCCTGTTGACAGGTCCGGGGTTTTTTGATGGCCGAAAGGGTCAAGCGGCATGACACAGGATTGGGGCAAACGCACAAAACTCGTGCATCAGGGCGCACGGCGCAGCCAGTATGGCGAGGTCGCCGAGGCGATCTATCTCACGCAGGGCTTTGTCTACCCCACAGCTGAAGCTGCCGAAGCGCGATTTCTCGCGGCGCAGGCCGATGAGTTTATCTATGCGCGCTACGGCAACCCGACTGTCGCGGCCTTTGAGGAGCGTATCGCGGCGCTAGAGGGGACCGAAGATGCCTTCGCCACGGCTTCTGGTATGGCGGCCGTTTCCGGTGCGCTGACCTCAATGCTGCGCGCAGGTGATCATGTGGTCTCGTCGCGCGCGCTCTTCGGCTCATGCCTCTATATCCTCGAAGAGGTACTTACACGCTACGGTGTGGAGGTGACCTTCGTTGATGGCACAGATATGGAGCAGTGGAAATCAGCACTGCGCCCCGGCACAAAAGCGGTATTTCTCGAGACGATGTCAAACCCCACGCTGGAGGTGATAGATCTCGGTGCCGTTGCCAGTCTTGCCCATGACGCAGGCGCCCTTGTGGTGGTAGATAACGTCTTCGCTACGCCTGTCTTCAGCCGTGCGGTCGAGCTTGGCGCCGATGTCATCGTTTATTCGGCGACAAAACACATCGATGGGCAAGGCAGGGCGCTTGGTGGTGTGATCTGCGGCACGCGCGATTTCATCCGTGGCACGGTCGAGCCCTATATGAAACACACTGGCGGAGCACTCTCCCCTTTCAATGCGTGGATCATGCTCAACGGGCTGACAACGCTGGATTTGCGCGTGCGCGCGCAAGCAGCGAATGCGCAGGCAATAGCAGAGGCATTCACGAGCGATCCGCGCCTCACGCGCGTCATATATCCGGGCCTGCCCTCGCACCCGCAGCACATGGTTGCGCGCGCACAAATGGATGGCTTTGGAACTGTCCTTGCGCTCGATATCAAGGCCGGTAAAGAGGCCGCTTTCCGGTTTCTCAATGCCCTGCAGATCGTGGTGATTTCAAACAATCTTGGAGATGCACGCAGCATCGCCACCCACCCCGCCACCACCACGCATCAGCGCCTGCCCGATGATCAGAAAGCCGCCCTTGGCATAACGCCGGGTCTTATCCGCCTGTCGGTGGGGCTGGAGGATGTGACGGATCTGATCGCTGATATTCGTGCGGGACTCGATATGATCTGATTACGCGCGCAATGCGTATATTTGTGGAAAAGCAAAAACCGCTGCCTATCTACCATGGCAGTCAGGAAGGAAATCCCACGATGAATTTGCATGTCTCCGATCTGAACGCGACGCCCAGCCGTGACCAAGCCGAAGCGGCGCTTGATGTGCTGCGCCGCTTCGCGGATTCGGCACCGGACGCCGAACGTGCGCAGGTGGAAGCTGCAGTCACAAGCCTGCTGCCCGCAGCCGGTTACCCGGTTCTCAATCGTGACTATCCTTCCGAATTCAAGGTGGATGGCCTCTACAAGTCTGGTCTGCCAGACCTGCAAAACGGCCCCTCCAGCCTGATTGTGGGTGCAAAAGCGCCGATCCAGCATGTCGGCATTTCAAATTTCCGCCTGCCGATCCGGTATCACACCCGCGACAATGGCGATCTGACGCTGGAAACATCGGTCACAGGCACTGTGAGCCTTGAGGCCGAGAAAAAGGGCATCAACATGAGCCGCATCATGCGCAGCTTTTATGCCCATGCCGAACGCACGTTCAGCCTCGATGTGATCCGCGCGGCACTTGACGATTACAAGGCTGATCTGGAAAGCTTCGATGCACGCATCATGATGCGGTTTTCCTTCCCGATGAAGGTCGCATCGCTGCGCTCGGGCCTGTCGGGTTACCAGTATTATGATATTGCGCTGGAACTTGTGGATCAGGGCGGTGTGCGGCAGACATTCATCCATCTTGATTATGTCTACTCTTCGACCTGCCCGTGCTCCCTCGAACTGAGCGAACATGCACGCGCCACGCGCGGGCAACTGGCCACACCACATTCACAGCGCTCTGTCGCACGGGTTTCGGTCGAGGTTCTGGACGGCAAGAAACTATGGTTTGAGGACCTGATCGAACTCTGCCGCGCTGCCGTTCCGACCGAGACACAGGTGATGGTGAAGCGAGAAGATGAGCAGGCTTTTGCGGAACTGAACGCCGCAAACCCGATTTTCGTAGAGGATGCAGCGCGCAGCTTCTGTGCACAGCTTGATGCAGAGCCACGCATTGGTGATTTCCGCGTTGTCGCAAGCCATCAGGAAAGCCTGCACAGCCATGACGCTGTTAGCGTGCTTACCCGTGGCCCGAGTTTCGAGTCCGCGAGCCTCGATCCGCGTCTGTTCAGCACCCTGTTTCATGTCGGCTAGGCTTGCGGCTGACTTAACTTCCGCTAGGCTTGGCATATGGCCAGTCCGATACGCCCGATCCTGACTGTTACCCTTAACCCCGCGCTGGATTTGTCCGCGCGGGTGGGCCAGATGCAGGCAGGTCCGAAACTGCGCCTGAGTGACACGCGTTATGAGCCCGGTGGTGGCGGGGTGAATGTCGCGCGTGCAATTGGGCGGCTTGGCGGCGCAGTTACCGCCTGGGTCGCGCTGGGTGGTGCCAATGGTGAAAAACTGCTCGCCTTGCTGCAAGCACAGGGTATCAGGGTCGAGAGTTTTGCAGGCCCGGGTGAGACCCGCCAGAGCTGGGCGATCACCGACGACAATGCTCAGCAATTCCGTCTGCAACTGCCGGGTATGGATTGGGATGCAGCAATCGGTGCGCAAGCACTTGCAGATATCCTGTCCCATGCGCAGGATCTCGTCGTGCTCTCGGGCAGTCAGCCACCGGGCTTGAATGCCGATTTCCCGCAGAAACTATGCACAGAACTCGGGCCGGGTAGGCTGGTCATCGATACATCCGGCGCGGCACTTGAAAAGCTGGTGCGTGATCCGCAAAGCGCCGCTAGGGTCTTTGTGCTGCGCCTTGATCAGGCCGAAGCCGAGGGGCTTGCGGGGCACGCATTGGACAGCGTCACAGATACGGCCGATTTTGCGAAAACGCTTGTCGCAATGGGTGTGGCCGAGCTGGTCTGTCTGGCGCGCGGGGCCGATGGCTCCGTGCTTGTCGGGCATGACACCACCCATCACAGCCGCCCGCCGCAGGTCAGGATTGCCAGCAGGGTTGGGGCGGGCGACAGCTTTGTCGGGGCATTTACCCTCGCTATTGCACGCGGCGAAACCCCAGCGCAGGCCTTGCGATTTGGGACCGCAGCCGCTGCAGCCGCCGTGATGACCGAGGGCACAGAGCTTTGCCGCGCAGAGGATGTCGAAAGGCTCCTTCCAGAATGCAGCCTTGCTGTAATCTGAGCCTTGACAGCCTTGTGCCCGCGCGCAAAGGCTGCATCCCATGTTAGACCTGCGCCCTGTCGTTCATCTGATCGGCCTTCTTGGCCTGACCCTCGGGGTGCTGATGCTGGTCCCGGCAGCGGTGGATTATCAGGCCGGAAACGATAACTGGCAGGCCTTCGCACAGGTTTCTTTCCTGATCTGCATCATCAGCGCGGCAGCATCATTGACCACGCGCAGCGCCTTGGCGCAGGGTCTGGGGCGGCGACAATCGTTCCTTCTGACTGCCAGCGTCTGGGCCGTGCTGCCCGCAATCAGCGCCATCCCCTTCGTGATCGGCGCCCCCGGTGCTGATCTGACCCATGCCTATTTCGAGGCCATGTCGGGCATGACCACCACAGGCACCACGGTCTTTGTTGGGCTTGATGATATGCCACCGGGGGTGCTTCTGTGGCGCTCGATCCTGCAATGGCTGGGCGGTCTGGGTATTGTCATCGTCGCGCTGGTGTTTCTGCCGGTCCTCCGGGTGGGGGGGATGCAGCATTTCCAGTCAGAGGGCTTTGATACGATGGGCAAGGTGCTGCCACGTGTCTACGATATCTCCGCTGCACTCCTGCAAGTCTATTTCGGCCTGACCCTTCTGGCCATCATCGCCTATATGGCTTTCGGCATGAGCGGCTTTGACGCCGTCAATCACGCGTTGACAACGATCGCCACAGGCGGGTTTTCGACCAGTGACCAGTCCTTCGCCAAATTCACCGGCCCGCTTGAATATGTTTCCGTCACCTTCATGATCCTTGCCGGTCTGCCTTTCATCCGCTTCATCCAGTTGCTTGGCGGCTCGTGGCAATCGGTCTGGCGCGATGTGCAGGTGCGCGCCTTCCTGCGATGGACAGTTTATGCAGTCGGTGCCGTTATCCTCTATCGTGTTCTTACCTCGGATGCGGATTTCCTCGACATCTTGCGGGGGACGCTTTTCAATGTCGTTACGCTCTTTACCGGCACAGGCTATGGCAGCGAAGATGTCTCCGAGTGGGGTGATTTTCCGCTTCTGGTGGTGGTTCTGGTAGGCTTTATAGGGGCCTGCACGGCTTCAACGGGCTGTTCGATCAAGATTTTCCGCTATCTGGTGCTGTTCGAGGCGATCCGCGCCCAGATGCAACGCCTGCGCCGCCCCAATGAGATCGTGGCGCTCCGGCTTGGGGGCAAGCGGCTTGAACCTGATGTGATTTCCTCTGTGATCGTGATGTTCACTGTTTTCGTGGCCAGTTTCATGCTGCTTGCAGTGTCTCTGGCATTGACAGGGCTGGAGATGCGTACGGCAATCACTGCGGCTTGGACGGCGATCTGCAATGTCGGTCCTGTCTTCGGGCCGGAGGTTGGTGCAACTGGAGCAGTGGACGGGTTTCCGACGGTTGCAAAATGGATGATGATTTTTGGTATGTATCTTGGTCGGCTGGAAATCCTGACAGTGCTTGTGCTCTTGCTGCCCCGATTCTGGCGCGGCTGAACGCAACTTCGGACCAGACATGCCGGAACTTGCGCACCAAGGCTGTGCGCCGTATTGCATTGGCCTGTCCGCACTGCACGGAGCCTGCATGAAGCCCTTTCTCATCTTGCAACTGCGCCCCGAGACCGAAGCCGCCGACGAGGAGTTCGAGGCTCTCACCCGCCGCGCCGGGCTTGCGCCTGCACAGGTAAGCCGCATCCGGCTCGACCAGAGCGATCTGCCCGAGAATCTCGATCTCAGCGCCTATTCTGGCGTGATTGTGGGCGGTGGGCCGGGGTGCGTCAGTGATCCGCCCGAGCTTAAAGACCCGCTCGAGGCCCGCATCGAGGGCCAGATCCTGCGCTTGATGCCGCGCATCGTGGCCGCGGAACTGCCCTTTCTGGGCTGCTGCTACGGGATCGGCATTCTTGGCCGACATCTCGGAGCGCCGGTGTCGAAGGATTGGCATGGCGAGCCGATAGGCCCGATAACCTGCCGCCGCCGTCCCGAAAGTGACGGCGATCCCTTGCTCGCAGGGCTTCCGGAGGCGTTCGAGGTGCTTGTGGGCCACAAGGAAGCGCTGGATGCCTTGCCCGAGGGCGCAACGCATCTGCTTGAAGGCACTCGTTGCCCGATCCAGATGCTACGCTATCGTGATCGTATCTATGCCACGCAGTTCCATCCCGAAGCCGATGGCGCAAGTTTTGCCCTGCGCATCCGTGTCTATCGTGAGAAAGGGTATTTTCACCCCGATGAGGCTGATGCGCTGATTGCGCGCTGCGCACCAGCACGCACAGATCTCTCGGGCCGGATTCTCGCCAATTTCGTGGATCATTTTGGGCGCGACTAGCGAGAGTCTGCGGCGATCGTGATTTGCGCCGCTGGCGCAGCCATGCGAGATTGGGCTCATGACATCGATACCGACACTGGCTGCAATCCGCTTTGGTTCAGGTCTGGGGGCGGGAATCCCGCTGCCTGCGGGTGCCGATGCTGTCTGGAACAGCCTGCAAAGCGAGGCGCGCCCGGAGCGCTTTCCCATCACCTCATGGGAAACACGCCTGATCAGGGGGCGTGAACGCCGCGCGCTTCAGCGCGCAAGGCGCGATGATGACGACCCGGAATTGATCGATCAGTTGCGCGCGCTCAATCAGGCCGATTCGCTCGACAATCTGTCAGATTTGCGCAACACCATGGCGCGGCTGACCTATGCAGAGACCGGTTTTCATGAACGGCTTATGCGCTTCTGGGCAAATCATTTCGCCTGCGAACGGCGCGGCGGCGCGCTCTGGGCCGGGCGGTCTGCCTTCATAGAAGAAGCGCTGCGCCCGCATCTGATGGGCAGTTTCAGCGCTCTGCTGCGCTCGGCGGTGCTGCATCCTGTCATGCTCCTCTATCTTGATCAGGCGGCCTCGGTTGGCCCTCATAGCCGTGTCGGGCGCAGGCGCGGGCGCGGACTTAACGAAAACCTCGCGCGCGAGTTGCTGGAGTTGCACACGCTTGGCATTGCGGGCGGCTATAGCCAGCAGGATGTAACCCAGCTTGCGCGCCTCCTGACCGGGCTTGCGGTCAATCTTGCAGAGGGGTTTCATTTCCAGCCACTCATCGCCGAGCCGGGTATTATCGAGATATTCGGGGAGCGCTATGGCGGACGCCCGATGACGCTTGAGCATATCACCGAATTTCTGGATGATCTGGCATTGCGCTCAGAGACTGCGGAGCATCTGGCCCGCAAGCTGGCACAACATTTCGTGCAGGATACCCCCGATCCGCAACTGGTCGCGCATATGGCCGTGCGCTTTGAGCGAAGCCGGGGCGATCTGCCAACATTGTATCAGGCAATGCTCGAACATCCTGCTGCCTGGGTGCCCACGCTGCAAAAGACCCGCGCGCCCTTCGAGATGATGGCCGCTGCGCTGCGTGCGACAGGTTGGGCCGAGGCCGAGATGATGATGCTGAGGCCACGTGAGTTAAGGCATCTTTTCCTCGCGCCCCTGCAAGCCATGGGCGAGCCTTTCGACCGTGTACCAAGTCCGGCTGGCTATGGTGAAGAGGCTGCATATTTCGTGACCCCCGCAGGGCTGGCAGCGCGTATTGACTGGGCGATGGCTCTTGCACAGCGGCTTGATCCCGCGCCCGACCCGCGCGCTTTCGTGGAGCTTGCGCTGCGCGACGCGGCAAGCGAGGGCCTTCGCCGGGCCGCAAGCGGTGCCGAGACGCGCGCGCAGGGTGTGGGTGTGATTCTTGCCGCGCCCGATTTCAACCGCCGCTAGCGAGGGAGGTTTGTGAGAACCAATGCCAAGACATAGCCCGAAAAGCGCCCGCGCGACCCATGCCCACCCACCCGCC
>SLDY01000094.1 GCA_007125005.1 Natronohydrobacter sp.
ATGAACGGCGGCATGAACGGCGGCATGAACGGCGGCATGAACGGCGGCATGAACGGCGGCATGAATGGCGGTATGAATGCGGGCCCGCAAGCCGGGTCGGGCGGCACCGCACCGGGGGTTTTGCCATTCGACGGCGCTTTGGGCCTGAGCGAGATTGATGCCCATCACGTCCCTGTCGGGGCCAGTTTCCCAAGATCAGGCTGGGCTCCAGAGCTTAGGGCGCAACTTGTCCTTGCAGAATTCGGCGCGACGAATTGGCGTGAGTTCGCTGAAGAGGAAACCGTCTTGGGCGAGAAATGGCAGCATGTTGACGGGTTCACGCTTGCCCCACCCTCGCTGGAAATACCTGACAATCTTGAAGCAGAGCTCGCCCTTCTGATCGAGCGCAGCCAGTTTCAGCGCAATGGCGCGCGTATGGCAGAAATCGCGCATCAGGCCGACAATTCAATTGATTACTGGAATAACCTGTTATCGCTGACCCCTGCAAACAAACCTGCGACGATGGCCTTGATAATCTCGGGTTTCGCGATCGGCCAGATGGTGGGCATGTATTTCAAGGATTTCTTTTTCCGTGCCCGCCCTGCGCATTATCTGCCCACCCTCATGACAGTGTTGCCAACGCCTGCGCATCCGGCGTTTCCGTCTAATCATGCTCTTCAGAATGAATTGGTGGGCCTGCTGGCCCTGCGCTGCCTGCCTGACAGCCTGAGCGCCTGCTATGGTGATGCCATCACATCGCTCGCCTACCGCATTGGAGAAAATCGCGAGATTGCGGGCGTGCATTTCACTCAGGATTCGGATGCAGGCCGTCAGATAGCGCGCTGGCTGGATCGGGATTTCATGGGCAAGCTGGATACAGTGCAATCCCTTGTTGCCGAGGCCCGAGACGAATGGCAGGTGAGCGGAAAGGTGACGTTGCGAAATCTGCCCCATGCGACCCCGGCTCTCTCCCTCGTTTCAGGGGGCAACACAATTCCTGTAACTCCAGAGTCAATGGTTGTAATATGAGTATGTTTGGCACCAATACCCCCAGTCCCGATGCGCTCGACGCCATCCGCGACGCCCGCAACAGCGACTATGTCGCCGAACCACTGGACGGGGTGCAATCCCGGCACCGATCAGGTGGTCCCGCTCCGATACGACTTGACGCAAGCGTAAGCCCGCAATGGCCTCCGCGAGATCAGTTCGGACGTGGTACCTGTGTGGCCTTTGCGACGCTCGCTGCGGTCGAGTTGCACCGAGCCCTGCACGATGACATGCCACCCGAACGCCTGTCCGAGCAATTCCTGCATGACCGTATGACCACCGCCCATATGCTCCCAGAAGCGGAATCCGCTCATCTGCCGCAAGGCGGGGTTCTGCTACGTCAAGCATTGCGGGCGCTGGAAGAAGACGGGGTCGTCAGGTCAGAGCTTGCACCCTACAGGCCAGTTACTGCAACGGTTAACGGGTCCGACGATAGAACTACTTCAGAGCTGCTTGCGGCGGGCACGCGGATCGAATGCCGCGCCTATGGCACGATCGGCAACCCCGAAAGCCTTGATCCAGCGCGAATTGACAGGATCCAGCCGGGGCAGATGACGGCGCAGATAGTGCTCGATTTTCTCAAGCTTGGATTGCCAGTCGCAATTGGCGTGCCGCTTTTCCAGCACCCCAGCGGCCATAGCAACTGGATATTGCCTTCGGCCTTGCACAGCGGCATCGTACATTGCCCTGATGATGCGCATGCTCCACCCTTGGGGGGGCCGCGCGCGGACGGACATGTTGTCTGCATCACGGGTTTCGTGCCAGCTCCGTCTGACCCGCTTGGCGGGTGGTTTGTGTTCCGCAATAGCTGGGGTCTGGACTTTGCGTCTCATTCCGCCACGGCTGCGCCGCGCCTTTCAGCGGGATTGCGCGGCTTCGGACTGATCTCGGGCACGCATGTGAACAACTACTGTTGGGAGTATCTTGTGCCTGTTCCAGAAAACACCGGGCCCTTGGCATGATAATCGGGAGCGACATTTGCGCCCGGTCTATAAAGTCTGTCGCGCACTGATATTGTGTTGACACGCACGCCCTCCATCCCCTTCGAAAAAACGCTCTGCCATCTCTTGCCGACCCTCTCCGCCCGCACGATTTGCACCTGACTGCGCTACACAGGCCCAGGGCCAGCCCATGTGCGGCTCGCATTGCAGGATGCATGAACATGCCGGTTTATCGCGAGGCCCGCAGGGAGCGGTCGGTGAGCTCGCGGTATTGCACAGCCATCACGCGCTTATTGGTGCAGCTGCCCTGCTGGCCATGCTTTGCAACCAGCCAGTGTGAAAAGGACTTTCGATATCGCTTGCATGCGAATTCGATATAGATAACCTTCAGCGCGCGACTTGCTCCCCTGGAAACGAAATTTGAAAGAGTTCACCTTGACCAACCGAAACGCAGTCCTGATTGACCGTCACCCTGGCCGCTCCACGCAAACTATCGGGCTTGCCCGCGAACTCGGCACTGATCCGGAGCTTATCCACATGCCTTCCGTGGGCGTGGTTGGCACTAAAGGCGACAGCCAGTGCTATCTGGGCGTTGCCGCGAAGGTCGAGGCCATCCATCAGGCTCTGAAATCCCGTATCGGCACTGGGCCTGATCAATTCAGGTTCCGGCTCGTTCAGCCGGAGTTCACGATCGCAACCTCGGACGGTATGCGCAACGGCACGCCTGAGATGCGCTACTCGCTGATCGGGCGCGAGGTGACGCAGGATGCCTTGTGCGAGCATCTCAGCGCAACCGGCCTTGCCGGCACAATCGCCGTGGTTGCCTGTGACAAGCCGCCCGTCGGCACGCTTGCGGCCATGCTTGAACACAACCTGCCTTCCATCATCATGTCCGATGGCCCAATCCACCCCGGTACTGATCCCGAGACCGGCGAAAAGCTCGATATCGTGAGTGCCTTTCAGGTGGCGGGGCATCCAGACCCGGAATATCGCCACCACATCGCCTGCCATGCCTGTCCGGGCTTTGGCAGTTGCGGAGGGATGTTCACCTATAACACCATGCAGACTTTCATCGGCGTGCTGGGCATGCAGCCCCTGCACATGGTCGCGCCGCCGTCGGACGATCCGCGCCGTCTGAACGAATTTCCGCAGGAACTGGTGACACTGCTTGCCCGGATGATCGAGGCCGACCTCAAGCCCCGCGATATCGTCGGACGCGATTCCCTGCGCAACGCGACCATCGTCGCCATGGCCATAGGCGGGTCTACCAATGCGCTGTTGCACGCACCCGAGATTGCCCGTGCCGCTGGGTTTGCCGATTTCTGGAAGGAGATCATCACCCCCGAAGAGTTCAACCATCTCTCGCAACATGTTGTCCCGGTGCTGACGAATGCGCGCCCCTATGGCACATATTCCATGGTTGATATCGATGAGGTCGGCGGCGTGCAGGTCATCGTGCGCGAACTGCTGGAAGCCGGCCTTCTCAACGGCGATGTGCCGACCTGCACAGGCGAGACACTGGCAGGGCAGGTGGCCCGTCTTGAGGCCAAACAGGCAGATGGTAAGGTGATCTATCCGGTTGCGGCCCCTTACAAGCCAACAGGCGGGCTGCGCATGCTTGGCGGAAATCTCTCGCCGGAGTTTTCGGCCATTCTGAAGCTGGCTGGGGTTGAGGGCGGGTTGGAAAACAACCTGTTCAGGGGCAAGGCCCGCGTCTTTGACGGACAGCAGGCGCTTCTGGAAATGCTGGACCAGACGCCCGAAACCTTCGAGGATAATGACATGATCATCGTGCGTTATGAAGGGCCAAGTGGCGCTCCGGGAATGCCGGAGATGCTGGATCCGACCGCACGCATCACCACATTATGCCGCGAGCGGGGTATCGTCATTGCCCTGATGACAGATGCGCGCTTTTCCGGCGGCTCGATCGGGCTGGTGATCGGCCATGTGGGCCCTGAGGCGGCGCTTGGTGGGCCGATTGCTCTGGTAGAAGACGGCGATGAGATTGTCGTGGATCTCAACACCAATGAAATCAACTGCACCCCGCTGAGTGACCCTTCTGTCTTCAATGCCCGCAAAGCTGCATGGGAGGCGGCTGTCGCGAATAATGGCGGCTTCCATCCAAGCCTGCCTGATGCTGACACAAGGCTGCTGCAACGCGCGCGCCACATGGCGGTCCCCGCGATCCGCGGCGCGGGGCTTCACCCCAACCGGACAGTATGGGTGCGCAACCCGCGCGCGGCTGTGCAGTCCGGTTTCACACCGCAGAACAAGTATCGGTCCTAGGCTTGGGCCCAGCCGCGAGGCACGTTGCTTGATGGCCATGCATGGCGGCAGCTTCGGGTGTCGCCTGCGCCATCAGCGCGTCATCGGCTGGAAGCTCCTCGCGCCCGTGAGCAGGCAGATGCAGCGGCCTGTGAGCGTCTACGCCGCAGGCATCGCCTGAAAAAGCGTGCGTCTTGCCGGTGCCATTATACCCAAAAGGTCGATCTTGTAGCGCTAGGTTAATCATGGCCGTCCCGCCCGAACAAGGGGCGACCTTCGATGGAAAAGCTGTTATCGTCCATGCGCAGTATAGGGAGTGACGTGTCTGTTCGGGTGGCGCACTCCCGAATAACCAACTCCTCAAACCCCCAGACAATACCGCATGATCGCCTTCTGCGCGTGCAGGCGGTTTTCGGCTTCGTCGAACACCACTGATTGCGGGCCGTCCATCACGGCATTGGTCACTTCCTCCTCGCGATGGGCAGGCAGGCAGTGCATGAACAGCGCATCGGGTTTCGCCTGCGCCATCAGCGCGTCATTCACCTGATAGGGACGCAGCAGATTATGGCGGCGTTCGCGGTTGGACTGGCTGTCATGCATACTGACCCAGGTATCCGCGACCACCAGATCAGCGCCTTCGACTGCGCGTGCAGGATCGCGGATGATCTCTATCGCCGATCCCTGCTCGCGGGCAAGCGCCACGAATTCGGGCTCGGGATCAAGCGCCTCGGGCCCAGTGAAGGTCAGGTCAAACCCGAACTGCCCAGCGGCGTGCAGGAAGGAGGAACAGACATTGTTCCCATCCCCGCACCAGACCACCTTGCGCCCTGCAATCGGGCCGCGATGCTCCTCGAAGGTCATCACATCGGCCATGATCTGGCAGGGATGGGTGCGGTTCGTGAGCCCGTTGATGACTGGAACAGAGGCGTATTCAGCCATTTCCTGCAGCACGGTCTCTTCAAACGTGCGGATCATGATGAGATCGACATAGCGCGAGAGCACGCGGGCGGTATCGGCGATGGTCTCGCCATGGCCAAGCTGCATCTCGCTGCCCGACAGCACCATCGTCTGCCCGCCCATCTGGCGCACACCGACATCGAAGCTGACGCGGGTCCGGGTCGAGGGTTTCTCGAAAATGAGCGCGACCATGTGGTTTTTCAAGGGCTGCTCGGCATCTGGCGTGGCCTTGGGCAGCCCGTTGCGGGCCTCTTTCATGGCGCGGGCCTGATCGATCATGGTGCGCAGGGCGAATTTGTCGGTGGTGTGGATATCAAGGAAATGGGGCATCTGTCTCAGGCCTTTCTTGGGCGAGAGGAGCGAGGGCTCTGCCCTCGCGCTCCCGGGATATTTTTGCAAGGATGAAATCAGCTGAGGCTTTTTGCAGCCTGATCGAGGCGCTGCATGGCCTCTGCTATCTCTTCGTCCGAGATGGTCAGTGGTGGCAACAACCGGATGACATTATCGGCTGCGGGCACAGTCAGCAGATGCTGGGCCTGCGCGGCCTTGACGATATCAGTGTTGGGCGCGCGGCATTTGAGGCCAAGCATGAGGCCCGCGCCGCGGACGGCCTCGAAGAGGGTGGGATGGTTGGCCACCAGTCCTTCGAGACGCTGGCGCAAAAGCGCGCCCTTGCCGCTGACACCGTCGAGAAAACCTTCCGTGGTCATGATCTCGAGCACTTTCGCACCCACTGCGCAGGCAAGCGGGTTGCCGCCATAGGTCGATCCATGCGTGCCCGCTGTCATGGCGGCGGCGGCCTTGGCTGTTGCAAGCACCGCGCCGAGCGGAAAGCCTCCCCCGATGCCTTTGGCGACCATCATGACATCGGGGGTGATGCCGGCCCATTCATGCGCAAACAGCCGCCCGGTGCGGCCCATGCCGCATTGCACTTCATCGAGCACAAGCAGCGCGCCGGTCTGGTCGCAGAGATCGCGCAACCCCTTGAGGCATTGATCCGGCAGCGGGCGGATGCCGCCTTCGCCCTGCACGGGCTCGATCATCACGGCTGCGACCGTTTCATCAAGGTTTGCGCGCAAAGCATCATGATCGCCCCAAGGCAGGGTCTTGAAGCCGGGCATGAGCGGGCCGAAGCCCTTGGTCATCTTCTCGGAGCCGGCCGCAGCAATGGCACCTGTCGAGCGCCCGTGAAAGGCTCCCTCGAAGGTCAGGATCGTGGGGCGCTGCTGCCCCTGATCATGCCAGTATTTGCGCACCATCTTGAGCGCGAGTTCCGCGGCTTCAGTGCCCGAATTGGTAAAAAAGACCGTGTCGGCGAATGTGTGCTCCACCAGAGCCTCGGCCAGCGCCTCCTGCGCGGGGATGGCATAGAGGTTGGAGACATGCCAAAGCGCCTCGGCCTGTGCCTTGAGCACCTCTACCAGCGCCGGATGCGCATGGCCCAGTGCATTCACTGCGATCCCCGAGGTAAGATCGAGATATCGATCCCCCGAGGCCTCAATCAGCCAGCTTCCCGCGCCGCGTACAAAGCGCAGGGGCGTGCGGTTATAGGTGGGCAGAAGCGCAGGAAAAGGGGCGTTCATGAGCGTCATCCTGTAGCAGCAAAGCCTTGACCTGCCAAAGGGCTGCGGCCAAGTCAATATTGAGGTTGTGGGAAGGGGGTAATCAAGAGCGTAGCAAGTGCGTGACGCATGACGGAGGCGCGCAGCGTCAGCGGCGTCGCAGAGGTCGGAAGATTTGATACGTCTTGCTCATAACGGCGCCGCTACCAGATCGCGCAAGAGCTGTAAACTAGTCATTCTCGATCACGCGCAGCAGCTTGCGCTCCAGAACCTTGAGAACCAGTGCCAGATCATGACCACGCTTGAGGATCTGCCCATCCATCCCGATTACCGCATACATCCCCTGACGATTGCGCAGGGCAGGGTGTTTTTCGATCCGGTAGAGCGGGTGTTCGGCAGTGCGGCGAAAGACCGAAAACACGGCCGCATTGCGCAGGCAGGAAATTCCGTAATCGCGCCACTCACCCGCAGCGACCATGCGCCCATAAAGCGACAGGATCACGCCCAGCTCACGCCGGTCGAAGCTGACGCCCTGTTCCACGCCACGAAGTGAGCTCTGCATATTCATCGCGTGAGTTTGGTCCGGGCGCGCGGCAAAATCAACCCTCTGGCAGCGATG
>SLDY01000138.1 GCA_007125005.1 Natronohydrobacter sp.
CCCCGACCGGGCGGCGGCTGTGGGGATATCGCCCTTCGGCATCAAACTCGTGGCCTTCATCCTTTCAGGCATGATCACCGGGCTTGCGGGCGCGATGATGGCCGATCTCACCCGCTTCGTGAGCCCCGCCATGATGGCCTGGACGATGTCGGGTGAGTTGATCGTCATCATCATCCTGGGCGGCGTGGGTCGGCTTTTCGGCCCAGTGGCCGGGGCGGCCATCCTTGTGGGGTTCGAGGTGCTTTTCGGGGGCCTGACCGAACACTGGAAACTCTGGCTGGGGCTCGTGCTTCTGGCGGTGGTGCTTTTTGCGCGTGGCGGGTTGATCGGGCTTCTGGCCGGGAGGGCGCAGAATGGCTGAAACAGTGCTGGAACTGCGCGGGCTGAAAAAAGCATTTGGCGCGCTCAAGGCTACGGATGATGTGAGCCTGACGCTTAGAAAAGGCGAGATCCATGCGCTGATCGGCCCCAATGGCGCAGGCAAGTCCACGCTGATGGAACTCGTCTCGGGCAAGCTTGCGCCTGACGCAGGCGAAGTCTGGCTCGACGGGGCCGAGATCACCGGCCTCTCTGTCGCGCGCCGTGCCCGCGCCGGGCTGGGGCGCAGTTTTCAGGTCTCCTCGCTGATCCCTGAATATTCGGCCCTGCGCAATGTCATGCTGGCGTTGCAGGCGCGGCAGGGGCATAGCTACCGCTTTCTCATGCCGGTCATGCACGACCGCGCGCTTCACCAAAACGCGCGCGCCATCCTCGAACGTGTGGGGCTTGCACCCCGCGCCTCGGTCGAGGCCGCGGTGCTCAGCCACGGGGAGCGGCGGCTTCTGGAAATCGCAGTGGCGCTGGCGCTGGCACCGCGCTGCTTCCTGCTTGATGAGCCCATGGCAGGGCTTGGCTCAGAAGGCACCACGCGCCTTGTCAGCTTCCTGCGCGACCTCAAGCAAGAGGCCCCGATCCTGCTGATCGAGCATGATATGGACGCTGTGTTTCAACTCGCCGACCGCATCTCGGTGCTGGTCTATGGGCGCATCATCGCAAGCGGAACCACGGCAGAGATCCGGGCCAATCCGCAAGTCCGCGCGGTGTATCTGGGCGAGGAGACCACATTATGAGCGCACTTCTGGAGCTTGAGGAACTGCAGGTCTTCTACGGCGCCTCACAGGCGCTGTTCGGGGTCACGATGAAGGTGGAGGAAGGCCAGGCCGTCGCGCTGATGGGCCGCAATGGCATGGGTAAATCGACCACGATCGCCACAGCCTGCCGGATGCTGCCATTGCGCAGTGGGGCTGTGCGCTTCAAGGGGCACGACATCTCCGCACTGCCCTCCTTCCGCGCCGCCCGGCTCGGGCTGGGGCTGGTGCCGGAAGGGCGGCGTTGCTTTCCCAACCTTACAGTCACCGAAAACCTGATAGCCGCGGCCCGTCCGGGCTATTGGGATCTCGCGCGTGTTCAATCGTTCTTCCCGAGGCTTGCAGAGCGTGCGGATCAACTCGCCGCAACACTTTCGGGCGGCGAGCAGCAGATGCTCGCCATCGGGCGCGCGCTCATGACCAATCCACGCCTTCTGCTTCTCGATGAGGCTACCGAAGGGCTCGCACCGGTTATCCGTCAGGAAATCTGGGCCGCCATCACAAGGCTCAAATCCGAAGGGCTCTCGATCCTTCTGGTGGACAAGACCCTCTCCGAAATCCTGCCCTTTGCCGATCATTGCGTCATCCTCGAGCGTGGCACTGTCGCATGGCAGGGTGCCCCCGACGCACTGACTGATGATCTCACCACGGCTTATCTTGGCGTCTGAGCTTTCATCTTGCCAAAAATACTCAAAACTGGAGGGCGCCAGCCCTCCATCTCACAGTCAGACAATGCGCGACCGCTGCACGGCCAGAATGCCGCCCATGATCACCACGACCCCGATCACATCGAATATGCCAAGCGCCTCGCTCAGCAGCACCGCTGCCACGGCAACCCCGAAAAACGGATTGAGGAAGTGGAATGTCGCGGCCTTGACCGCACCGATACGTGCAACCAGCAGAAACCAGACCCATGTCGCGGCGAGCCCCGGGATCAGCACTGTATAGCTGAATGCGCCGACAAGCCGCCATGTCCAGTTCACCTCCGGCACTTCCAGCATCAGAGCAGGCCCGATCAGCATGGCAGAGCCGACCAGCATCTGCAGTCCCACGATCATCAGCAGGTTGCCCCCCGCGCCCGAGGCAACGCGCACGCTCAATGTCGCGACGGTCAGCGATATCACCCCGATTACGCATAGTAAAAGGCCGAAAAGATCAACCCCGCCGGTGATCCGCGCCCCCATGATCAGTGCGACCCCTACAAGCCCTGCTACAAGCCCCGCCATCGCCATGGGCCGCAGCCGTTCTCGCAAGATCAGCCAACTGAAAAGCGCTACCAGAAGCGGCATGGTCGAGGCGATGATTGCAGCGAGCGATGCCTCGACTGTCTGCATGGCCACGAAATTCAGCCCGAGATAGAGCGCATTCTGCGAAACCCCGAAGAGCACGGTCGCGCGCCATTGATCGCGGGTCAGATACCAGCTTTGCCCCAGCGCGCGGGCAATTGCGATGCCGATGAGGCCCGAGATCAGAAAGCGCAGGCTCAGCGCGTAGAGGGGCGGCGCATCGGCCACGATCATCCGCGCCGAGGTGAAGGCCGAGGACCACATGAAGGCAAAGGCCAGCCCCATCACAATCGCGCGCAGATCCATCAACTCACCTTCCTGTTCGCCCATGGCTGGGCATCCACGCGCCCCGGCCCTTGCCAGAAACGCAGCATCAGCAACACTGCTGCTGTGCTGAGCCCCACCACCAACCCGGCCCAGACGCCTTCGCCCCCGAACTCCCAATGAATGCCGAAAAGGTAGCTTGTCGGCAGGCCTACCCCCCAATAGCTGAATGCCGCAATCAGCATCGGCACGCGTGTATCCTGCACCCCACGCAAGAGCCCCATCGCCATCACCTGCGCCCCGTCGGCAAGCTGGAACACCGCCGCCACGATCAGGAAGGAGGCACCAATTGCGATGATCGTGGCGCGGGCCGGTTCGTCAGGTGACAAAAACAGCCCCACCAGAAATGGCCCCGCCGTGATGTAGAGCACCATCGTTGCGCTTGCGAAGCCCAGCGAGACCGCCACGGCCGTGCGCGCGCTGGCGCGCAAAGTTTCCTGATCGCGCTGCCCGCGTGCGCGCCCGACCAGCACAGTGGCCGCATTGGAAAAGCCCAGATGCACCATGAACAGCATCGCCGTGATCTCGAGTGCGATCCCATGCGCGGCCAGCTCATGTGTGCCGATCCAGCCCACCATCACCGCAGCCGCCGAAAAGAGCGCAGTCTCTGCAACCAGTGCCACGCCGATCGGCCAGCCCAGCCGCCAGACCTGCCCCATGGCCTGCCAGTCAGCGCGCCAGAAACGCTGGAACAGCGCGTAGCGCCGCAGCGCGGGCAGAGCCGCGCAATAGGTGGCGAGGGCTGCAACTGTCACCAGATTGACAAGGATTGTTGCCACAGCCGCGCCGCGTACACCCATCTCCGCAAATCCGAGATTGCCGAAGATGAACATCCAGTTGAGCAGGATATTCAGCACGACCGCGCCCACGGTCACCCAGAGCGCAACCTGTGTGCGCCCGAGCGCGGCTAGGTAATTCTTGAGCACCATAACGCAAAGCGCAGGCACCAGCGAGAAGCCGAGCAGGCGCATATACGCTTCGCCCAGCGGCACGACCTCTTCGGGCTGGCGCAAGAGCGTGAGCAGCGCGCCCGAATACCAGAAGAGCGGCAGCGCTCCGATCCCGAAGGCGATGGAGAGCCATAGCCCCATGCGCGTCGCGCGCCGCACTTCGGTGTCATCCTCCGAGGCCGCAGCTGTCGCAACCATCGGCATCACGGCATTGGCAAAGCCCGTGCCAAAGGTGAACACGGCGAAGAATAGGGCCGCCCCGATCACGCCAGCTGCCAGATCCGTCACCCCATACCAGCCCAGCATGATGGTATCGGTCACAGCCAGCATGAACTGCGCCAGATGGCTGCCGGCGAGGGGCAGGCCAAGCGCCAGAACCTTGCGCAGAGATGTTCCGGAGATGGCTGTGTTACGTGTCATCCCGCAGCGTTAGCGCTCTGCGAGCAGGGCGGCAAGATGGGCTTAGAAGATTTTTAACATGTTCAGAGCTACCAGGAGGATAAAGAGCCCTGCGAGCATCTCCATCGCAGGCATCAGCCAGCTTGCGCGGCCTAATCTGTCTGCCCAGCCAAGCGCGCCCTCGCGCGCCAGAACTGCCGTGGCCGCCACGCTGGCTGTTACCGCCGCTGTGCCGAGCGCCATGATCAGAACCGCCAGAATCCCTTGCCAGACAAGCCCCATCCGCCATGTCAGGATCAACACGAACAGCGCACCGGTGCAGGGTCGTATTGCTATCGCTCCGATCAGCAGAGCCGTGTCGCGCCAGCCCCTCAGCGCCTGCACTTCATGCAGTTCCGGCCCGTGCCTGTGCCCACAGCTGTCGCAATGTACATGGCCCGCGGGGGCAACCGCTGGCCCCGCCATTGTCTGCCAGAGGATCTTGCGCGCCGCACGCGCGACCAGCCAAAGCCCGATCAGTGCAATCGCGATCAGGCTTGCGCGTTCCAGCCAGACATCGCCTGCCAGCTGCAAGGCTTCGCGCGAGGCGTTGAAGACAAGCACACCGCCATAGACCAGCGCAATCGCCGTGCCCCCCTGCGCCAGCGACGAGGCAAGTCCGATCCCGACCATGCGCATAACCGGCACATCATGCCCCGCCCCATAGGCACCGAGCAGAAACTTGCCATGCCCCGGCCCCACCGCATGCACAAAGCCATAGGCAAAGCACAGCCCCCAGAGCGTTGCCAAGGCCCCCGGTTCGCCTGCGCGCAAGGCGCGTAATCCCAGTGCCATCTGCTCCTGAAAGCCGCGTTGTGCCGATTGCGCCCAGAGCGTCACGCGCTCCATGCTGCCGCCAAGCCAGAAGACAAGCGCCGCAAGCACAATGATGAGCGCGGTGATAATCAGGGCGCGGCGCATATGAGCCGCACCTCTTCGGCAAAGAGCGCCCCCACAGCGGGGAAATCGGCCTCGAAATCCCCGCCTGTGGCAAGGATCTCATCGAGCGCGGCTTCAAGCTGCGCGCCTGCCGCGTCCCAGTCAGGCTCGAACACACGCGCGGTGCAATCGGAGCGCCCTGTGATCCGGGGCGTTCCGATAATGCCATAGCTGGTGTAATAGGTCGGGTCATAGACAGCGACGATCCATTCCTCGTCTGCTGCGGGCCTGTCTATGAAATGACGCAGATGGCGTGAGAAAAGCTGGCCATCGCGATAATCGGATTCCCATTCCAGCGGCCCTGTCAGCGCAAGCGCCGTCCCGGATTGCGTGACATGTGTGTCGCCGTGATAATCCTCGATCCAGTTCATGTCGAATCCGTCCAGGTCCGAGCGCTCGGCTTCGGTGATTTCGCCAGTGAAATCCGGGTCCAGCCCCAAATCGGAGACAAGCAGCATCGAGAAGAACGGATCATAGGACCACGAGATCCAGATCCCCTCTGGCGCACCCTCGGAATCGAAGACGATTTCCAGCTCTGCATCAACAAAAATATGCGGATGCGCCAGCGCAGGCGCGCTATGCCCGGAAGCGATAAAAGCCGAAAGGATAAGCCTACGCATATCCGACGCGGTAACGCAAATCGACAGATTGCTCAAGTCACGGTCCGGAGAACTGCACCGCGCCCGCGATGCGAATTTATACCTGTAAGGCAAACTTTACACTTGCGCGACTCGCGACTGAAAGGCAAAGTTGACAGCATGAGTGTAAGCGAACAAATAGAGACTCGTCTGCCGCAACCGGCGGCCATGCTGGAGCTGATCAAGCCGATCACATGGTTTCCTCCAATGTGGGCATATCTTTGCGGCATCATCTCGGTCGGCGTCTGGCCGGAGAGCTGGGCGCTGGTGGTTCTGGGCGTGCTGCTTGCAGGCCCAATTGTCTGCGGCATGTCGCAAGCTGCCAATGACTGGTGCGACCGCCATGTCGATGCGATCAATGAACCTTATCGCCCTATCCCCTCGGGCCGCATTCCGGGGCGCTGGGGGCTTTGGATCGCGCTCGCCATGACCGCGCTTGCGCTGGCCGTAGGCTGGCAGCTAGGGCCGTGGGGTTTTGGTGCGACAGTTATCGGCGTGCTCGCAGCCTGGGCTTATTCGGCGGAGCCGATCCGCGCCAAGCGCTCGGGCTGGTGGGGGCCGGGGCTGGTGGGTCTGAGCTACGAGACGCTGCCATGGTTCACGGGCGCGGCCGTCATCGTGGCGGGCGCGCCGTCATTCGAGATCGTGGCGATTGCGCTCCTTTACGGGCTTGGTGCGCATGGCATCATGACGATCAATGATTTCAAGGCCATCGAGGGAGACCGGCAGATGGGCCTGCGCTCCTTGCCTGTTACCATGGGTCCGGTGGATGCTGCGACTGTTGCAGGCACGGTCATGGTGCTCGCGCAGCTTGTCGTGGTCTTCCTGCTTCTGATCTGGGGTGCACCGATCCACGCTGGCATCATCGCGCTGGGCATCGGCGCGCAAATCTGGGCGCTGGGCCGCTGGCGGCAGGATCCCGCGCGGCTTGCGCCTTGGTTCAACGGCACGGGCGTCGGGCCCTATGTTCTGGGCATGATGGTCGCGGCCTTCGCGCTGCGGGGGATCGGCGCATGACACTGAGTTGGGCGCAGATTTTCCGCCTTGGGCTGGTGCAGGCCTGCCTTGGCGCGATTGTCGTGCTGATGACCTCGACCCTCAATCGGCTGATGGTTGTCGAACTGGCGCTACCGGTGGTGCTGCCGGGCTTTCTGGTCGCGCTGCATTACGGTGTGCAGATCACCCGGCCGAACTGGGGGTTTCTCGCCGATCAGGGCGGTAACCGTACGCGCTGGATCATCCTCGGCATGATCATGCTCGCGCTCGGAGGGCTGGGCGCGGCGCTCGCGATTCCAGTGCTGGAGACGAGCCTCGCGCTCGGGCTCACCCTTTCGATCTTCGCCTATGTGGTCATCGGGCTCGGCGTGGGTGCCTCGGGCACCTCGCTGCTGGCGCTGCTGGCCACCGCAACAGCAGAGCATCGCCGTCCGGCCGCGGCCACGATCACATGGCTCATGATGATCGCAGGCATTGCGCTCACGGCGATCACGGCAGGCGCGTTCCTCGATCCCTATAGCCATGGTCGCCTACTGGTGATCGTTGCGATCATCTGCGCAGGCGCGGTCGGGCTGACCATACTCGCGGTTTGGGGCATCGAGCGGCGCGTGATCACGCGACCCGCGCCTCCTCCCACGCGCTTTCGCGAGGGTATCCGCGACATCTGGGCCGATACGCGCGCGCGCCATTTCACCTTCTTCGTATTCCTGTCGATGACCGCCTATTTCATGCAGGAATTGATCCTCGAGCCATACGCGGGCCTCGTTTTCGGCTTCACGCCGGGGCAATCCACCTCGATGTCGGGCGCGCAGAATGGCGGGGTGTTTCTGGGCATGGTTCTGGTAGGCGTTGCGGCGACGGGGCTGCGTATCGGCTCGCTGCGCTTCTGGGTTGTCACAGGCTGCATGGGTTCGGCATTGGTGCTGATGGCGATTGCCTCGGCAGGGGCAATGGCGCTGCCGCTGGTGCCTCTGGTAATCGCGCTTGGGTTCTTCAACGGCATGTTCGCGGTCGCGGCCATCGGCTCGATGATGCAACTGGCGGGCGAGGGGCGCGACAAGCGCGAGGGCACGCGGGTCGGGCTATGGGGTGCTTCGCAGGCCATAGCGGCAGGCTTTGGCGGGCTGACTGGTGCCGCGCTCGTTGATCTGGCGCGCAGCCTGCTGCCCGTGGCAGAAGCCTTCGGCGCGGTTTTCACTGTGCAGGCCCTGATTTTTGTGGCGTCAGCGGCGCTTGCCGCGCGCATCATGGTGCCACGCGCGCCGCAACTCGTTCCGGGGGAATGATCCATGCAATATGATGTCTTTGTCGTGGGCGGTGGCCCCTCGGGCGCCACAGCGGCCGATGATCTGGCCCGTGCAGGCCACAAGGTCGCGCTTCTGGATCGCGCAGGCCGCATCAAACCCTGCGGCGGCGCGATCCCGCCGCGCCTGATTGCCGATTTCGAGATCCCCGAAGACCAGATTGTTGCGCATATCACCACAGCGCGGATGATTTCGCCCACCGGTCGGGCCGTCGATATCCCCATCGAGAACGGGTTTGTCGGCATGGTGGATCGTGAGCATTTCGACGAGTTTTTGCGCGTGCGTGCGGCCGGACACGGTGCCGCGCGGCTGACCGGCACCTTCCTGCGGGCGGAGCGCGACAAGGATGGCACGCATGTCGTCTGGCGTGAGAAAGCCACCGGCAAGGAGCAGCGCAGCGCCACGAAACTTGTGATCGGTGCAGATGGGGCGCGTTCCAATGTTGCGCGCGCCGAAGTGCCGGGGGGCGACAAGATCCCCTATGTGATTGCCTATCATGAGATCATCAAGGCACCCCCTGCCAATGATGTCTATGATCCTGACCGCTGTGATGTGATCTATGACGGGCGCATCTCGCCTGATTTTTACGGCTGGGTCTTTCCGCATGGCACAAGCTGTTCGGTCGGTATGGGGACGGAAAAACCCGAAGCCGATCTGAAAGAAGCGACAGCGGCGCTGCGCAAGATGTCGGGGCTGGAGGGATGCGAGACGATCCGGCGCGAGGGCGCGCCGATCCCGCTGCACCCGATGGATCGTTGGGATAATGGCCGCGACGTCGTTCTTGCAGGCGATGCGGCGGGCGTGGTCGCTCCAAGCTCGGGCGAGGGGATTTACTATGCCATGGTCGGCGGGCGTGTCGCGGCGACCGCGGCGCAGGCGGCGCTGAAATCGGGCAAGGCGAAGGATCTGCGGCTCGCGCGCAAACTCTTCATGCGCGAACACAAGACCGTGTTCAGGGTGTTGCGCCAGATGCAGGATGCCTATTACAAATCAGATGATCGGCGCGAGCGTTTTGTCTCGCTCTGTCATGATATTGATGTACAGCGCCTGACATTCGAGGCCTATATGAACAAGAAACTGGTGGCAGCGCGCCCGCTTGCGCATATCAAGATCGGGATCAAGAACATGCTGCATCTGACCGGGCTCGTGCGCCCAGGTTACATATGAGTAGTCTCATCCCAGCGTGGGAAGACGGCATCCTCAAGCCGGTAGACAAGCTTGAGGTGCATCGGCGTGGGCTCAAGCACAAGGCCATTTCGGTGTTCGTGACCGAGGGCGACCGCGTGCTGATCCAGCGCCGCGCACTTGGGAAATACCACACGCCGGGGCTCTGGGCGAATACCTGCTGCACGCATCCGCATTGGGGCGAGAGCGATCTCGATTGCGCAACGCGCAGGCTCGGCGAGGAGTTGGGGATCACAGGGCTGGAATTGCGCCATGCTGCAGAGATCGAATACCGCGCCGATGTGGGGGGCGGGCTGATCGAGCATGAGTTGGTGCAGGTCTATACTGCGCGCTCCATGCCGGATCTCGAAATCGCGCCTGATCCGGCGGAAGTGGCCGATACGGATTGGGTGAACCTTCCCGAATTACGTTCAATCGTAGCCCGGTTTCCGGAGCGTTTCACGCCATGGCTGCGGATTTATCTTGCCAAACATGTGCAGACAATTTTCGGCAAGCATGTGAAGATGCCGCTCGCGGCAGGTCTTTGATCCGTGCTCAGGCAAAGCGCGGATTGCGTTGCAGAACCGAAAAATTCAGCGCGCCCGCGATGGTGACCCACAGCAGATAGGGGGCGAAAATGGCGCCCGCAATCGGGTCCAGCGCCCAGAAGCTCACCATGGTCGCGGCAACGAAGACCCAGAGAAAGCCGAGGATGACAAGTGCCGCGCGCATCCGCTTGAGGCCGAAAAAGACCGGCGACCAGAGCGTATTGAAGGCGATCTGCGCGGCCCAGAAGGCCAGCGCCTGCTGCGAGCCTTCGATCAGCGCCACGCGCATCGCCGCATAGGCGATGGCAATATAGAGTGTGAGCCAGACCAGTGGAAAAACGAATCCTGGCGGTGTCCAGACAGGTTTGTCGAGATCACGATACCAGTTGCCCGGCTCAAACATGGCGCCCGTCGCACCGGCCGCGCCACATGCAGCCAGAAATGTCAGAAACAGCATCCAGTCCATCGCCAATCCCTCTATCGCCGCGCCCGATCAGCCAGGTTTGACCTAAAGGCGCGCCCGTTCCGGGCGCAAGATCTTACTTGGGCGCCCGTGAACGGGCGCGTTGGGCCAAGCCCCGAAGATACTATGTAGCTCAGGCGCTGCGCCGATCCAAGCCGAGTTGACGTTCACGGCGCGCGATGTCATGCGCGCGCAAGCGCGCCAGCGCCGATATCAGCGTATCTGAGCGGCTGAAGGCTTGCGCATCGCGCGCAGCGGCCTGAACGAGAAAGGCGCATTCGGGTTGTGGTTTGGCATAGAGCGTGGCCATCTGCGGCATCACCACGCTTGCACCTGCGCGAAGCGACGATATGCCGAGCCAGCCCAGCTTGCGCTTGCGCGAAGTCACTGCCCGCTGCGTTATGCTGTCGTAACCCTGCGCGCGGATCACGCTTCCAATCCCGCCATAGATGGTGCGCGCGGCAAAAATGCCGGGGCGGCAGGTGATCGGCAGGGCAGAGATGCCGGGCTCGGAACGTTGATAGAGCCTGTCTGCCTCGTTCAGCAGTCGTGCGGTCATCGCGCGGATTTCAGTCAAAGCGGCCGGACAGCGTGTGAACGCCAACGGGTCGATCCCGGTATCACTGAACCATTCGAGTGGCAGGTAAATTCGCCCGCGTCGCGCATCCTCACCAATATCGCGCGCGATATTGGTGAGTTGCATCGCCAGCCCCAGATCGCAGGCTCGCGCCAGCCTGTGTCGGTCGCGCACGCCCATGAGCACGCACATCATGACGCCCACAACCGCCGCCACGCGTGCAGAATAATCCAGAACGCCTGAGAGCGTGTCGAACCGCCGCCCTTCGGCATCCCATGCGAGCCCCTCGAGCAAGGCATCAGGCAGTGCGCGCGGCATCTGGTGACGTTCGATCATGCGCGTGAAGGCCCGGTCGATGGGCGCGTCATGAGGCTGCCCCGCATAGGCGCTGTCGAGCCTGTCCTGCAGCTGCAGCACAGCCTCGACCGGGCTCTCGCCCTCATCCACGGCATCATCGGCAAGCCGGCAGAACGCATAGAGCACCAGCGCCGGGTCGCGCACATGGCCCGGCAGGAGCTTTGAGGCGGCATGAAACGAGAGCGACCCGGTCCGGATCGCCGCGCGGCAGGCGTCCATATCGTGTACCGCACTCATTCCGCAGCCATCCGCATTGGGGCGATCGGGGCAGCATCAGGGACAAGCTGCGCAAGCACTTCGGCCGTGCCGATCACGCCGGGCACGCCCGCACCCGGATGGGTGCCTGCCCCAGCCAGATAAAGCCCCGGTAACTCCTCCGAGACATTATGCGGGCGAAACCACGCGCTTTGCAGGATGCGCGGCTCGATCGAGAATCCCGCGCCGAGCGGCGAGAGATAACGGTCGCGGAAGCTTTCGGGCGTGAAGACAAGGCTCTCGCTCACCCGTTCCGACAGCCCGGGCAGGAGCCGCTCTTCGAGCATGGCGAGCATCTTCGCGCGGTAAGGTTCGGCCTCGCGGCCCCAATCGACCCCGTTTTCATGCCCCAGATGTGGCACGGGCGAGAGCACATAGAAAGTATCATCGCCATCCGGGGCAACCGAAGGGTCAGTTACAGAGGGACGATGAACATAAAGGCTCATATCCTCTGCCAGATGGCCATGAATGAAGATATCACGGATATGCGCCTGATAACGCGGCCCCACAACAATAGTGTGATGACCCACATCGCGCCACATCTCCCGCGTGCCACGCGTGCCGAAATACCATACGAACAGCCCCATCGACCAGCGCGTGCGCTTGAGTTTGGCATCACTCCAGCGCCGCTTGGCCCGGTTGCGCAACAGCCGCGTGTAGGTATGACCTGCATCCGCATTTGATACCACGAGATCGGCACCAAGCCGCGTTCCATCCATCAGTTGCACCCCGCAGGCACGATTATTCTCGATCAGGATTTCATCGACTTCCGTGCCCATGCGCAAGGTTCCGCCCTGATCGCGGATGACCTGCGCCATCGCTTTCGCAATCGCCTGCACACCGCCCATCGCGTAATGCACACCAAAAGCCTTCTCCAGATGGCTGACGAGGATATACATCGAGGTCACGCGGAAGGGATCACCCCCGATAAAAAGCGGATGGAAGGAGAGCGCGAAGCGCAATCGCGGATCGCGCACCCTGCGCGCAGCATGGGCATAGACCGATCGATCCGCGCGCAGCCACGCAAAACGCGGCAGCACCTTGATCAGCTCCCACAGCTCATTCATCGGCCGGCGGCCCAGGTTTTCATAGCCGAACCAGTAACGATCCTCGCTGTCGGACAGGAATTTGCGAAAGCCCTTGAGGTCGGGTGGTGACAGGCGCGTGACTTCCGCCTCCATTGCGGCCTCATCCTGGCGCATCGTGAAGGTCGAGCCATCGGGCCAGCGGATCTCGTAGAAGGGATCCAACGGCTTGAGCGTCACATCGCGGTCAAAATCGCGCCCGCATGCGGCCCAGAGATCGCGCAGGCCCTGAGGCACCGTCACGATTGTCGGGCCGAGATCAAACCGGTGACCGCCCTGCGTGATGGATGAGCCGCGCCCACCGGGCAAATCCAGCCGGTCGATCACGGTCACTGCATAGCCCTTGACGCCCAGTCGCATGGCAGAGGCGAGCCCGCCAAGCCCTGCGCCAATGACGATCGCGCGCTCTGGCGCTGCAGAATCAGACATGTTCGGTTCCCATCTTATATATTCAGCCAAGCTTACACTGCCCGAAAGTGTCAATCAAGATTTACATTCTTTACTTTACTCCGAGCGGCGCATGTGACAATCTTGATTGACACTTTCGGGGCCGGGAATCGCAATGCAAACTGTCACGCTCAGCCTGTTCCGCTTCGACCGCGCGCTGGCGCGGCTATGGGTGCTGGGCCAGATGGGGGCGGCGCGGTTCGCATTGCCACGGGTCTCGGGCCTGCGCTTCTGGAAGCTCTGCGGCTCGGGCACGGGCGAGGGTTTCACGCCCAAGCCAAACTGGGGCACATGGGCCATTCTCGGGGTCTGGGACAGCCGCGATCACGCTGATGAAGGGTTTGAGCGCCGCCCCTTTTCCCAATGGCGCATCAAGGCTGATGAGAGCTGTACGCTCTATCTCGAGGCCTATTCCGCGCGCGGTCATTGGGCCGGGGTGGCTCCGTTCCAGCCGCAGGGGGGCGCGCCCGATGGCCCCATCGCGGCCATGACCCGCGCCACAGTCAAGCCCGCCCGCGCAGTGCGCTTCTGGAGGAGGGTGCCGGATATCTCGGCGAGGGTGGGCTCAGATCCGAATGTTCTATTCAAGATCGGCATTGGCGAGGTGCCGCTTTTGCATCAGGTGACTTTCTCGATCTGGCCGGATGCCGCGGCGATGGCCGCCTTTGCCCGTCGCGGCCCTCATGCCGAGGCCATCCGCGCCGTGCGTGCGGAAGGCTGGTTCAATGAAGAGCTTTATGCCCGTTTTCGCATCACCGGGGTTGCGGGCACATGGCAGGGGGCATCTTTCCCTGCCCTAACAGACAGACAGGAGGCCGCATGACGCCTTTCCCCTTCACTGCCATAGTCGGGCAGGATGAGATGAAAACCGCGATGATCCTGACCGCGATCGACCCGAAAATCGGCGGCGTGCTGGTCTTTGGGGACCGCGGCACAGGTAAATCAACCGCCGTGCGCGCGCTTGCAGCACTCCTGCCGCCCATCGAGGCTGTCAAGGGTTGCCCGGTGAACTCCGCGCGGCCAGAGGACTGCCCCGAATGGGCCGAAGTCACTGCGACCGAAATTGAAACCCGCCCCACCCCGGTCGTCGATCTGCCGCTCGGCGTGACCGAAGACCGCGTGACCGGCGCGCTCGACATCGAGCGTGCCCTGACGCGCGGCGAGAAGGCATTTCAGGCAGGGCTTCTCGCGCGGGCCAATCGTGGATACCTGTATATCGACGAGGTCAACCTGCTCGAAGACCACATCGTCGATCTGCTACTCGATGTGGCGCAATCCGGCGAGAATGTGGTCGAGCGCGAGGGCATGTCGATCCGCCACCCGGCGCGCTTCGTGCTGGTGGGGTCCGGCAACCCCGAGGAAGGGGAGCTCCGCCCCCAGCTTCTCGACCGTTTCGGCCTCTCTGTCGAAGTGACCAGTCCCAAGGAAATCGAGACCCGCATCGAAGTCATCCGCCGCCGCGATGCTTATGAGAATGACTACCCGGCCTTCATGGCCGAATGGCAGCCGCAGGATGCCGAACTGCGCACGCATATCCTCACCGCTCGCGCCGCGTTGCCGCATGTTCGCAGCTCGAATGTGGCGCTGCATGATTGCGCCTCTGTCTGCCTCGCGCTGGGCTCTGACGGGTTGCGCGGTGAGTTGACCCTCCTGCGCACGGCGCGCGCGCTTGCAGCCTATGAGGGTGCCTCCGAGATCACCCGCGCACATATCCGCTCTGCGGCCCCGATGGCACTGCGTCACCGCCTGCGCCGCGACCCGCTCGACGAGGCCGGATCAGCAGCGCGCGTCGCCCGGCAACTCGCCGAAGTGTTGCCATGAGCCTTGCGATCCCTTTCATCCTTGTCCAAATATCCCGGGGGGTTCAGGGGGGCAGCGCCCCCTTGCCTTGCGGCATGCCAAAGCCCGCCCATGAGCCCATTTGACGACACCAGCGGCCTGCCCGGCCGCCCGCCACCCCAGACTGACCCTTGGGAGATGGTCGAACTTGCGATAACCTTGCTCGCAATTAACCCGGCCGGGCTGCGCGGCCTCTGGCTGCGGGCCAGAACCGGCCCTGTGCGTGACCGAGCGCTGGCCGGGCTCAAAACCCTTGCGCCGCGCAAGCTTCATCCCTCTATCACGGATGAGGCGCTGATGGGCGGGCTTGACCTCTCGGCCACATTGGCAAGCGGCGAGATGCAACACCATACCGGGTTGCTTGAGCGATCTGGTACACTGCAATTAACCATGGCAGAGCGCTGCGCGCCGGGGCTTGGCGTGCGGCTGGGGCAGGCGCTGGATCGTGACAGCACACTTGCGCTGATCGCCCTTGATGAAGCCGCCGAAGAGGGTGAGGGTCTGCCGCAGGCGCTCGCCGACCGGCTGGGGCTCTTTCTCGATCTGGAGGGGTTCGCTTGGGGGGATAGCGCGGATATCGTCCTCAGCCCCGCGCTGATCACAGCTGCGCGGGCAAGACTGAAAGGCATCGTTTCAGACACAGCGCTTGCAAGGCTCGCAGGCGTGGCTGCAGAGCTTGGCATCACCAGCCTGCGCGCGCCACTGCTCGCCAATGCCTGCGCGCGTGCAAATGCAGCATGGCGTGGGGCCGAGACGATCGAAGAGGCCGATCTGGAAATCGCCGTGGCGTTGTGCTTTGCCCATAAGGCGCAGCATTTCCCCGAAAGCCCCTCCGATCGGGAGGAGACCCCGCCAGAGCCGCCGCAGGATCAGCCCGAGGAAGGCCGCGACCGCGATGAGAGCGAGCTGGACATGCCCGAAGACATGCTCATCGAGGCCGCGCGCTCTGCGCTACCGCCGGGGCTGATCGCGCAGCTTCAGGCCGCCCGGCTTGCCCGCGCGCAGAGCGGTCCATCCGGCGCTGGCGCCAAACGCAAATCCATGCGGCGCGGGCGAGCCTTGCCATCCCGTGCCGGTAAGCCCGGCACAGGCGCACGGGTCGATGTGATTGCAACGCTGCGGCAGGCCGCCCCATGGCAGAAGATGCGCCGCGCAATGCACTGCGGCGCGGCGCCGGACAGGCTCTTGCTGATGCCATCGGATATCCGCCTCAAGCGGTATCAGGATCAGACTGACCGTGTTCTGATCTTTGTGGTGGATGCTTCGGGTTCTGCAGCGGTGGCGCGTCTGGCAGAGGCCAAGGGGGCCGTCGAGCTGATGCTGGCGGAAGCCTATTCCACACGCGATCATGTCGCGTTGATCGCCTTTCGGGGTGCGCAAGCTGAACTGTGTCTGCCGCCCTCGCGGAGCCTTGTGCAGACCAAGCGCCGCCTCGCGGGTCTACCCGGCGGCGGGGCCACACCGCTCGCCAGCGCACTGCAACTCGCACTCGCGACCGCCGAGCAGGCGCGCGGGCATGGCATGACGCCCACACTCGCGTTTCTGACCGACGGGCGCGGCAATATCGCGCTCGATGGCAGCGCAAATCGCGCGCAGGCCGCCGAGGAGGCCACCCAACTGGCCCGCGCCATTTCCTCGCGTGACATGCGCGCATTGGTGATTGACACAAGCTTGCGCCCCAAGCCGCAGCTTGCGGATCTGAGTGCTCAGATGCGTGCCACGCTGATTGCCCTGCCTCGGGCCGATGCACGCAGCCTTTCGGCCACGCTTTCATCTGCGCTGGGGGGCTGAGCCATGCGCCCAATCCCGGAGGATTGGCCCCTGCGCGCCGCCTCCCGCGTCATCCGCTGCCGCCCGCATGAATGGCATGTGCAGGTCATGGGCGAGGGTCCTGATCTGTTGCTATTGCACGGGGCCGGAGCCTCGGCGCATAGTTTCCACCGCCTTGCACTTCATCTGCCGGGCTACCGGCTGATAATTCCTGACCTGCCAGGGCAGGGCTTCACACGCGCAGGCGGGATGATGCGGCTTGGGCTTGACGAGATGGCAGATGATCTGACCACACTTTGCGTCGATCAGGATTGGCATCCGGTCTCGATTATCGGCCATTCTGCAGGAGCAGCGATCGCGCTGCGCATGAGCGAGATGGTGCCCGCACCCCTGCGGGCGGTGGTGGGAATCAATGCTGCACTCGGCCCGTTCGACGGGTTTGCGGGCTGGCTCTTTCCGAAGCTCGCCAAGGCTATGTCGGCAAGCCCTTTCATGGCCGCCATCTTGACGCGGCTGGCATCGAAGCGCAGCCAAGTTGAATCCTTGCTTGCGGGAACAGGATCTGTTCCTGATTTTGAGGCAGTGACATTGTATCAGCGCCTTGTCAGCGACCCGCGCCATGTAGAGGGGACGCTTGGCATGATGGCGCAATGGCAGCTTGAGCAATTGATCGAGCGATTTCCGCAGTTGATGTTGCCTGTTTTGCTGATCGCTTCGGATCGGGATCGGGCAGTGCCGCCGCGCGTCTCGCAGGCAGCGGCCAAGGCGATGGGGCGGGCTGAGTATGTCGAGATCGCGGGATACGGGCATCTGCTGCATGAAGAGGCGCCAGAGTTGGTCGCAGCTCAGGTGCTGCCTTTCCTGCAGCGCAAACACCGGGCGCTTTCGGTTGTGGCTGCTCCGCTCTAGTGTCGGGTTTGGCGAGAAGCGCCCGCGAGCCGCGCCCACCCACCCACCCTGCACGCCTCGCGGGCGCTGCCCATGCCTGTTGCATGGGCGGGCAGCTCAGTCGGGGAAGCGCCAGTTACGCCGGCGTGGGACGCGGACTGCAAGCATCGGTTTGAGCAAAGGCGAAGCGAAGCGGCGCAGATCGAGTGCTTCATGCACACCCACAGTTTGCGCACCTTCAATCGATGTACGCACCGCAGCCCGCGCGTAAAACGGCGCATCAAGCATGGCGAGTTCCTGCCTTGGCATAAACCCCGCATCCGCGCGGGTTTCGCGGCGCACGGCCCAGAGACTGCGGGCAAAACGTGTCTGCGGCGGTGGGATGATCTCTTCCATGCGCCCATCGGCACAAAAATGCAGTGCCGTTGTCTGCGTGCTGCCGTCACGCAGGGTCGCATCATAAAAGCATGTCGCCCCGCCGCGATTGGGGAAGCGCCCCCATGTCCAGTAATCGAAATCCGCCTCCAGCGCCGCCGTGCCGAAATTGGCGTCGAAATAGCCATGCCCTTGCCAACGATGGCCGGGCTCCAGATCGACCTCGATCCGCGCAATCGGGGCGAAGGGCTGCCATTGGTGACTGCCATCCGGCGTCAGATCATGGGTCTGGCCAAAAAGCGTCTCCGGGTGCAGCGTGATCCGCCCCTTCATGCGGCTGATCAATGGGGGCGAGGAGATCTCGTTGACCTCGATCACCAGCCGGTCCCCCTCCCAGCGGATGGAGGAGGGACCAACCTCGAACGCATCCTCGGACTGGCGTAGCGCAGAGCGCCCGCGATCGGTCATGGCAAAGCGGCCCTTGGGGCCATAGGTTGCGACATTGATGCAGCAATGGTTTTGCGGATCACGCCTTCCCGACCAGCGATACCAGGGCGAGAAGACCGAGCCGATGAAGCCGATCACCGAAACGGCGCGCGCGCCGTCATCGCTGATCCCGTCGATATACCACCAGGCATAGCCATCCGGCGCGACCGCGCGGCGGAAATCCGGTCGCCGAGGGCCGCCGCTGCGGCATGTTTGCCCGACAGCAGCGCCATCGGCACCCCAGCCCCCGGATGCACCCCCCCGCCCGCGAGATAGAGCCCCTTGAGCTTCGTGCGCGCTTTTGGGCGCTGGAAGGTCGCCAGCATCCCGTTCGGCGAGAGCCCGTAAAGCGCCCCCTGGCTGTGCGGAAAGAGCTGCGCGAAATCCTGCGGGTGCGTGAGCGCGTCCTGACACGGGGCGGGGCTCAGATGCAGGCCGAAGCGGGCCAGCCGGGAGAGCGGATCGGTCGGGCATGGGGGCTCCTTGCAGATCACTGGCGGGGCGTTGAGGATGAACTGGAACCGCTCCGCGCCACTTGGCAGGGCGCTGATGCGGTCCTGCGCGCAGACATAGATCGTGGGCTCGTGCGGGACATAGCCCTGCGCGAGAGGCCCGAATTCCTGCGCGGGATCATCGGCGAAAAAGACGCTATGATAGGCGAGCCGCTCGCGGCCCATGCCTTGCGGCTGCACCTCGGCGCTGAAGGTCCAGACCTGCGCCGAGAGGCTGCGCGGTTGCGTGGCAAGGCGCGGTGGGTGGTGGTCGAGCAGCCAGGGCAGGGCGGCCGGATCGCCATTGAAGACGATTTGCCGCGCCTCTACCACCTCACCATCGGCAAGCTGCGCACCGCAAACCGCCCTGCCGGAGGTGATGATCCGCGCGACTGGCGTGTTCAGCCGCAGATCACCACCCAGCGATGTGAACAGATCCGCCAATGCCTCTGCCAGCGCCGCCATCCCCCCGCGCACAGCCCAGACGCCGCGCGCCTCTGCCTGCCAGATCAGCCCCAGCACCGCCGGGGCAAGGGCGGGGTTGCCGCCAATGTAAGTGGCATAACGCCCGAAAAGCTGGCGCATACGTGGCTCGGAAAACCGCGCGGCGAGCATCGCTTCTAGCGTCTTGCCGGGTGCGAGCCACGGCCAGAGCGCAGGTCGTGCAAGCATCGCGCGCGCGGCTCCGAGCGCATCGGCGCGCGGGCTGCGCATGATGGGCGCATCGAAAGCGTCAAAGAGCGCGCGCGTTTCGATCTCGAATCGCTGAAACTCAGCGCGCGCGCGGGGGCCGAAGGCCGTGCCGATTGCTTCTGCATTGGCCTCGGGCGTTGCAAACAGGTCAAGCTGCGTGCCATCCGTCCAGAAATGCCGCGCCAGAACCGAAAGCGGCTCCAGCGTGACATGCGCGGCGAGATCCGTGCCCGCCACCTCGAACAACTCTGCCAGCACATCGCGCATTGTCAGCACGGTCGGGCCTGCATCCACAGGGCCTGCCGTACTCGGGACCACGCGCATCTTGCCCCCGGCCCAGCCATGCGCCTCGCATAGCGTAACCGCGCGCCCCGCCGCTGCCAAGCGGATCGCGGCAGCCAGCCCGCCCATTCCGGCGCCGATAACCAGCACAGAGTCTTTCTGCATCTTCATGTCAGAGATTCTTGACTCTTTGGAGCAAACTGTCCAGTATAATTTACAGTAATGTGTCACTTTAGTATGACATACACAAAGAGAGGGCGCCATGGATCTGAGCAAACGAATCGACAAGGCGATGATGTCGGCCATCGCGCAGGCGCAGGGCGCGCTCGGGAAAACGGGCAGTGTGCCGGGTCGGCTGGCTGCTGCGCTCAACTACGCAGTCACACCAGGTGGCGCGCGGATTCGCCCTACCATCTGCCTCTCGGTCGCCAAGGCGTGCGGGGATGACCGGCCCGCCCTGTCTGACCGTGCGGCAGCGGCGCTTGAGCTTATTCATTGCGCAAGCCTTGTGCATGACGATTTGCCCGCCTTCGACAATGCCGATTTCCGGCGCGGCAAGCCGACCGTGCATCTCGCCTATTCCGAGCCCTTGGCCGTGCTGACCGGCGACAGCCTTATCATCGCGGCCTTCGATGTGCTTTCTGACGTGGAGGATTGTGACGCGATACGCGCTTTGCGCCTCACGCGTCTGCTTGCGCGCCATACCGGGATGCCGCATGGCATCTGTGCGGGGCAGGGCTGGGAAAGCGAAGTGAATGTCGATCTCGGCGCTTATCACCGCTCCAAAACGGCAGCGCTGTTTGTGGCAGCCACGCAGATGGGTGCGCAGGCGGCAGGCCATGAGCCTGAAGCATGGGAAGAGCTCGGCGCGCGCATCGGCGAGGCTTTTCAGGTCGCCGATGATCTGCGCGATGCGCTTTATGACGAGGCCGAGATTGGCAAGCCGGTCGGGCAGGATGCGCTCAACCAGCGCCCCTCGGCGGTAGAGGCTTATGGCGTGCAAGGGGCGATCAAGCATTTGCAGGATATCCTTGGCGGCGCGATTGCCTCGATCCCCTCCTGCCCCGGCGAGGGGCAGTTGGCACAGCTTGTCCGGCTTTATGCCGAGCGCATGACCCCGGTTGCTCCTGTCCGGGTCTGATCCCGTGGCCGACATCCCCGCGCCCGCGCCACCGTTCCGGCCCGTGGGCCTCTTGAACCGGCTGATCGCGGCCCCGCGCTTTCAGGCTTTCTGCGCGGCTGTGCCGGGCTTGCGAAGCCTTGCCCGGCGCGAAGGGGTGGCGCTTTTCGATCTGATGCAGGGTTTCGTGCAAAGCCAGATGCTGATGGCGCTGGTGGAGCTGCGCGTGCTGCACATGCTCGCCGATGGCCCGATGAGCGCCGATGCGCTCGCGCCGCACTGCGATGTTCCGCCTGAGCGGATGCAAATCCTGCTCCAGGCGGGTGCTGCGATGAAGCTCCTGCGCCGCAAGGGCGCACAGTTTCACCTCGCGCGGCGTGGCGCGGCCTTTCTGGCCGTGCCAGGGCTCGCCGATATGGTGCGCCATCACGATGTGCTTTATGCCGATCTCGCGGATCCTGTGGCCTTTCTGCGCGGGCAAACCCAACCGGGGCTCGCGCAGTTCTGGCCCTATGTTTTTGGCGCGAAAGGCGCGGTGGATTCGGAGCAAACCGCCCGCTATTCGCGGCTGATGGCCGAGAGCCAGCATCTTGTTGCTCAAGAAGCGCTGGCGCATCTCTCGCTCAAGGGCGCGCGCAGGCTGATGGATGTGGGCGGCGGCACCGGGGTTTTCCTGCGCGCGGTGCGTGCGCGCTACCCGGCGCTGGAACTCGCGTTGTTTGATCTGCCCGATGTGGTGGCACAAGCGGCCCTTCCCGCCGATATCGCGCGCCATGGCGGATCTTTCCGCGATGATCCGCTACCCGAGGGCGCGGATGTCATCAGCCTTGTGCGTGTGCTCTACGACCACTCCGACGCGACCGTGCGCGCGCTCCTGACCAGGGCCTATGCGGCTTTACCCGCTGGCGGTCGGCTTCTGATCATCGAGCCCATGTCTGGCGGCGCGCAGCCCGATCCGCAGACGGATGTGTATTTTTCAGTTTACACTCTGGCAATGCAAACAGGCCAGACCCGCAGTTCTGCCCGTATCACAGAGCTGCTCTCCGAGGCCGGCTTTGCAGAAATTTCAACAGAACAAGGTCATAGGCGGTTTGTGACATCTGTCTTGCAGGCACGTAAACCGCAGGGCCCGCATCTGAGCGATAAGAGTGTCAATAAGAGTTGACAGTATAGGCTGTCGCGTTATGATTACATTACAGGCAAACGACTCGCAGCCAAGCACCCGCTTCGCAGCGATCGGCCAATGAGGAGGGACTCCGTGCAGACCGACGCCATCATCCTTGCCGCCCCGCGCCAGCTTGCTCTGGGGCAGGTGGGGCTGAAGGCCGCAGGGCCAGGGGATCTGGTTGTGCGTATCGGGCATTCGGGGATCTCCACTGGCACTGAAAAGCTTTTCTGGTCGGGCGAAATGCCGCCCTTTCCGGGCATGGGCTATCCGCTCGTACCGGGCTACGAGGCCGAGGGCGAAGTGATCGAGGCGGGGGCCGAGACTGGCTTCTGCGTTGGAGAACGGGTCTTTGTGCCCGGCGCGAATTGTTTCGAATCAGGCGAACAGGGGCCGGTCTTCGGCCTCTTTGGCGGCGCAGCGCGAACTCTTGTCACAGATGCAAGGCGGGTCACCCGCATTGATCCCGGCATGGGCGCAGCAGGCGCATTACTGGCACTGGCC
>SLDY01000130.1 GCA_007125005.1 Natronohydrobacter sp.
GGGGGGGGGGGGGGGGGGGGGGGGCGCCGCGGCTCGCGGGCGCTTCACCCCTATCCGCGCAGAACGCCGCCAGTGGCCTTGTGCACTTTCTCCACAATCTTGCGGCTTACGTCCTCGAGATCCTCTTCGGTCAAGCTGCGCTCAACAGGTTGCAGGCGCACTGCAATCGCCACTGATTTGCGACCTTCACCCAATTGCGCATCCGCTTTGGACCCTGTGAATTCGTCAAAGACTTTCACATCTGCGATCAAAGCCTTATCAGCCCCCGCTGCAGCGTTGACCACATTCAGAGCCTCGACGCGCGCATCCAGAACAAATGCAAAATCGCGCTCCACTGCCTGCAACGCGCTTGTCACCAATGGCTGCCGTGTTGTCTTGCGCGCCTTGGGCTTGGGTGGATTCTCAACATAGACTGTGAAACCAACGACCGGGCCCTTGAGATCAAAAGCCCGCAGGATCCGCGGATGCAATTCACCAAACACCGCCAGCGGCAGTTTCGGTCCCAGACTGATTACCCCTGCCCGCCCCGGATGAAACCACCCCGGCAGATTGCGATGGATCTGAAATTTCACAGGCGCCCCGATTGCGCTCAGAACTGCCTCTGCATCAGCTTTCGCGTCATAAAGATCAACACCCCGGCGGCTGCCAAATGGATCGCGCGGCGCATTCGCCCCCACCAGGATCCCCGCCGCCTGGATATGCTGCTCTCCCGGCTCGCCACCGCTGAAGGCCGGCCCGACCTCGAAAAGCGCAAGATCCGCAGTCCCGCGCGCCTGATTGCGCGACGCCGCCTGCAACAGCCCCGGCAACAGATCAGGGCGCATATGCGTCATTTCCGACGAAATCGGATTTTCCAGCCGCACTGCGTCATCCCCGCCGCCAAAGGCTTGCGCCGAGGCAGCATCAATAAAGCTATAGGTCACGCATTCGTTATAGCCTAACCCTGCAAGCATCCGCCGCGCTGCGCGTTCGCGCAATTGCAACGCTGTCAGGATCGGGCGGGCCACACCGGCTGTCACGCGCGGCAGCGGTTTGCCTTCCAGCCCGGTCAACGAAGCAATGCGGGCGATCTCTTCGACCAGATCCGCCTCCCCCAGAATATCGGGCCGCCATGTCGGTGGTTGTGCCTGATCCCCCGTCAGCGTGAAGCCAAGCGCCTCCAGCGTCGCGCGTTGCTGCGCCTCGGGCACATCCATGCCCACCAGCGCGCGCAGGCGCAAAGGGTCAAAGCGATAGCTGCGTGTTGTGTCAGGCACTGCGCCATCGCACACCACCTCCGAGACTTCGCCGCCACAGAGCTCCAGCACCATGCGCGTTGCCAATTCCAGCCCGTCAAGCGTGAAGGCAGGATCAACTCCGCGCTCAAACCGGTAGCGCGCATCAGAGTTGATCTTGAGTGCGCGTCCGGTCGCCGCAATCGTGATCGGATCCCAATAGGCCGATTCCAGAAAAACATTGACCGTTTCTTCCGTGCAGCCCGAGACCTCACCGCCCATGATCCCGGCAAGACTTTCAGGCGCGTGATCGTCAGAAATCACCATCTGCCCGGCTGCAAGCGTATAGCTCTTGCCATCAAGCGCGAGCAATTCCTCCCCGCCCTCGGCCGGGTGAATGCGCAGATTGCCCTCCACCTTATCGGCATCGAAAACATGCAGCGGGCGGTTCAGGTCAAAGGTGAAGAAATTGGTGATGTCCACCAGCGCCGAGATCGGGCGCAGCCCGATGGCCTTCAGCCGCTTCTGCAACCAGTCGGGCGAGGGACCGTTCTTCACGCCGCGAATAACGCGCCCGGCAAAGAGCGGGCAGCCCTTTTCCTTCAGCGTGGTCGCAATCTCCACGCCAATCGGGCTCGGAAAGCTGCCCGGCACCGGCGCCACCACCAGTGGCTTGAGCACCCCCAGCCCGCGCGCGGCCAGATCGCGCGCAATCCCGCGCACGCCCAGCGCATCGGGGCGATTGGGGGTGATCGCGATCTCGATTACCGGGTCATTGAGCCCCGCGTAATCGATGAAGCGCGCGCCCAGCGGTGCATCCTCGGGCAAGTCGATGATGCCGTCGTGATCCTCCGATAGCATCAATTCGCGCTCGGAGCAGAGCATTCCATTGCTCTCCTGCCCGCGAATGACACCCGGCTTCAGATCCACACCTGTGCCGGGAACATGCGTGCCCACCGGCGCAAAGACCCCGCGCATCCCCGTGCGGGCATTGGGCGCACCGCAGACGACCTGCACTTCTTCGCTTGGGCCTTCGGGGCCTTCAGGCCACGTCTCCACCCTGCACAAGCGCAGCCTGTCGGCATCGGGGTGCTGCACTGCCTCAATCACCCGCGCGATGCGAAAAGCGCCCAGCACCTGTGACGGGTCGCTGATCTCTTCCACCTCAAGACCCAGATCGGTCAGCGCATCCGTAATCTCATCCAGCGTGGCCTCGGTCTCCAGATGATCCCTCAACCAGGACAGCGTGAACTTCATGTCTCTTCCCCGAATTAGCCGGTATATGGCCTGGCCAGCGGCCTAGCCCAAAACCAGGGCGTTGAAAAGCCGCTTGGCCACGCGCAGTCTTAGCGATTGCGCGGGTCTTTCTCGTCCTCATCCTCATCATCGTCATCGGGCAGATTGAAGAAACTGTCCGCATCCGAAAAATCGGCAGGTTTCTTGGTCGCCGGCTCATCGGCATTGAGATCCGCCATCGAGAAGTTTTCGAGCGCAGCAATCCCTGCGGGCATTTTCGGCTCTGCATCGCCTTCGAGTGATTGCTCGGTCGAAACCAGCTTGCGCCGCTCTTCATCGCTCATGACATTGCCTTCAGTCGTGCGTTTGGAAGCGGCCTTCTGCACTTCCTTATCCAGTTCGGACTGGCGGCAAAGTCCCAATGCGACCGGATCAATAGGTTGCAGATTGGAAATGTTCCAATGCGTGCGGGTGCGGATCGCATCAATCGTGGAATTTGTGGTCCCGACCAGGCGACGGATCTGGGCATCCGCCAGTTCGGGATGAAACTTAACCAGCCACAGAATCGCCGCCGGGCGGTCCTGACGCTTGGAAAGCGGCGTGTAACGCGGGCCACGGCGCTTTTCTTCGCCTTCGGCTGCAGGGTTGTATTTCAGCTTGAGCGAATAGCGCGGATCTTTTTCGCCGCGCTCGATCTCGATCGGATCGAGCTGGTTATTGGCGACCGGATCAAAGCCCTTTACGCCCCCCGCAACATCGCCATCCGCAATGCCTTGCACTTCCAATTCGTGCAGGCCGCAGAAATCGGCGATCTGCTTGAAGCTGAGCGTTGTGTTATCGACCAGCCATACAGCGGTCGCCTTGGGCATCAATGGTTTTGACATGACATGAACTCCTGTCATACGAGCGCTGTGCAAGGCGCATGCTTCATCGAGTGCCGGGGCTCCGGCTGCAGGGCGAACCTGCGATTCCTCGATTTCGGGGATGCTGGGGTTATAGCGCGCAACGCAACAAAGGGAAAGATGTAATGCGCAGGATCCTGCTTGTGGTTCTCATCCTCTTTGCCCTTGTATCTTGGTTTTGGCCACACTCGGGCAGGCAGGGCGAATCTCAATCGCGTGCGCAAGGCGATTACCTCGTGCTCGCGCTGAGCTGGACGCCGAGCTGGTGCGAAGCAGAAGGCACTGCGCGCGGGGCCGCGCGATGCGACGCTGGGGCGGGGGCGGGCTGGCTGGTGCATGGGCTCTGGCCGCAGCACGCCGATGGCGGCTGGCCGGACTTTTGCGCAAGCCCACATCCAGCACCCGACCGCGCGCTTTTGGAGAGCATGGTGGATGTGATGGGCGCAAGCGGACTTGCCGCGCATCAATGGCGCAAGCATGGCACCTGCTCCGGGTGGAGCCCTGCACGATATTTCGAGCAGACGCGCGCAGCCTTTGCGTCACTCACCTTCCCCGAGGCAATCCGCAGCGATGAGGCGCCGTTGCGCATGGCACCAGAAGAGTTACTCACAGAGTTTCGCGCCGTAAACCCTGCCATCGGGGCCGATATGGTCGCGCTCACCTGCCGGAGCGGGCTTGCGCAGGAGATCAGGCTGTGCCTGACCAATTCGTTGGAGCCGCGCCCCTGTGATGCACAGATCCATGCGCGTGCTTGTCGCGCAGCGCAGGTTCGGCTTCCGCCGCTTCCGTGAGGGTAGGATCAGGCTGCACTGTCTGCACGAAAAGCTCTGCAATCGCCGCGCGTAGCCTGTCGAGCTTCAACGGCTTTGTCAGGCAGCCATCAAAGCCAGCATCGAGATAAGATTGCACCTGATGCGTCATCGCGTTGGCCGTAAAGGCCAGCGCCGGCACCCGCGATTTGCCCTCGCGGGCTTCCTCCGCCCGCAGCCGCTGTAATAGCGCCACACCATCCAGCTGGGGCATCGAGATATCGAGGATCAACAGGTCAAAGCTGCCGTTGCGATAGGTTTCGAGCGCGGCCAGCCCGTCATCGGCCAGAGTGACCCGCGCGCCCAACTGGCCCAGCATCAGACCAAGGATCATCTGATTGGTGCGGTTGTCATCAGCGGCAAGCACCGAGAGCGCAGGCAATTGCTCCGGCCCACTCGGGACAGGCGCAGGCAGTGGCTCGAGCTCGACGGCAAGGCGCAGCGGCAAGGTGATGGTAATCCTCGTGCCCTCGCCCGGCGCGCTCTCGATCTTGAGTGCGCCTTCCATCATCTCTACCAGCCGCCGCACGATGGACATTCCAAGCCCTGTCCCTCCGAAACGGCGCGAGATCGAACTATCTGCCTGGGCGAAAGCCTCAAGCACATGGCGCGCCTGATCTTCGGTCATACCGATCCCGCTATCCTCGACACATAGCGTCACTATCTCGGCATCAGGCGCAGAAATCTTGACACGCACAAACCCGGTTTCGGTGAATTTCAGTGCATTGCTGATCAGGTTATGGAGGATCTGCATCAGCCTGTGCGGATCGCCCAGCCGCTCCTGACTGCAAGCATCCTCGAGCGTAACAGAGAAAGACAGCTGCTTCTCCGACGCGCGCAATGTGTGCACCTCTTCAATCCGCTGCGCAAGCTGGGCGAGATCAACAGGGATCACCTCAAGCTCCAGCGCATCGGCCTCGATCTTGGTCATGTCCAGTAGATCGTCGATGATTGTCATCAGCAAGCTGCCGGAATCGCGCAGGATTTTCACCATCTGCTGCTGCGATGGATCAACGAGCGAATCATTCAGAATATCGGCAATCCCAAGAATGCCATTGAGCGGTGTGCGCAGTTCATGGCTCATATTCGCCAGAAAATTCGATTTCGCCTCATTGGCGCGATGCGCTGCTTCAAGCGCGGCTTCGCGCGCCTTCTCGGCCTCCACCTGCGCGGTGACATCGGTGACAGCATAAACCACACGATGATTACGCTTGCTTGCGGTCAGGATGGGGGCGGCATTGATGGAGGCATATCGCAATCCATCGTCGCAATGCAGCGCAATGCGATGGTCGCGCACAATCTCGCCCGTGGCACAGACTTTCGCATAAGGATGATCTGCCGACGCAAATGCTTTGCCCGAAAGATCGGAGATCCCCCATTTTGGCGAATCATAGCGCTCGCCCAGCAACTCCTCGACGGGCAGAACGAGCACGTCCTCCGCGGCCTCATTGGCATAGATGATCGCGCCCTGTTCATCAAATACCAGAAAGGCGGCCGCATCCGTGCTGACAATCCCTTGCAGGAAGGCGCGTTCTCGGGCCAGTTCATCCTGCGCTCGGCGCATCTCCAGCATGGCCTTGCGCCGCATCAGCACCGCACGCACCACATCAGCGAATGCGCGCAGCAGATAGACTTCAGCCGGGCGGAAATCACCACGCGCAGTCACGCTGTCAAAGCCCACCAGCCCGAAAAGACCAGAATCATCGAGCATTGGCACCATAACCAGCGAACGGATCTCTTGCGCGGCCAGCAATTCATGCTCCATGCTGCCGGGCAAAAAATCTGCGATATCGGGGATGAGCACCACCTGATTGGCACTCAGAGGCTCCAGCAGCGCGGCATAATCCTCCCCCGACAGGTTTTGAAGCTGGTCAATCATCGGCGCGATACCCGGCGCGCACCATTCATGCGTGTTACTGACGACACCGTCATGCGCCACGAACACATAGGCCCGGTCGCGATTTGCAAAATTCCCCAGATCTGCAAGGCAATCCTCGATAGCCTTGTCCACTTCAGACAGACCGGCTGCGAGCAGGTAGTGGATCAGCCGCACTACAAGCGCCTGAATTTCGATCAGGCGCGCCTCAATCCCTTCCGGATCGGCGAGAACCTTTGGTATGCTTGTCATGCCCGCTTTCTGTCGGCTCAACGGTATCGGGGCGCATTGCCAGCGCATGGCCTGCACATTACGACACCAATACATCCCTGTCAGCAAACCCTAGGCCGCAAGCTGTAAAGTTTTCCTTAATGAAGCGGATGAAAGCCGGATCTGGCCCGATCCGGGCTTGCGCCGGGGCCACCCTTGACTATAACGCGCAGCAATTTGCGCGGTGCCCACGCGGCGCGAAGGCGCGAGGGCACAGGTCAGTCAGGGGTCCGTCATGCCGAAGAGAACCGACATCCAGTCCATCATGATCATCGGAGCAGGACCAATCGTTATCGGTCAGGCTTGCGAGTTCGACTATTCCGGCGCGCAAGCGTGCAAGGCGCTGCGCGAAGAAGGCTACCGCGTGATCCTCGTCAACTCCAACCCGGCCACGATCATGACCGATCCTGGTCTGGCAGATGCGACCTATATCGAGCCGATCACCCCCGAGATCGTTGCCAAGATCATCGAGAAAGAGCGCCCCGATGCGCTTTTGCCCACGATGGGTGGGCAGACCGGGCTGAACACCTCGCTTGCGCTCGCAGATATGGGCGTCCTCGAGGAATTCGGGGTGGAACTCATCGGCGCGAATCGCTCGGCCATCGAGATGGCAGAGGATCGCAAGCTGTTTCGCGAGGCGATGGACAGGATCGGGCTGGAAAACCCCAAGGCCACCATCATTGCCGCGCCCAAGATTGGTGGCAAATATGACATCAATGCCGGCGTCGCAGAGGCGATGGCTGCCATAGAATATGTTGGGCTTCCCGCGATTATCCGCCCAGCCTTCACCCTTGGCGGCACTGGCGGTGGTGTCGCCTATAACCGGGACGATTACGAGCGCATCTGCCGCTCGGGCCTTGATGCCTCGCCCGTGGCGCAGATCCTGATCGATGAGAGCCTGCTTGGCTGGAAAGAATACGAGATGGAGGTTGTCCGCGACAAGGCGGATAACGCGATCATCGTCTGTTCCATCGAGAATGTGGATCCGATGGGTGTCCATACAGGCGATTCGATCACTGTCGCCCCGGCACTCACGCTTACCGACAAGGAATACCAGATCATGCGCAACGGCTCGATTGCCGTGCTGCGCGAGATCGGCGTGGAGACTGGCGGCTCGAATGTGCAATGGGCGATCAACCCGGCAGACGGGCGCATGGTGGTGATCGAGATGAACCCCCGCGTTTCGCGCTCCTCGGCGCTCGCCTCCAAGGCCACAGGCTTCCCGATCGCCAAGATCGCGGCCAAGCTTGCGGTGGGCTACACGCTCGATGAACTGGACAACGATATCACAAAAGTGACACCCGCGAGCTTTGAACCCACGATTGATTATGTGGTCACCAAAATCCCGCGCTTCGCTTTCGAAAAGTTCCCCGGCTCCAAACCTGAACTGACCACGGCCATGAAATCGGTCGGCGAGGCAATGGCAATTGGCCGGACCTTCCACGAATCGCTGCAAAAGGCGCTCGCTTCGATGGAAACAGGCCTGAGCGGTTTTGATGAAATCGCGATCCCCGGCGCGCCCGACCGCGCGGCGATCATCAAGGCAATCTCGGCACAGACCCCGGACCGGCTACGCCTGATCGCGCAGGCGATGCGCGAAGGACTGGCGGATGCGGAGATTCAGGCCGCAACCGCGTTTGATCCATGGTTCCTCAGCCGCATCCGCGAGATCATCGAAGCCGAAGAGATCATCCGTCGCGACGGCTTGCCCGTAACGGCCGATGGGCTGCGCCAACTCAAGATGTTGGGCTTCACTGATGCCCGGCTTGCAACCCTTACCGGGCGCGACGAAGATCAGGTGCGCCGAGCGCGGCGCAATCTGGGCGTGAATGCCGTGTTCAAGCGAATCGATACATGTGCAGCCGAATTCGAGGCGCAAACGCCCTACATGTATTCCACATATGAAACCCCGGTCATGGGTGATGTAGAATGTGAAGCCCGCCCCTCAGGCCGCAAGAAGGTCGTGATCCTCGGCGGCGGCCCCAACCGGATCGGGCAGGGAATAGAGTTTGATTATTGCTGCTGCCATGCCTGTTTCGCGCTGACCGACGCGGGCTATGAGACGATCATGATCAACTGCAACCCCGAGACTGTCAGCACTGATTACGACACCTCGGACCGGCTCTATTTCGAGCCTCTGACGCTGGAGCACGTGCTGGAAATCCTGCGTGTCGAGCAGGAGCATGGCACCCTGCACGGCGTGATCGTGCAATTCGGCGGTCAGACCCCGTTGAAGCTGGCCAACGCTCTGGAGGAAGAGGGCATCCCGATTCTCGGCACCTCGCCCGATGCGATTGACCTCGCCGAGGATCGCGAGCGGTTTCAGGCTCTGCTGCACAAGCTGAACCTGCGCCAGCCGGTCAATGGCATCGCCACAACCCCGCAACAGGCTTTCGAGATTGCCCAACAGGTCGGCTATCCTCTGGTGATCCGCCCCTCCTATGTGCTGGGCGGACGCGCGATGGAGATTGTGCGCGATGATGCGCATCTGGAACGCTATATCCGCGAGGCCGTGGTGGTGTCGGGCAAGAACCCGGTGCTGCTTGACAGCTATCTCGTCGGTGCAGTCGAGGTCGATGTCGATGCGCTTTGCGATGGCGAGGCAGTGCATGTCGCAGGCATCATGCAGCATATCGAGGAAGCAGGCGTGCATTCGGGCGATAGTGCCTGTTCGCTGCCGCCTTATTCGCTGGATGCAGATACTATCGCAGAGTTGCGCCGCCAGACCGAAGCTCTGGCCAAGGGGCTGAACGTGATCGGCCTGATGAATGTGCAATTCGCGATCAAGGATGGCGAGATTTTCGTGCTCGAGGTCAACCCCCGTGCCTCGCGCACGGTGCCCTTTGTCGCCAAAGCTACAGACAGCGCCATCGCCTCGATTGCGGCCCGGCTCATGGCGGGCGAAAAGCTTTCGAGCTTCCCGCAGCGCGCGCCATACAACACCGATGTCGCACCAACCGAACCTATGCCGCTGGCCGATCCGATGACGCTGGCAGACCCGCAAACGCCGTGGTTCTCGGTCAAGGAGGCAGTCCTGCCCTTCGCCCGCTTCCCTGGCGTTGATACACTTCTGGGCCCCGAGATGCGCTCGACCGGAGAGGTCATGGGCTGGGCGCGCAATTTTGCACGCGCTTTCTACAAGGCGCAACTTGGTGCGGGCGTGACCCTGCCGGTTACAGGGCGTGTGTTCCTGTCGATCAAGGATTTCGACAAGGGCCCGCTCATGCTTGAGGCCGCGCAGGAACTTGTCGATCTGGGTTTCACAATTGTCGCAACGCGTGGCACAGCGGAATGGTTGGTGGCACATGACGTGGCCTGCGAAGTGGTGAACAAGGTCTATGAAGGCCGCCCGAACATCGTCGATCTCCTGAAATCAGGTGAGATTGTGATGGTGCTCAACACCACCGAAGGCGCGCAAGCCATAGAGGACAGTCGCGAAATTCGGTCGGTCGCGCTTTATGACAAGATCCCCTATTACACGACCGCCGCAGGGAGCCATGCCGCAGTCATGGCGATCAAGGCGCGTGAGGAAAGCGAAATCGGCGTTCGCGCGCTCCAGCATCCAGCCGCATAAAGTCTTTGGCGCCCCCGGCTTGGGGCGCCAGCTTGCAAGACCTTCGGCCAATACTCCGTCTCGACACTGACCCGCCCGGCGGCCCCGCCGGGCAGCGCCCGCAAGGCGTGCAGGGTCGGTTGGGTGGGCGCGGCTTGCGGGCGCTTTGGCGGCGCCTGCCTACCCCTGCACCGGTTGCGACATAGACCTTCGACACCAGTCATCTCCGGATTTTACTTGCGAACGATTTTCATTTGCATATAAAATCCCTCATCATGAGGGAGATACCATGACTTGCAAAATGCCCGCAAAAGCTGCGTTCACTCTAGCAGCCCTGCTCGCCCTCGCCCCCCCCGCGCAGGCAGAGGCACCGCTCAATGTGCTCGCCACAGTCGGCATGATCGCCGATGTCGCGCAGAATGTGGCTGGCGATTGCGCAGAGGTGCACAGCCTCCTCGGCCCCGGCACAGATCCGCATAGCTACAGCGCCAGCCCGTCCGATGTGCGTAAACTCGCTGCCGCCGATCTCATCTTCTATGTCGATGCCGCGCTTGAGGATCGTCTGGCGGATGTGCTCGCAGGGATGTCGCGCCACGTTCCGACAGTCGGCCTGCTCGAAGCGGCCTTCAACCGAGCGGCGCTCCTCGAAGACCCGGACGCTCCGGGCCAACCCGATCCCCATCTGTGGATGGATGTAAGCCGCTGGGCACTTATCGCCCCTGTCATTGCCGAATCGATAGGCGAACAACGGCCAGATTGCGTAACCACACTGGCAGAGAATGCCACCCGTTACATGGCCGCGCTGGACGCCCTGCATGGCTGGGTAGGCGAGGCCATCACCTCTATTCCGGAAGGCCAGCGCCTGCTTGTGACAGCCCATGACGCATTCTATTATTTCGCCGATGCCTACGGGATCGAGGCTTCCGAAGCGATTGAAGGGATTTCCACCGCCTCTGAAGCGAGCATTGCCGATATTCGCGAAGTGGCGAATTTCGTGATCGAACGCAATGTGCCTGCGGTCTTTGTGGAGACAACGATTAATCCTCGCACGATGCAGGCTTTGGTCGAAGAAGTGCGCAGCCGGGGCCATGATGTCGAGATCGGGGGCGCGCTGTTCTCTGATGCAATGGGAGATGAGGGCAGCCCGGAGGGCACCTATATCGGCATGATACGGGCCAATACCGAAACGATAACCCGTGCCTTGGGTGGCAGCCTGCCAGACTGGCCCGAAGCGCTTGCAAAGGGGGATGTATCGCCCTGATGGGCATACCACTCTATACTGTTGCCAGCGGCGTGCCTTGTGGGGCGCCGCAAAAGCATATGTGAGGGCCAATGTCCGATATCCAAACCTCTGATACCCGGAAGGATGAGGCGCTGCATGAACCGGGTCAGGCGCTGCATGTCGAGGATCTGACAGTTGCCTATGGCGCGGTCACAGCACTTTGGGATATTGATCTCGATATCCCGCCCGGTGTGATGTGCGCAATCGTGGGGCCAAATGGGTCTGGCAAATCAACGCTGCTAAAAACCGCTCTGGGGCTGGTGAAGCCGGTAGCGGGCCATGTGCGCTTTCTGGGCCGCCCTGTGCGCCAGATGCGCGGGCAGATCGGCTATGTGCCCCAGCGCCAGAGCGTGGACTGGGATTTTCCGATCACAGCGCGTGAAGTGGTCGAGATGGGGCTCTACCGAAGCCTTGGCTGGCTGCGCCGCCCCGATGCGCAGACGCGCGCACGCGCCATGAAAGCCCTGTCCGAGCTTGGGATGCAGGATTATGCCAGCCGCCAGATCAGCCAGCTTTCAGGCGGTCAGCAGCAACGCGTCTTCATCGCCCGCGCGCTGGTGCAGGATGCACCGATCCTGATCCTTGACGAACCCATGGCCGGGGTCGATGCCAGCACCGAGGCGATCATCATCGCGCTGCTGAAACGTCTGCGCGATGAGGGCCGGACAATCATTGTGGTGCATCACGACCTCACCACAGTGCAGAGCTATTTCGATTGGCTGGTGATGATGAATGTCCGCGTTATCGCACAGGGCCCGATCCGCGAGGTCTACACGCCCGAGAACCTGCGCGCGACCTATGGCCGCCAGTTGGCAATGATCGCACCCCCCGCCGGGGGCCGTGATGGCTGATCTTCTGAGCAGCGCCATCGTGCAGACTGTGCTCGCTGGCGCAGCCCTTCTGGGTGCAATCAGCGGAATGCTCGGCGCGTTTGCCGTGCTGCGCCGCCAAAGCCTTCTGGGCGATGCGCTGGCCCATGCGGCTTTGCCCGGTGTCTGCCTTGGTTTTCTGATTGCAGGTGCCCGCGATCTGGGCACGATCATGGCCGGGGCCTTCCTCACGGGCGCGCTGGCAGCCCTCGCGATGATGCTGATCACGCGCCGCACCACACTCAAGACAGACGCAGCGCTGGGCATTGTTCTGAGCGTCTTTTTCGCCGTAGGCGTGGTGCTTCTGACCTATGTGCAAAGGCAAGGCCGCACCGCGAGTGCCGGACTTGAGACATTCCTCTTCGGCCAGGCAGCCGCCATTCTGCGCGCCGATCTCTGGATCATGGGCGGCGTGGGGTTGGTGGCGCTCGCTGTCGTGCTTGCTTTGTGGAAAGAATTCAAGCTGGTCAGCTTCGATGCCGAGTTTGCCCGCGCAAATGGCTTTCCTGTTCTGGCGCTAGAGGCCGCGCTTACCATGCTGGTCGCGCTCGCGATCGTCGTCGGGCTCCAACTGGTGGGCGTGGTGCTGATGGTCGCGCTCCTGATCGCGCCCGCCGCTGCCGCAAGGCAATGGACGCGCTCGCTGGGCGGGATGGTGCTGCTTTCTGCGCTGATCGGCGCGCTTTCGGGCGCGGGTGGGGCATTTGCCAGTGCTGCGCAACGCGGATTGGCAACCGGGCCGGTGGTGGTGCTGACCGCCACCTTGATCGTGCTTATCTCCCTCGCGCTCGCGCCGGAGCGCGGGCTTTTGTGGCAGGCCCTCGCTGCGCGCCGCGCGCGGGCGCGCATCAGCGACCGGCGCGTTCTGGCAACCCTGCAAGGGCTGGCAGAGGCGCATGACAACAGGCACTACCCCGCCGAAAGCGGTATGCTGAAAACCGCCCTCGGAGCGATGCCGCGCGCAGAGCGTCTGGCAGGGCTGGAAGCGCGCGGATTCATCCGCCCGGTCACTCACCCGCCAGAAACCACTCCGCATTGGGAACTGACCCGCGCGGGCCATCGCGAGGCTGATCGCCTTACCCGCAAGACGCGCGACGAGGAGCAAGGCCAATGATTGCCGCGTTCTTCGATTCCATCCCGGCCATGATCCTGCTCACCGGCGCGCTTGTCGGCACATCTGCAGCTCTTCTGGGCAGCTTTCTGGTGCTGCGCGGTAATTCCATGCTGACCGATGCCATCAGCCATTCCATCGTCTTCGGTATCATTCTTGTCTGGCTCCTCACGCGCGAGACTTCCGGCCCTGCGCAGGTGATCGGCGCGGCTCTGACGGGTATCCTCACTGTGGTGCTCACCGAGCTTCTGGCACGCTCGCAACTGGTGCGAATGGATGCGGCAATCGGGCTCGTCTTCCCGGCCCTCTTTGCTGCCGGTGTGCTGCTCATCTCGCTCCACGCACGCGATGTGCATATTCATGTGGAGTCTGTGCTGCTGGGCGAGATCGGCTTTGTCTGGCTCAATACCATCGCGCTTGGTGGCCATGAGATCCCGGTCGCGGTCATTACGCTCGCCAGCGTGCTCGCCATCAATCTCGGCTTCGTTCTGGCCTTCTGGAAAGAGCTCAAGCTCGCGAGTTTCGACCCCGGCCTTGCCGCTGCGCTTGGGTTCCTGCCCGGCGCGCTGCATTATGCACTCCTGAGCCTGACAAGCATAACCGCTGTCGCATCTTTTGAGGCCGTGGGTGCGGTCCTCTTCATCGCTTTCGTGATTGTGCCCCCAGCCACCGCCTATCTGCTCACCCGCAGGCTGTGGCTCATGGTCCTGCTCGCCATCGCAATTGCCCTTGCCGCCTGCATCACCGGTTATCTGCTGGCCGAAGCATGGGATGTCTCCATCGGCGGGATGATGGCCAGCATGACCGGCGTCTGGTTCACCCTCGCGCTGCTCTTTGCGCCCGAACGGGGGCTTTTCGCGCAAGCGCTTGCGGCGCGCCAAGCCCGGCTTGAGCATGACTGCCGCGCGCTGGTGGCGCATCTGTTCACCCATCAGAGAACCGACCGCGCCGCCGAGGAAAACACCCGCAGCGCACTCATCACTCATCTGCGCTGGTCCGAGACGCGCGCGCGCGACGCGATCCTGCGCGCGCAGGATCAAGGCCTAATCGAGCGGCGTGACGGGCTGCTCGCGCTGCGCCCAAAAGGCAGCGCCGAGGCCGAGGCGATTTTCAAACGCTGAGACATGCTGGCCGCTGTCGCCTGATCTGTTGAATTGACCGGCGCAGTCGCGTAGTGTCATCCTGCGTTACCGCGAAAACAGGACTGCATGAGAGACAGCGTGCCCTCCGATGGAACCGGGCCGGAACAGGCTCGCAGTGTCGTTGCGCTTGGCGCATCGGCCGGAGGGCTGGATGCGCTGGATCGCTTCTTCGCCAGGATCGACCCCAATTTGGATGCTGCATTCATTGTTATCCAGCATCTGGCTCCAAGCCACAAAACCATGATGGATGGCATCCTCTCGCGGCAGACCGCGATGAATGTGCGCGTGGCGCAGGAGGGTGACGCGCTTCATGCGCGCGAGGTTTATGTCATTCCGTCCGGTGTCACGCTGACTTTGATTGATGGCCATCTACATCTGGATCCGCGCCCCAAAAGCGGGCTGGCCCAACCGATCAATGCTTTCTTCCACTCGCTTGGCGATGCCGCATATGACAGGATTTTCGGCATTGTCCTTTCGGGCACGGGATCTGACGGATCACAGGGGCTGCAGACTGTGGTCGATGCCGGAGGCTGGGCGCTCGTGCAAAACCCGGCGAGCGCTGCCTTTGACGGAATGCCGTTGAACGCGATGGCAACAGGGCTTGCCCATGAAACCGGAACGCCCGAAGAACTTGCCGATTTCGTAGAGTGTGTCATTCGCGAAAAGCGGACCCCCGAGATCTTGAAGCTTGCCCGAAAGGCAAAACAGCCTGTCGAGGCAACGCTGTCCCAGATCGGCAAGCTGATCGATATCGAACTGGCCAATTACAAACCGCAAACGCTGGTGCGGCGGCTGGAACGTCGGATACTGGCCACCGGGCAAAGCGAGATCGAAGGCTATCTTGCCCTGCTGACAAGCGACAAGGACGAGGCAGCAAGGCTCCGCCGGGAGATGATGATCCCGGTCACGGCATTCTTTCGCGACAAGGAGGCTTTTGAAGACCTCACTCAGCAGGTCATCCGCCCGGATATGCTGAAGCGGCTGAAAAACCCACATGCGGTTTACCGGATCTGGTCGGTCGCCTGCGCCACCGGGCAGGAAGCCTATTCGGTCGCAATCCTTGCACTGGAGGCGATGCGTGATCTTAGGCTGGACGGTGAGGTTAAGGTCTTCGCTACGGATATAGAGCCCAGCTATCTGGCCGAAGCATCGGCAGGGATTTTCCCTGAACCCCTTCTCCAGAATCTGCCTGCAGAGCTGCGTGCGCGCTATTTCAATCCGGTGGAGGATGGAAAATATCAGGTATCCACCCGGTTGCGGCGCGCCATTGTCTTTTCGCGCCATGATGTGCTGAATGATCCGCCTTTCCTGAATCTGGATCTGGTGATCTGCCGCAACATGATCATCTATCTGAAACCCGAGCCACAGGAGCGCGCATTGCGGCGCATGTTGTTCGGGCTCAGACCGGGCGGGGCACTGTTCATGGGAGGATCAGAAGCGCCCGGTCGGCTGGCAAGCCTGCTCGATCCGATATCTGCGCGCGCAAAACTGTTTCGCCTGCGCGGGGAGCTTCGGCATCTTTCCAGTCATGATTTTCTCACAACATCCGCGCGCCCCGCCAATGGCCAAAGCTACCGGCAATCTGCCTATTCATCTTCACCACCCCTGAGCGGCGGCGCAGACGCGCTTTCACCTGCTGCATCTTGCCTGATCAAAGCCTTCGCACCCCCTGCGGTGGTCATCGACACCAATCGCGAAATCCGGCATGTCTTTGGCGATATGAGCCCGTTTCTGCGGATCAAACCCGGTGATGCGTCACTGGATCTGATGCAGCTCCTGCCTGCCCGTGTGGCCGCAATTGTCTCTACTTTCATCTTTTCTGTCATGAACCATGACGCGGCCATGAAATCAGTCATTATTCATCCTGATGCGGATGAGGATTTTGGCCTAGACGTACCGGTTAACATCGAAATCCGCCCGATCACCCAGCCCGGGCAGGAGGCGCCCGCGCAGATCCTGATTAGTTTCGAACGCTTGCGCCGCCTTCCCGGCGATCTGCAGCATAGCCCCCAGACAGATGATATCGCGGCCCTTTCAGCCAACCGGGTCAGCGAACTGGAGCAGGAACTCACACAGCTTCGCGCCACGCTCAAGACAACAATCGAGGAGCTCGGCAGCGTCAATGAGGAATTGCAGGCCGGAAACGAAGAGCTGATGGCCAGCAATCAGGAATTGCAAAGCACCAATGAAGAGCTGCAATCGGTCAATGAGGAATTGCAGACAGTAAATGCAGAGTTGCAGGAAAAGATCCTGCAACTCAATGAAGCCTATGCTGATCTTGAAACTCTGTCCCGGGCGGCAAAAATCCCACTGATCTTTCTCGATGGCCTTGGCCGCATCACCCGCTTTTCAGCTCAGGCGACCAAGATCTTCCGGCTGCGTGACACCGATATCGGCCGCCCACTGACAGATATCACTCACAAACTTTCAGATTTTGACCTCGAAGCCTGCATCACCAAGGCCCAGAGCGACGATGCGCCCCTGCAACAAGAGATTTCCGGGCGTGACGGTCGGACATGGCTTTTCTCGATCCAGCCCTTCGCGACGCGCGCTCCCGAGGATTCGCGCATGGTGCTCTCATTCATTGATATCTCCAGCGTCCAGACCATGCATTACCTGCAATCCATCATCGATGCCGCGCCGCAGAACCTCGCTGTGCTGGACGCAGCTGGCGAGATCGTAATGGTTAACCGTGCATGGCAAAGCTTTGCCCTCGATAATGGCGGCACCACCGCTCTCGCCAGTGCCGCTCAGCTGAATTACCTTGAGGTGTTGCGCCATGCGGCTCTAACGGACCCAACTGCCGCCCGCGCGCTGGCCGGGATCGAAAAGCTGCTGAAAGCTCAAACCGGCACCTTCTCCATTATCTATCCCTGCCACGGCCCTGACGCGCAGCGGTGGTTTATGATGCACGCCGCCGCATTGCATGATAGTGGCTGTGTAGTCACACATCTGGATATCACCAATCTGCATATCCCCGAGAGGGAAACGAGCACGGCATGACGCAATCAGAAACCCCCAAGCAAATGTCTGAACCGCATGCTCGCAAACGGATTTCGGAGCTATTGAGCAACGGCAAATTGCCATCGCTCGAAGATCTGCTCAAACGCGAATCGGTCAGCCTAGATGAACTCGCGCTTGACCTTCTGACCCATCAGGTGGAAATCGAAGTGCAGGTCGAGCAGTTACGCGAGGCCAATGCAGCGCTTGAGATCGAGCGTCTGAAATTCGAGACCATCTTTCACGACATGCCCGTCGCGGCCCTGCTGGTTGATCCCGATAGCGGTGCTATCAACGCCGAGAATCACAAGCTGCGCAAGATGTTCCCGCGCCGCTTCGCCGATACCAGTGGTATCCATTACCTGCGCCATCTGGGCGAAAACCGCTTTGATCAGGACCGCATCTCGCTCGGGCTTGCAGATTGCCGGATCGGCAGCGGGGCGGATGTGAAGGCAGTGAGCCTTATTGACAAAACCCCTGACAGCTATCTCATGTGTGACCTGCGCATGGCGCGGATGGATATCGGGGCGAATGGCTCTGCACTCGTTCTGACCATCGTCCAGCCCCATGACCGCCGTTACTGACGTTCAGACAAGCTCCAGCCGCGCCAGCGCCAGATCAGCGCGCATGGCCCGCCCGATTGCCACCAGCCCGATCCGCGACAAGCGCGCGGGATTTACCGCAAGATCCGTGCGGTAAGGCGTGAACTGAACCAAAGGCAAACGCAGCGTTTCCCAGCTTTCCGGCGCACGAAACGACGCGCGCCATGATTGCCACACCCGCGTCATATCAGGGCTGCGCAGATGGATGTTATACTCTTGCCCATTGCCCCGCACCACAAGCAGCAAGGCATGATGCTGGCTGGCATCCAGCACTTCTCCCGGCGCGGCAAGATCAAGCGCCATCTGCGCGAAACCACCGTTATTCTCAAGACGAACATCGCCAGTCAGATGCAGCGCGTTTCGGCCCTCGACAACCGTGCGCACCAGCGCAGCCTGACTGACGCCCCCCATCACACCATCGGTGACACAGCGCCAGTCAAAGCCGTTGGCGGCCCGTAATCCGGGACCGCCGCCATCTTCCAGAAGCATGTCTCAGGCAGACGGTTTCGCGGGGCTTGTTTCGGCAAGTTTCCCGGCCTGCGCCACCCAATCATCACGCTCAATCCGGCCCTTGAAATTCAGGAAGCCATCAACCCAGGCGATCTCATCTTTGCCCCATTGGGCGATCTGCCAGAAATGGAAAATACCCAGATTGTTCAACTTGCCCTCCAGCACAGGGCCGACCCCCGAGATCTGCTTGAGATCATCTGCCTGACCTTGGGCACTGGCAAGACCTTGTGGCTTTGTTCCGGCCTGCGCTGCTGGTTCAGAACTTCCCGCAGACGCATCTGCAGCTACAGGGGCAACCGAAGCCGCGGGGGGCGGCGTGGCATCCGCAGGAGCGGCAGGTTTCTCAGCCGAAGATGACGGTGCCGCAGGTGCGGGACTTGCCACAGTCGGGGCTGGTTCGGCTTTCACCCTTTTTTGCAAGGGCGGCGGTGATTGCTCGGCAACGGTGAAGATGATGCCCACGATCAGCGCAATCACAACCCCGATAAAGACCGACCCATTGCCCTCGATCCCGACCACCAGCAGCGATACGCCAAACGCCACGGCGCCCGCGCCAGCGGCAATCGCCCATCCGTATAGGGGAGGTGCATTCTTCATTTCTTTCTCAGCCATTCCAAAGCTCCCTTGCTGATTGCGCCATGCGTGACAAACCTGCTTCTCAGACGACTTTAGTGCGATTCGCATGTTTGGAAAGTGTCGTGACCCCAAGCGCCTGCAACGCCGCCTCAGTGATGTGATCTGCGGTCAGACAGGCATCGCGATACATCTCGGCGGGGCTTGCCTGTTCGATAAACCTATCGGGAAGCGTCAGTGTGCGGATCGCAAGCCCGCTCTGCAACAGCCCGGCATTGGCCATGTAATGCAGCACATGCGCGCCAAAACCCCCCTGCGCGCCCTGCTCGACCGTGATCAGCGCGGCGTGATGGCGCGCAAGCTGGGTGATCAGATCGGTATCCAGCGGCTTGGCAAACCGCGCATCAGCCACGGTGCAGCTTATGCCACGCGCCTCCAGCGCCTCTACTGCGCTCGTCACCTCGTGCAGATGCGCACCGAAAGACAGGAAAGCAACGCTCTCACCCTCTTTCACCACGCGCCCCTTGCCAATCGCGAGCGGCACACCCCGCTCGGGCAACTCGATCCCCACACCCTCGCCGCGCGGGTAGCGGAAGGCGATGGGGCCTTCGTCATAAGCCACTGCCGTTGCCACCATATGCACGAGCTCGGCTTCATCACCTGCCGCCATCACCACCATGCCCGGCAGATTGGCCAGATAGGCCACATCGAAACTGCCTGCATGGGTTGCCCCATCCGCACCCACCAGACCGGCGCGGTCGATGGCAAAACGCACTGGCAGGCCCTGCAGCGCGACATCATGCACGATCTGGTCATAGCCGCGCTGCAGGAAGGTCGAGTAGATCGCGCAGAAGGGCCTGAGACCGCTGGCCGCCATGCCAGCCGCGAAGGTCACGGCATGCTGCTCGGCAATGCCCACATCGAACACCCGGCGCGGGAAGCGTTTGGCCATGATATCAACCCCGGTGCCATTGGGCATCGCCGCATTGACCGCCACGATGGTCGGGTCGCGCGCGGCCTCATCGGTCAGAGCCTTGCCGAAAACCGAGGTGTAGCTTGGCGCATTGGCGCGGCCCTTCGATTGCGTGCCCGAGGCGACATCGAATTTCGACACACCATGGTAGCAGCACTCCGAGGCTTCGGCCGGCGCGTAGCCTTTGCCCTTGACGGTGCGCACATGGATCAGCACGGGGCCTTCGGCACGCGCATGCGCCATACGCAATGTGGCCAGCAGATCGGGCATGGAATGGCCATCAATCGGGCCGATATAGGTAAAGCCCAGATGCTCGAACATCGTCGCATCTGGCGGCCCGCCACAGGCACGCGTTCGCGCGGCAAGTGCCTGTTCGCGCAAGGATTGCGGCAGGGCTGCGATGAAGCCCTGCGCCACCTCCGAGAGCGAGGCATGCGGCATGTTGAGCCGGTTGAGATAGCTGTTCATCGCGCCCACGGGCGGGGCAATGGACATGTCATTGTCATTGAGGATCACAAACAACCGGCGGCCCTCGGCCCCGGCATTGTTGAGCGCCTCATAGGCCATGCCCGCCGTAATCGAGCCATCGCCGATAACGGCAATCGCATCGCCTGTAGGCTGGCCCATATCGCGCCCGATGGTGAAGCCAAGTGCGGCGGAAATGCTGGTCGAGCTATGCGCGGCGCCGAAAGGGTCAAAGACCGACTCGCTGCGCTTGGTGAAGCCCGACAGCCCACCGCCTTGCCGCAGCGTGGGCATCCGGTCGCGGCGGCCGGTGAGGATCTTGTGCGGATAGCATTGATGGGAAACATCCCAGATCAGCTTGTCGAAGGGGGTACGAAAAACCGAATGGATCGCGACGGTCAGTTCCACCACACCGAGGGATGAGCCCAGATGCCCGCCAGTGCGACTGACAGTCTCGATGGTCTCGGCGCGCAATTCATGGGCAAGGGCTTCGAGTTCATGATCATCAAGATCGCGCAGATCGGCAGGACCGGCGACGCGGTCGAGATGCGGTGTTCTGGATTGGGGTGCTTGTGCAATTTCCATCGGGGTTCCCTTTCGATTTTTTATGAAAGCTTTTTTCATCATGCGAAAAAAGCGACCCCTGATCCGACTGATCTTTTTTCATATGGCGAAAAAAGTTTTCAGAACGAAAAAAGGTGCCGTGGGGCTGCCCCGCACGGCACCAGTTTCCTGTCGCCAACAGGAAAGGGAACCGGGCGTCACAAGCCCGCGTTCGAACCGGCTAATGGTCCGAACCTTGTTGGGGGCAGGCAGGGATGGCCCGCCTGCCCCGATCCGCATCACACCACCACCCGCTCCATGGGCGCTTCATAGGCGCTGTAGGGCATAGGGGGCGGCGCATTCTTGCTGTCTGCGGGCAGAAACTGGCCAATACCCCAGATGATCAGAAAGACCACGCCGATAAAGAGCAGGAAGGCCAGCGCATATCCCGCACCGCGGAGCATCTCTGCCAAGACCCAGTTGCGCAGACGTTGCGTCCGGGTCTCCTGGATGTAGTCATGTTCAACCATGTCAGTGCTCCTTAGTCATAGGTGGGACGGAAGCCGCGTTCCTCGGCCCAGACGGCCCAGTTATCGACGACAGTGCCGGTGAGCAGGATCCCGATGCCGCCTGTCAGTGTGGTCAGCACAGCAAACCACCAGGCCCAGCGGTGAATCCCTTCCATCGTGGCATTGAAGCCCATCGTCCAGCGCCAGAAGAGAGCGGCGCGTTCGGAGGCCGTGCCACGATCCACGATCTGCTCCAGCTCGCGATCACCACCGAAGCGGGATACGGCCAGAATCGTTGCCCCATGCATGGCGAACAGCAGCGCCGAGCCATAAAGGAACACGATCGAGAGCGCATGGAACGGGTTGTAGAAGAGGTTCCCGTATTGCAGCGAGAAGAGGTTGGTCCAGTCAAGATGCGTGAAGATACCGTAAGGCACTGCCTCGGACCACGACCCCATCAGGATCGGGCGGAAGAGGCCCAGCACGAGAAAGAGCCAGATCGCCGAGAGAAACGCCCAGGCGACATGCTTGCCCATACCGAGGGCTTCAGCCCTGAGCCATGTGCGCACCCACCATGTCATCACCGAGATCAGCAGGAAGAACGAGGCAATCAGGAAATACCCCCCCTCCCGCATGGGCGGAATGCTCAGCCCATATTCCGGCGCTGGCGGATCGAGCGAAAGCCAGAACAGATCGCGCAGGAAGACAGCCGGATTGTAGCCCGCCTGATCCCAGAACCACATGCCCACCATCACGAACCAGATCGTGCCGGTTGCCAGTGAGATCACGCCCATCGTGCCCAGATAGACAGGGCCGAGTTGCGCATTGCCGAACCAACCCAACAGATTGGAGAAGCTGGCCGATTTGGTGCGGTTATCCAGCTCTACGCCTTCAACCATGCCCATTTCCGGGGCGGCGCGCACCTGCACCTGGGTAAAGATATTCTGATACTCAGCCATTGACGCCTCCTGCGATATCGCGCCACCAGGGCAGATCGAGCCACCAATCCCACCAGAACACCCACTGATCA